>NZ_JBARGP010000534.1:0-1689 GCF_049798375.1 Bradyrhizobium sp.
GCGAGGAAACTGCGGGATTGAACTGCCCGGCGCTGTTCCAGACCTTGACGTAGGTTTCCTGAATGACCTCCTCTGCGAGATCCTGTCGCCGCAAGATACGGAGCACCACGCCGTAGAGTTTCGCGCGCGTCGCCGCGTAAAGACGCTCAAAAGCGGCTTCGTCTCCCTTGGAGACCGCGGCGATCAGCCAGACCAGCTCTGCCGGCGTCAGCATTCAAACATCCTCGAAATCACACCGCCCCATCGTCGACATCAGGCCGGACTAGCATAGTCTGCCGCGCCACGCTGCGCCAAGTGATCAGCAAAAAAGCCCGGGCGTTGCGGCCCGGGCCTAAAGACATAGCGACGACGCTCGCGTCAGGCGATGACGCCGAGCCGCGCGCGCATCAAGCCGATGCTGTCGAGATCGGCCTGCTCGCGGGCGCTCTCCTCGGCCTTCTCGCGCGCCTGGTCGCGCTCGTCCAGCAGCTCGACCTTCTTCAATTCCTCGAACGCTTCCGACAACGCCGACTTGGCGTCCTCGAGCTGGATGCGCAACTCGTCGGCCGAGCGCGTCAGGTTCTCGCGACGCTGGATCGCAGCCTTGGCATAGGTCGGATAGGCGAAATGGGTGGGATCGTTGATCCCCGCCCGCTCCTGCTCGGTCTGGATCTCGCGGTCCAGCTCGGTGGTCATGCGCTGGAAATCGGCGATCATGCCCTCGATCTGGCTGACCCTCCGGCGCTTCTCGTCGACCTGAAATTTCTTCAGGCGTATCAGCGTATCGCGCGACTTCATCGACTCATACTCCCCAGAAGTCCCAAACACGCGGGACAGGGCCGGCCGCCCATCCAGGACCTGCCGGCTCGGCACTTGAACTGGCGCGGATGATCACCCGACAAAGTTAGCTTTCCGTTTCCAATCGACCGAGGATTTGCTCCAACTGGCGGTATCCGTCGCCAAGACCGCAGACTTCGTCCTTGCGCTGGCGCAGGAACGCCTCCAGCGGCTCGTGCAGCCGGATCGCCTCGTCGACCTCGGGGCTGGAGCCGGCCCGGTAGGCGCCGAGCCGGATCAGCTCCTCCATGTCTGCATAAGTGGCCATGATCTGCCGCGCCCGGTTGATGGTCGGCAGGAACACCGGATCGGCCGATTTCGGCATGGTGCGCGACACCGACTTCAGGACGTTGATCGCCGGATACCGCCCGCGCTCCGCGATCGAGCGCTGCATCACGATGTGGCCGTCGAGAATGCCGCGCACGGCATCCGCCACCGGCTCATTATGATCGTCGCCGTCGACCAGCACGGTGAAGATGCCGGTAATGTTGCCCTCGCCGCTGCCGGGCCCGGCGCGCTCCAACAGCTTCGGCAGCTCGGTAAAGACGGTCGGCGTATAGCCTGTCGCGGTCGGCGGCTCGCCCACGGACAGGCCGATCTCGCGCTGCGCCATGGCGAAGCGCGTCACCGAATCCATCATGCACATCACGCTCTTGCCTTCGTCGCGGAAGTATTCCGCGATCGCGAGCGTCAGATACGCCGCCTGCCTGCGCATCAGCGCCGGCTCGTCCGAGGTCGCGACCACGACCACCGAGCGGGCGAGCCCCTCCTCGCCGAGATCGTCCTGCAAAAATTCCTGCACCTCGCGGCCGCGCTCGCCGATCAGGCCGATCACCGAGATATCGGCATCGGCATTGCGCGCCAGCATCGACA
>NZ_JBARGP010000535.1:0-8382 GCF_049798375.1 Bradyrhizobium sp.
GAGCGCCTGAGCGCCTCGACCACGTCGAGATTTTCCTCGCCGGGCACGCCGAAGATCCGCCTGACGCCTTCGTTCTCCAGGGCCGCGACCAGCAGGTCAGCACCGTTCATTGTCATCACCTTTCGCATTATGTCGGACGCGATGGTGGCGCGCTTCGCCGACATAACCAAAGTCAAAATGCGGCGAGCTGCCATGCCTCATGACCATGGCACCATCGCCGTCGCGAGCGAAGCGAAGCAACCTTGTCTTTTCGTTTCCGCACGATGCTGATCTCGCCGCTGCGCGCGACGGCGCGTTTGCGCGTTCTCGCGGCGCGATCAGCGTCCGAGGTATTGCGAGCGAGACCCTCCGATTGAGAGGGCGCAGGGAAGACCGGGTATCTGCTGATACCCATGGTCCGCGTGCAGCAAAAAAGCACGCGGCAGAACCACAGGTTCAGCCAATAACCGGCCTTCCCCGCGCAGTGGTTGGAACGGCTTACTCTGCGCTCTCCCCGGTGCGTCGGGCTTTTTGGCCACCGTATGTGCGACAATGCGTGAACGCGTTGCGCACGGATACCAGCGTCGAGGTATCGGGACCACGCAGCTTGGCCGTCCGCACGACGATCGTTCGTCTGCATTCGGAAAGAATGCTGCGACATCGTGCGGCCACCGCTCCCCGCCTCCACGCTCGTGACGATCGCGAAACGCCCCTCTTCGGTGAGGCGGGATGGGCCGATACAACCATGATTTCCGAAAAAAAGAAAGTAGAATATTTTTTGCGCAGGGCCTTTACATGCGTCATCGCACTGAACGCGCGGGCGAATTCGACCGTTTGGCGCAAACTTCCCTGCCGAAACGAAGGTTCGGGGCGGGGCATCCAGGACGCCCGGTCAGCGCCGAATGCGACTCATCATGCTGCCGAGTGGCTCAGGCGCGTCCGAACACCATCAGCATCGGCTGCCAGCGAATGACAAATCCGAGCCGTTCGTAGAGCGCGATCGCGTTGGTGTTGTCGGCAAAGGCGTGCAGGAACGGCGTCTCGCCACGCGCGACGATGTTGCGCGCCACCTCGCGCATCAATACCGCCGCATGGCCGCACCCGCGATAGTCGGGATGGGTGCAGACGCCGCTGATTTCGGTGAAGCCTTTCGGCTTCATTCGCTCGCCGGCCATCGCAATCAGCCGCCCATCATGGCGGACGCCGACGAAACGACCGAGCTCGTGGGTCCGCTCGGCGAAGGGCCCGGGCTTGGTCAGGCCGGCGAGTGCCCGCATCTCGGGCGCGTCAGCGGCCGTCAGCTCCTGGAAATCCACGCTGGCAGGCGGACTCTCGATCTGCTCGGCGATCATTTGCACGACGCGGGCCATCTGGCGGAGCACGAGGCCGGGCGGTGGTGCAACCTGCTCATCCAACAGCAAAGCGACATGCCCACCCTCGGGCACGAGCGCGGCAAGCCCGGCGAGGCTTTCCGCGGTGCCGTCTTCGCTCGCGCCAAACGGACCGAAAGCGGGATCGAAGCGGCGTAGTCCGCCCGCGATCTGCGCGCACGCGGCCTGCCGCGTGGCCAACGCGTTCCAGATCGGGCGATCAAGCTGATGATTCATGGCGGTCGGCTTCCCGGATATCGCTTCCATCGTTGTGACCGCATCACGGCGGGTCTCTGGTGATCCCGTCGCGCGCGATGCGACTCTATAATTATATGACAATTAACATGTTATCAAATGAACGTGTCACGCGGTCCCCGGGGCGTGACGGCTGACGGCGGATTGAATGCTCCTGCACCGCTTTCACGGCGGGGCAAAACGAGTTACCAGCATGCTATCGTGCTGCGCATCGGCTATGCCGGGAAGGTTGGGTTCCACCGAACGAGGAGTGTCATGGACGAGCATGCAGGATTAGCGGAACGAATTCTCGATCAGATGGCTGATGCGATGATCTATGCCGATCGCACCGGCACGATCACGCGCTGGAACCGGGCCGCCGCCGCGTTGTTCGGATTTTCGGCGGAAGAGGCGCTCGGCCAAAACCTCGACCTGATCATTCCGGAGCATTTGCGGGCCGCGCATTGGCGCGGCTTCGAGGCTGCCATGACCAGCGGCGTCATGAAGCTTCAGGGCCGTCCGACGCTGACCCGTGCCGTGCACAAGAGCGGACGCAGGCTGTATGTCGAGCTGACATTTGCAATCGTCGATTCTGGCGCGTCGGATGACGTGCTCGGCTCCGTCGCGGTGGCACGCGATGTGACCGAACGCGTCGAACGCGAGCGCGCCGCGCGGTCCGCTTGATACGCGCGACGCGCCGCCACAGTTAGCCGCAGCGTGCTTCCCTATCTGGGAGGAGAATCGATGTCGAATATCAAGACACCTGAGACCATTGCCGCCGCAAACGGCATCGCCGCGGATGCCGCCTACGCCGCGGTGGTGCCCCCGATCCATCTCTCCACCACCTTCGCCTTTGCGGGCTTTGCGCAGCCGCGCGCTTATGAGTATGGCCGCGCCGGTAATCCGAGTCGCGACCTGCTCGGCGATACCATCGCCAAGCTCGAAGGCGGTGCCGGTGCCATCGTGGTGGCATCGGGGATGGCCGCGGTCGATCTGGTGCTGTCGCAACTGAAGCCCGGCGATCTCGTGGTCGCTCCGCATGATTGCTATGGCGGCACCTATCGGCTGCTCGGGGCGCGGCGCGACCGCGGGCATTTTGATGTGCTGTTCATCGACCAAGGTGACGAGAGCGCACTGTCCGCGGCCTGCGCCAGGAAGCCGGCGCTGATCCTGATCGAGACGCCGAGCAATCCGTTGATGCGCGTGGTGGATATCCGCGCCATCGCCCAGCGCGCCAAGGCTGTCGGCGCCAAGACCGCGGTGGACAACACGTTCCTGTCGCCGGCGCTGCAGCGTCCGCTGGCGCTGGGCGCCGACTACGTCATCCATTCCACCACCAAATATCTCAACGGACATTCCGACGTGATCGGTGGCGTCGTCGTCGGCGCCGACCGGGCCGAGCTAGATGCATTGTCCGAATGGGCCAACCTTACCGGCGTCAAGGGCGCGCCATTCGACGCTTATTTGACTTTGCGCGGCCTGCGCACATTGTTCGCGCGGATCGAACGCCAGCAGGTGACCGCCGCTTCCATCGTCGCATTGCTACACGCAGATCCGCGCGTGCGGGCGGTCCACTATCCCGGCCTTGCTTCGCATCCCGGACATGCGATCGCCCGGACGCAGCAGGCCGGATTCGGCGCCATGCTGAGCTTCGACTTGGCCGGTGGGGTCAACGCTGTCAGGCGCTTCGTGGCAGCGCTTCAACTCGTGACCCTTGCTGATTCCCTCGGCGGCGTCGAAACGCTGATCGCGCATCCCGCGACGATGACACATGCGGGAATGGGTCCCGAGGCGCGCGAGGCCGCAGGCATTACCGAAGGGCTGTTGCGGCTCTCGGTTGGTCTGGAGGGAGAGGCCGACCTGATCGCGGATCTCAGGGCGGCCCTCGCGGCGGCCGCAGATTAAACTGCGGCTCGTTGCTTCGCGCGGGATGGCAGCGCTCACGTCACGGTGAGCACGATCTTGCCCACGGTGTGACCCGTCTCGACCGCCGCCATCGCTTCGGCCGCTGAAGCCAGCGGGAAGCTCCGCTGCAGATGCGGCCGCACGGCGCCATCGCGAACCAAGGCGGCGATCTCGGCCAGCTCCGTGCCGTCAGCCTCGACGGTATAGCGGGTGGCGCGCACCCCGTGCTGCCTGGCCTTGTCCTGCGACGGCGCCGTCAGGGTCGACACCAGGTTGCCGCCCTTTTTCAGCAGCGGCCAGGATCGTTCGCGCGTTTCGCCGTCGATCAGATCGAACACCATGTCGAGCTCTGAGGCGACATCCTCGAAGCGTTGTGTCTTGTAGTCGATGACCTCGTCGGCGCCCAGCGAGCGGGCGAATCCGACATTGTCTGATGAGACCGTGGTCAGCACGCGCGCGCCTCTGGCCTTGGCGAACTGAACCGCAAAATGGCCGACGCCGCCGGAGCCACCATGGATCAACACCGATTGGCCGGCCTGCAGGCCGCCATGACGAAACAGGCCCTGCCACGCGGTCTGGCCGGCAAGCGGGATGGCCGCGGCATGAACATGGTCGAGCGTGGCGGGCTTCGGCGCGACCGCGCGCTCGTCCAGCACCACCTGTTCCGAATAGCCGCCGCCATGGATGTCGACAATGCCGAACACCTCGTCGCCGGGCTTGAAGCGCGTTGCCTGCGCGCCGCAGCTCACAACGGTGCCGGAGACATCGCGCCCCGGCGAATAGGGCAGGCGGTCGTTCTTCACCGCCGGATATTTGCCGGTACGGATCTTGTAGTCGACCGGGTTGACGCTCGCGGCCCGCACGGCGACCAGAATCTGGCCGGCATCGGGCCCCGACGGCTCGACGACGTCGGATTGCATGACATCCGCATCGCCAAAGCGATGGAAGCGTATTCTGCGGATAGAATTCATGAGCATCATCCTCCTGTGACCTCAATGGCCGTCGAGGGCGGCTGTTCCTGTGATCGACGGCCGGCGGGAACCTTCTGTCCGGCACGGAACGTGTGATCTCCGGCATCGTTTGGATGAATGTCAGGTGTACGCCTCCGCGTGGGACACGGGCGCTCACAGCGAGGCCGACGACAAGCCACCAGCAAACGGACACGGCGATGGGCCTTGAGACCGAGCTGAAGCTCAGGATTCCGGCGAGCCGGGATGGAAGCGACGTTTCACGGTGGCTGGGTCGCCATGACACCGGCCGCAGTTCGCGGCGTCATCTATGTCGACCTATTTCGATACGCCAAGGCAAAAGCTCAGACGGCACGGCCTGTCGCTTCGCTTCCGCCATGACGGCGTCGACTTCCGTCCCATTCGCCGCGACCGAGCTTGCCGGGCTTTACCGCCTTGACTGTCTGAACATAGCGTTCGCCGGTGGTCAGCGGCAATCGTCTGATAGCACCGCCTTGCCCAGCAGCGATTTCGCCACCGGTGCGCCGAGTGCGTCCGCAAGCACGGTCACCTCCGCGCGGGCGTGCAGCGGGCGGATCGGTTGCTAAATCAAGAAAGGTCGCTTGTCCGAGCGGCGACTGCCTGATCCCCAGGCAAAAGCGGGCTGAAATATCCGCGCGTCACGCCGGCCAAAACGTGGTTGTCTGAAGCTGATTCCGAGCATCAGGGAGGATCACATGAATGGACTCGGCGGATTGAACAAATCGCCTGAAGGCGTCGTCATCGGGCTGGTCCAACTGCAACTGCCTGTGGTCGCGACCAAGGCCGACCTCAAGCGCCAGACCGAGAAGATCGTCTGGATGGTCGGCAAGGCGCGGCGCAACCTTGCCACCATGGATCTCGTGGTGTTTCCTGAATATTCGCTGCACGGCCTGTCGATGGACACCAATCCCGAGATCATGTGCAGCCTCGACGGTCCCGAAGTCGCGGCCTTCAAGCAGGCCTGCATTAACAACAGGATCTGGGGCTGCTTCTCGATCATCGAGTTCAACCCACACGGCAATCCCTATAATTCCGGCCTCATCATCGACGACCACGGCGAGATCAAGCTGTACTACCGCAAATTCCATCCCTGGATTCCGGTCGAGCCGTGGGAGCCCGGCAATATCGGCATTCCCGTGATCGATGGCCCGAAGGGCGCCAAGCTTGCGCTCATCATCTGCCATGACGGCATGTTCCCGGAGATGGCGCGCGAATGCGCCTACAAGGGCGCGGAGATCATGATCCGCACCGCCGGCTACACCGCGCCGATCCGCGACAGCTGGCGTTTCACGAACCAGGCCAACGCCTTTCAGAATCTCATGATCACCGCCAATGTCTGCATGTGCGGCTCCGACGGCTCGTTCGATTCCATGGGCGAGGGCATGATCGTCAATTTCGACGGCACGGTTATCGCGCACGGCACCTCCGGCCGGGCGGACGAGATCATCACCGCCGAGGTGCGGCCCGATCTGGTGCGCGAGGCGCGCATCAATTGGGGCGTCGAGAACAACATCTATCAGCTCTGGCACCGCGGCTTCGTCGCGGTGAAGGGCGGCGCGATGGATTGTCCCTACACCTTCATGCAGGACATGGTCGCAGGCCACTTCCGCCTGCCGTGGGAGGACCAGGTCAAGATCACCGACGGCACCTCCTGCGGCTTCCCGGCGCCGACACGGATGTTCGGAAAGATGGACAGAGCGGCGGAGTAGCGCTGGCGAGCTGCGTCGCTGGGACGGTGATGCGCCCCGCGACTGCCTACGTCGCCGAGACGCGGACGATCAGTGCCGGGTGGCCTGCTCGCGGGCGAAGCGCCGGATCAAGCGCCGCAGCTCGGGCCGATCGACCCGGCGTGCGGCTTCGGAAGGGCGCAGCCAGACCGCGCGCCGTTGTCCGCGTTCGGGCCAGTGCTTGTGCCGCTTCTTCACCTTGAGGGGAAACAGCGTCACGTCGAGCACCCGCTTGTGCTTGCCCTTGCCCTTGCTGTGCTTGAAGCGGCCGATCGCCTTGGCGCTGATGCGACCGAGCAGCCCGGCCTCTTCATAGGCTTCGACAGCCGCCGCGCGGTGCGGCTGCTTGCGACGCATCGGCCAGCCCTTCGGCACCGACCAGCGCCGCTTGCCGCGGGTCGTGATCAGGAGAATACGCAGCTTGGCCGACTTCGTCCTGAACGGAAGTGCGGCGATCTGCTTGCCCTTCATGGCGGCCCCATCTGTGCGTTCGTGAACGGGCGCGTCTCGGGTTCGTTCCTATCGCGCCAGCCTGGACGGACGGTCCGCACGACCGAACCAGCCTGCGAGGTCAACGTTGCCGCGAGCGAGCGAAGCGCTCCTCCCATCAATAGGAGCCTCGCCATTGCCAAACAAGCTGAATGTGCCCGCCTTACGGGCGCGTGAGCGCGCAACGTGTTCATGCAATCCCGCAGGTTGTGCGAGCGCTGCCAAGGCGATCGGTCGATTTGCCGCCATCTTTGCGGCGCACGATTGTGGCTGGCGCTCGTCTCAACCGACTCGTTTGCACTAAACGATGGGTGCGAATGCTGCAGCCGACGTGGACATGTCGCGTGTGGCGAAACCAATCTTGGTGCGGACGGTGATTTCGGCAGCGTCGAAGGGGGACTCATTCGCGCAAACGCGACTGCGAATTCGACTAGCATGGGCCGAACATGCATCACCATGCGGCCTTTCATGACCCCGTTCTGGTCGCGCTATCGATCCTGATCGCGGCGCTCGCTTCTTATACGGCCTTGAACCTCGCGACCCGGATGCGAGCCGCTTCGGGGAGGTCCCGCCGGGCCTGGCTTGTCGCCGCCGCGATCGCGATGGGCGGTGGCATCTGGTCGATGCATTTTGTCGGGATGCTGGCCTTCAGCATGCCCGGAACCGCGATCTCGTACGATCCGTTCCTGACGCTGCTCTCGCTTATCGTCCCCGTTGTTGTCGCCGCTGCCGCTTCTGCCGTTGTTGGACGGCGCCCGCAGGCGCTGCTCGCATCGGGCTTGGCGATGGGACTTGGCATCGCCGGCATGCACTATACCGGCATGGCGGCGATGCGGATGGCGGCCTTCATCGAGTCCGATCCGGCATGGGTCGTGCTCTCGATCGTGATCGCGGTCAGCGCCTCGGTCGTGGCGCTCTGGCTCGCCTTTCGCCTTACCAGGCGATCGAGGCCGCGATGCGCGAACAAGAGCAAACCGGGTCGGTCGTTGCGTTTCGGCCGAAAAGCGCGTGAGTGCTTGCGCTACGGAATGTACTCGATGCGAGCAAACGATCCGGTGCGTCTTCCTGAAGAAAGTGCGATCCGCTCACGGTAACGCTCTGCTGGTTCGGTCAGGCGCGGCAAAACTCGCGTTGGGCGCCGATCAGAAATCCCGCAAAAGAACGGCCGACCAACGAAACGTCGCAACAGCGCCGGCCTTCGCGTCGACGGCGGGCGCCCTGAAGTGGACTTGAGAACATCATCCGGCTCGCTGGATCGAGGCGGATGGCTGCGGCGGAGCGCGTTTTATATCCGGATGATATTGACTCCACATTTTTATCCGGGTATTAAATTGCCTGACTCTCGATGGCTCATTGAAGCCCTGCATTTCCTTTGAATGCCAGCTTTGCTGCCGCCACGTTGACCAGAGCTGCCGGCTCTCGTCTCACGCAAAACGAAAGCAAAAATGGCCACCGTAGAAACCAATGGCATCACGCTAAGCTACGACAGTTTCGGTGATGACCGCGACGAGGTGATCCTTTTGATCGCCGGGCTCGGGACGCAAATGATCCGCTGGACGGTTGCATTTTGCGAAGCTTTGACCGCGCGCGGTTATCGCGTGATCCGCTTCGACAATCGCGACACGGGTTGTTCGACGCATTTCACCGGCTATCCCGCGCCGGATTTCGCAGCGTTGGCTGCTGCTCTGG
>NZ_JBARGP010000536.1:0-2071 GCF_049798375.1 Bradyrhizobium sp.
TGCCCCGCCTGGGGCATCACATCTGAAGATGTCGCACGCGCATTGCGAATACATGACCTCGCGTTCTCGCGACATGACATGCCCGAGCTATCCTGATCTCATTACCCTCATCAAACAGAGGGCGCAGGAAAGGCCGGGTATCCGCTGATACCCATGGTCCGCGTGCAGCAAAAAAGCACGCGGCAGAACCACAGGCTCAGCCAATATCCGGCCTTCCCTGCGCGGTGGTTTGACGGCTTATACGTGATCTCCTTGGGGACCGGCGTTCTTGCCCCCATCGCCCGCGACGCTCAAAGAGCATCGCAGGCTTGGCCTCAGCACCGGGAGACCAGGACCACACGACTTCGCCGGCGCATCGACATTGTTCGTCCGCGTGAAGGTCACGCTGCAACTCGATGCGCCCACCGCTTCCCCGCCTCGCATATCGTGACGACCGCGCGTACGCCCCTCCGTGATGAGGCGGGATGCGCGAGATCATCGTTTTGATTTGCCCGACGAGGCAAGCGCGCACGCCTGCGACAAAGTAACCCGACGGGCAATTTGTGCAGAGGGGAGATGTTGGACCAGGCGCCGATCGTAGGGTGGGCAAAGGCGCGTGCGCGACGGCGCATCTACAAATTCCCAAGGAGCGAGCGCCGTGCCCACCATCGGCGAGGCGAAAGCGTCGATGGAATGGTGGGCACGCTTCGCTTTGCCCACCCTACGGGTCGCGCTTGTTGATGCTCCGCGGCAAGCGAGAAGCCACGTCACCCCCGCCGCGTCCAATGCTCCGCATTGACCGCACCGACCGGTGCCTCGCCCTTGATGATGGCAGCGACCTGGCGCACCGTCTCGGCCGCCTGATGCTCGATGGCCTGCGGCGTCAGGCCGCCGATATGCGGCGTCGCGATGACGTTTGGAAGCGCCGCCAGCGCCGGTGATGGCATCTGGTCCGGCGCACGGCCGACATCCATCGCCGCCCCGGCGATGCGGCCCTCGCGCAATGCGGCGGCCAACGCCTGTTCGTCCACCAGATTGCCGCGCGACAAATTGATGAAGAACGCGTCTGCCTGCATCCGCGCCAGCGCCGCCTGCCCGATCAGGTTCTCGGTCTGCTCATTGGCGATGGCGAGACAGATGACATAGTCGGCGCGTGCGAGCAGATCATCCAGCGCGACACGCGCGATATCAGGCTGATCGATGACAGCGAAGGGATCGGCGACCAGCACCTCCATATCGAGTGCCTTCGCCAGGCATGCCAGATGGCGTCCGATGGCGCCGTAGCCGATGATGCCGATGCGGCTGCCCGCCAGTTGGCGACCCATCACGACCTCGGGCTTCCGGCCCGCGTGATAGTCCGCCGTCGCCCGTGAGACACCGCGCGACAAATCGACCATGTAGCCGAGCGCGAGCTCCGCCACCGCCGGCACGAAGCCCGGCGAGGCTCGCGTCACCAGCACCCCCTGCGCCGATGCGGCAGCCACATCGACGTTGCGGATGTCGACCGCGCAGCGCACGAAGGCGCGCAACTTCGGGAGCTGCGCGAAGATCTCGCCCCTGCCCTCGGTGATGCGATCGGCGACGATGATGTCGACATCCTTGGCCGCGGCGACCAGGCCGGCCGCGTCGAGCGTCGTCTCGACGTCATGCAGGATCACCTCGGCCTGCGCCTGCAGGCCCCTCAGGCTGCGCTCGCCGTAATATTGCCGGCGGAACTCCGGCGTGTGGGTCAACAGCACCTTCATGATAAATGTCCTCAAAGCTGAACGCATCTCTACGAGATAGAAGAGCCATCAGCGCACTCGGTTCACCTCTCCCCATTCGGCGAGAGGTGGACTGCCATTGCCGCGCCATTCGATGTCGCCATGACCTAGTCGGCTCGTTCAATACCCCAGCGCGCGTGGCAACGCGGTCGAGATCGCGGGCACGAACGACACCACCAGCAGGCACAGAAACAACAGGCCAAGATAGCCCAGGATCGGCTTGATGGTCTGCTCGACCGGCACCTTGCCGATCAGGCAGGCGCCGTAGAGGCCTAAGCCCAGCGGCGGCGCGAACAGGCCGATGCCCATCGCGATCACGAGCACGACGC
>NZ_JBARGP010000537.1:0-5077 GCF_049798375.1 Bradyrhizobium sp.
GATCAGGAGATGCTGGTCGGCGCGGGCCGCGACCTGCGGGGCATGGGTCACCGCCATCACCTGAACCTGGCCGGCCAGCCGCGCCAGCCGGGCGCCGATCGCGTCCGCCACGGCACCGCCCACGCCAGTGTCGATCTCGTCGAACACCAGGGTCGGCGCCGAACCGCGATCGGACAGCACGACTTTCAGCGCCAACAGGAAGCGCGACAGCTCGCCGCCCGAGGCCACCTTCATCATCGGCCCGGGCCTGGTGCCCGGATTGGTCTGCACCCAGAATTCGACATGGTCGATGCCCTGCGGACCCGGCGCCTCTGCATTGGCTTCGACCTCGGTCATGAACTTGGCGCGCTCGAGCTTGAGCGGCGCAAGCTCGGCATTGACCGCCCGGTTGAGCTTCTCGGAGGCCTTGGTCCGCGCCGCCGACAGCTTTTCGGCCGCGGCAGCGTAGCGCCCATCCGCCTGGGCAGCGGCAGCTTCCAGTTTCTTCAACTGCTCGGCACCGGCGTCGATCAGCACGACATCGGCGGCATATCTGGCCGCAAGTGCGGCAAGGCCATCGACCGGCGTCGAATATTTGCGAGAGGCAGCCCGCAAAGCAAAGAGCCGCTCCTCGATCCGTTCCAGCTCCAATGGATCGAAATCGGTAGCGCGGAGCGCTTCCGTCAAATGCTGGTCGGCCTCCTCCAGCGCATTGATCGCGGCATCGATTGCCTTCACGGCCGGCTCGACCAGGGCCGGCGAGTTGACGGCGCGCCGCTCCAGCCGCCGCACGGCGGCCGACAGACTTGCGATCGGCGACTGGTTGCCACCGACGGCGTCCTGGGCGTCGCGCAGATCGCCGGCGATCTTCTCGCCCTGCATCATCGCGGTGCGCCGCGCGGCAAGCTGCGTCTCCTCGCCCTCCCGGGGCTTCAGCGCTTTCAGCTCATCGGAGGCATGGCGCAGATAATCCGCCTCGCGCGCGGCGCGCTCCATGCCGGCACGATGCTCCTCCAGCGCCGTGGCGGCGGTCCGTCGCGCCGCCCACAGCGCCTCGACCACCGCAACGTCCTTCTCCAGGCCGGCAAAGGCGTCCAGTAGGCGTCGGTGAGTGGCGGCATCGACCAGCGCGCGTTCGTCATGCTGGCCGTGGATCTCGACCAGCGCGGCACCGACCGCCTTCAGGGTCTGGACGCTGACCGACTGGTCGTTGATGAAGGCGCGGGTGCGGCCGTCGCCAAACTGGACGCGGCGCAAGATCATCTCGCCATCGTCATCGAGGCCATTGTCGGCCAGGATCTTTGCTGCCGGGTGGTTCTTGGTCACCTCGAATACGGCCGTGACCTGGCCCTGCTCGGCGCCATGACGGACCAGACTGGCATCGCCCCGGCCGCCCAGCGCCAGCGCGAAAGCGTCCAGCAGGATCGACTTGCCGGCGCCGGTCTCACCGGTCAGCACCGCAAGCCCGTTGGAAAACTCCAGATCGAGACGCTCGATCAGAACAATGTCACGGATCGACAGACGCGCCAGCATGACAGAATGAGTCCCCGTTGAGGGCAATTGCCCTGGACCGATGGACTCAAGCTTATCAGGAAAATGAGAACAAAACAAGAATTCAGAACAAAGCCGGAATAACCGAAAGGTCGTCGTCCCAGGTCGACGGCCCGACAGGTGCTCGAGATCGGTCAAGCCATTCTGCCCGCCGATGCTCGATGGGCGGCGGCGGTCTTGCTTCCAACGGAGGGCGCAAATGTGGTGGGCGCGCTTCGCTTTGCCCACGAGACCGTACGCAGGTCTCGGGCCGGAGCGCCTAGCCCAGCCCGAGCTTCTTGAAGGCCTTGGAGATGTAGGAGCCCGAGTTCTCGGACGGCTCGACGCCGCCGGACTTCACGAGATTGTAGGCGTCCTTGTACCATTTGCTGTCCGGGAAGTTGTGCCCGAGCACGGCGGCCGCGGTCTGCGCCTCGCCGACGATCCCGATCGCCATATAGGCCTCGGTAAGGCGCGCCAGCGCCTCCTCGACGTGACGCGTGGTCTGGTACTGCGTGACCACGGTCTTGAAGCGGTTGATCGCCGCAGTGTAGTCCTTCTTCTGCAAGTAATAGCGGCCGACATCCATTTCCTTGCCGGCGAGTTGGTCGCGCGCGCCTTCCAGTTTGGCCTTGGCGCTGGTGGCGTATTCGGAGGTCGGATATTTCCGGATCACCTCTTCCAGCGCTGCGATCGCTTTCTGAGTGCGGCCCTGGTCGCGGCTGATGTCCGGAATCTGATCGTAATGCGAGGCCGCGATCAGGTACTGCGCGTAGGCGGCGTCCGGGCTGCCCGGATGCAGCGTGATGTAGCGGGTCGCGGAGCCGATGCAGCCGTCATAGTCGGCGGCCTGATAGGACGCATAGGCCGACATCAAGAGCGATTTGCGCGCCCAGTCGGAGTAAGGATGCTCGCGGTCGACTTCCTCGAACTTCTTGTTGGCTTCCTTGATGTCCTTCTTCTCGTTCATCAGGTACAAGCCCTCGTTGTAGAGCTTGTCCGGCGGCTGATCGACGAAGGTGTCGTCCTTGGCCATGAACTTGTCCCACAGCGCGCCGGTGCCGCAGCCGCTCAAGGGCAGCGCAAGGACGATCAGGGATGCAGCAAGCCGCACGCGGCTCATGCCCGTCGAGGGATTGCGAAGATCGCGCGAAAGACGCTGTGTCGACATGAGCCCGTTTTGAACCTGACGCCTGAGATCCGAAATATGCCACGCACCGTCGGCTTTCAGCCGTGAACGCGAAGGATAGGCATTGCCCGTGAGGCCTGCCATGCGGCCACGGCGTGTCTAATCGAAAAACCTTCGTTAACCAACCGCATAGGCAGGCATTCCGCCCGGATTAAGGCGGCCTCCGGCGTGCGGTGGACAATCATGGTTACCGCGTCGAATCGACAAACGAAAGCCCGCCCGAGCCCGGACGTGGTTCAATGTCGCAGCGGCAAGCCGTGGTCGGCCCAAGCAAGCATATCCGGAAACAAAAATCGCAGCGCAAAGCCTGCGACCGATCGCGATCAAGGAACCCAGGTTCAGGACACGTCCGGACCGAAGGCCGGCGCAATCATGCCGCCGACCATGCCACCGACCAATTCGGTCGCCACGCGCGGACGGCGCACCGTCTCGCCTTCGACCACCCGCCACGTCGTCCGGTCCGCGAGCAGCGCGGTCAGCACGGCATGATTCAGCTTGTGGCCACCGCGCACCGAGCGATAGGTACCGAGCAGCGGCAGGCCGGCCAGCGCCAGGTCGCCGAGTGCGTCCAGCACCTTGTGACGCGCGCATTCGTCGGCATAGCGCAGGCCTTCGGGATTCAGCAGGCGTTCCTCGTCGAACACAAGGGAGTTCTCGAGGGAGGAGCCGAGTGCGAAGCCGGCGCTCCAGAGCCGCGCCACGTCGCTCATGAACCCGAAGGTGCGAGCGCGGGCGATCTCGCGGCGGAAGCGCTCAGGGCTGAGATCGAAATCGTAGACTTGGCGACCGATTACCGGGCTCTTGAAGTCGATCTCGATCTCGACACGGAACCCGTTGGCGTTCGGACGCAGCTCGCCGAGCGAGGCGCCCATCGCGACCTGCACCGGCTTCAGCACCTGGATGAAGCGGCGCGGCGCCGACTGCGACATGACACCGGCTTGCTCGATCGCCGCGACGAACGGAGCAGCGCTGCCGTCCATGATCGGAACCTCGGGGCCGTCGATCTCGATCGTGGCGTTATCGACACCCATGCCGCGCAGCGCGGCGAGCACATGCTCGGCAGTCGAAACCAGCGCCCCGTCGCGGTCGCCCAGCACCGTCGCTAACTCGGTCGCAATCACGGATCCCGCGATCGCCTTGACCTTGCGGTCACGGCCCTCAAGCCCAGTGCGGACAAAAACATAACCTGCATCGAGAGATGCCGGCCCGATGGTGAGGTTGACTGCTGTGCCAGAATGAACGCCGACACCCGTTACGGTGGCTTGCGAACGAAGCGTTGTTTGCCGGCTGAACTTCATCGATATTCGCCCAAGACCCCACTTCGACACCGTCTCCGGCCCGCCCCAGCGCGCCGACTCAATCGAAGTATCCCCAAGTCACCGCAGAACCTTAATCACGACCCCAAAGAGCGCCAACTCACGCTTCTTTACCGATTGTTACCCCAGCTCTGCCGTATTCAAGCCGTCGCTTAACCAAAATGGAACGCGGGCGTTTACCTCCAGGTTGCATATTAGGCGATGAAAAGAATAATTAATCATTTAAAATCAGTGATTTGGCTGCTCACACCACTGACATGAAGTGTAACAAAAAGGCCCGGTTCGTGAGAACCGGGCCTCTTCGACGCAGCCTGGGCTGTAACAATTGTCAGGTTGCCTGCCTCCGTAGGAAGGCCGGGATATCCAAATGATCATCGCCATGTGGCACCGGCGCCACAGGTGCGGGGCGGCCATGGAGGTCCAGACCCTGCGGCGCAGGGCGGCGCGCATACTCCGAGACGGGCTGCTCGTGAGTCGACATCTGTTGGGCAACGCTGCGCTGCGGCTTTCGTTCCGGCAGCGGCGGCATCGCGGGACCGGCCATGCGCGTTGCAACCGGCGGCTCGGCGTCTTCCTCGCGGCGGCCGAGGCCGACATTGGCCAGCCGCTGCAGCAGCGACATGCGCGTCCTCTGCGGATGCTCGTCGGATTCGGCATCACCCCGCGCCTGGCGAAGCTCGGCCTGAGCCGGCATCGGCAGGTCCTCGAACTTGGGCATCCGCGGCGTGCGCACCGGAACCCGCTCAGCGGCCTGGGGAATGAAGGTCTCCGGCGGCGCCGCCGGCTCCGTCGGCATCGAACGCACAGCTTCCGGCTCGGGGAACAGCGAGGGCTTCTGCGCGATCGGGCGGACGGTCACATCGCCGTAGGAGGCCGGCTGCACCGGAGCCGCCGCGGGCACAGTGTCCGACGCCATGGCAGCGGCGACGGCGGCGAGCGTGTCGCGATCGAGAGCCGGGGCCGGACGCGAGGCCGGCGCAACCGAACCGGCCGGGGCGACCGCAGCTTGCACGGCAGCCTGGGATTCGAGCTTGGCGGCCCGCTCGGCCAGACGCTGGTTATC
>NZ_JBARGP010000538.1:0-5985 GCF_049798375.1 Bradyrhizobium sp.
CCCTAGCCCTCCCCCACAAGGGGGGAGGGAACGCAGTATGCCGAGCAGTGACAGCATCGGCCCATGCGAAAGCGGGCGTCGCATGACCTTCCCCGACATCACCGCCGATCTCAAAACCGCGATGCCGGATTTGCGCGGACGACTGCTCGCCAACGAGCTGCTGGCGCCGCTGACCTGGTTTCGGGTCGGCGGCCCAGCGCAGGTGCTGTTCACGCCGGCCGATGAGAACGACCTCGCGTACTTCCTCAAGAACCTGCCGGGCGATCTTCCCGTCATCGTCGTCGGCGTCGGCTCCAACCTGATCGTGCGCGACGGCGGCGTGCCCGGCGTGGTGATCCGGCTGACACCGCGCGGCTTCGGCGAGATCGAGACTGAGGGTGAGATCGTCCGCGCCGGCACCGCCGCGCTCGACAAGCGCGTCGCCGAAGTCGCGGCGGCGGCGAATCTCTCCGGCCTCGAATTCCTGTTCGGGATTCCCGGCAGCATCGGTGGCGCGCTGCGGATGAATGCCGGCGCCAACGGCGGTGAGACCAAGGATGTCCTGATCGAGGCCACTGCGTTTGGCCGGCAGGGCGATCGCCATCGCTTCGACAATGCCGACATGAAGTTCACCTATCGTGCGAACGGCCTCGACCCATCACTGATCTTCACCTCGGCCCGTTTTCGCGGGCTCCCTGCCGCGCCGGAGGCCATTCGTCTGCGGATGGCGGAGGTGCAGAACCATCGCGAGACCGCGCAGCCGATTCGCGAGAAGACCGGTGGCTCGACCTTCAAGAATCCGCCGGGACACTCGGCCTGGAAGCTGGTCGACGCCGCCGGCTGCCGTGGTCTCAAGCTCGGTGGTGCGCAGGTCTCCGAAATGCATTGCAACTTCCTGATCAACACCGGCAACGCCACGGCACACGACATCGAACAGCTCGGTGAGACTGTGCGCGAGCGGGTCAAGGCGACATCCGGAATCGAGTTGCGGTGGGAGATCAAACGAATCGGAATCCACGCGAGCTAGTTCGCCCGTGTTGTTAGTGATCGCGGCTGAGCCCGTGCTCGCCATCTGAGGTCAACCCGAGAACGCATTGATGCGCATCACCATTTTGTTTGGCGGCTCCAACAAGGAACGGCTCGTCTCGGTGGCGAGCGCACAAAGCCTGTATGCGCATTTGCCCGAAGCCGATCTCTGGTTCTGGGACGCCGATGACACCGTGCATGAGGCGAGCGGCCAGGCGCTCGCGGCCCATGCCAAGCCGTTCGAGCAGCCGTTCAAGGCCGATGGACAATCGCTTGGCGGCCTCGCTGCGGCGCTCGATCGTGCCAGGGACGAGGATCGCGTGCTGGTGCTTGGCCTGCACGGCGGCCGGGCCGAGAACGGCGAGCTGCAGGTGATGTGCGAGATGCGGGGTGTGCCCTATACCGGCTCGGACTCGACCTCGTCGCACCTCGCCTTCGACAAGGTCGCGGCCAAGCGCTTCGCGATGCTCGGCGGCGTCAGCGCGGCGGAAGGCATCGCGCTGGACGATGCCGAAGCCGCGCTCGCGACTTACAGCAAGCTGATCGCCAAGCCTGTCAAGGACGGCTCCAGCTACGGGTTGATGTTCGTCAACGGCAAGCAGGATCTCGTCGCGGTGCGCAAGGCAGCCGCGACCGAGGACTATCTGATCGAGCCGTTCATCGCGGGCGTGGAGGCGACCTGCGCGGTGCTGGAGCAGGCGGATGGCTCGCTGCTCGCGCTGCCGCCGATCGAGATCGTGCCAGCCGATGGCGCGTTCGACTATTTTGCAAAGTATCTGGCTAAGGGCACGCAGGAGATCTGTCCGGGCCGTTTTCCGCCCAACATCATGGACGCCATCAAACGTGAGGCGATCCAGGCGCACCGGGCGCTGTCCTGCGGCGGCTATTCGCGCTCCGACTTCATCGTCTCGGCCAACGGCCCTGTTTATCTCGAGACCAACACCTTGCCGGGCCTGACTGCGGCCTCGCTGTATCCGAAGGCGTTGAAGGCGCAGGGAATTGCCTTCGTCGACTTTCTCAACCTGCAGATCGCGCTGGCCGAGCGTCGCGGCGGCAAATAGCCCCCCGCGGAACCCCGGACCGCCGTCTACGGATTGTTCCCGCTCCCGGTAGAATACTTAAGAATTTGGCCCAAGGCCCTCAAATAACGAAGAAAAAATTCGTCGCGGCCAACCGACTTTACCTTTTGTTTACCAGGAGGGCCGAAGGTTAACGCTGGCGGCACAGCGATGCTCGGCTGCCCGGGTTGAGCTGTCGTGACGAGGCACTTGGGTGCCTGGCATCCGGCCCGGGGCAGACACGGAGACCTCGCCGACGCTGCGACCCGCAACGTAATTGCGGGCCCTCACAGTTGATGAGCTCGTGCAATGGATGGTGCAGGACGCCTCGCCCGATCACAGAGGCCCCAAGCTGACCTGAGAGCCGCCGCGCTTGGCGCGGCGATCTTGCTGCGCGAGTATGTTGCCGCACGTTTTGCGCAAGCCCGCGTTTCCCGGAACCGCCCGCGCGAGATCCCGTCGCGTCAGGCCCAGCCGCGTCAAACCCATCCGCGCCAGATTGCGCCGACGGCCGAGCTGCCGCAGCCCGCGCGCCTGGTCGCGTTCGTGGAGCGCTATCTGCCGCATCGGCTCGGCACCGTGGCCACCGTCGCCTTGCTGTGCGGCAGCGTCTGGCTCGGAATCGTCAAGGGCGGCCATGTCGACGAGGTGAGCACCGCATTCAGCGATGCCCGCAATGCGATTGCCAATTCCGTCGGCTTCCGCATCACCGCGGTCGCCATCAACGGCCGCAAGCAACTGACTCAGGACGAAGTGCTGGCGATCGGTGGCGTCACCGGCCGCTCGTCGCTGTTGTTCCTCGATGCCATCGCCGTGCGGGACCGCCTCAAGGCGAATCCCTGGATATCAGACGCAACGGTGCAGAAGTTCTTCCCGAACCAGCTTCAGATCGACATCGTCGAGCGCAAGGCGTTTGCGCTGTGGCAGCAGGACGGCAAGCTGTCGGTCATCGCAGATGACGGTGCGGTGCTCGAACCCTATGTGTCGCGCCGCTTCCTCACGCTGCCGCTCGTGGTCGGCAAGGGCGCTGAGGGCCGTGCGCACGACTTCCTGGCCTTGCTCGACCGCTATCCGCAGGTGAAGGCGGTGACCCGCGCCGCCATCTTCGTCGGCGAGCGCCGCTGGAATCTGCGTACCAAGGACGGCCTCGATATCCGCCTGCCGGAGCATGACGTCGGCAACGCGCTGGCCTCGCTGAGCCGGCTCGACCAGCAAGACCATCTGTTCTCGCGCGACATCGTCGCGATCGACATGCGCCTGTCGGATCGGCTGAGCGTGCAATTGTCCGACGATGCCGCCAAGGCGCGCGAGGACATGTTCAAGGACAAGGCGAAAGCCCAGAAGAAAGCCGGCAACGCATGACCGGCTTTGATCGCCAGACTCCGAAGACGCGTCCGATGTCGCAAAAGCGCACTGCGCTGGTGGCTTCGCTCGACGTCGGCACCAGCAAGATCGCCTGCCTGATCGCGCGGCTGAAGCCGGCGCCCCCGAGTGAGGCGCTGCGCGGCCGCAGCCATGCGGTCGAGCTGATCGGCTATAGCCAGATCCAGTCCCGCGGCGTCAAGGCCGGCGCGGTTGTCGATCCCGTCGAATGCGAGCAGGCGGTGCGTCAGGCCGTGGCGCTGGCCGAGCGCATGGCCAAGGTGCGGGTCGAGTCGGTGCTGCTGCCGGTGGCTGGCGGGCGGCTGCAGGGCCATCTGATCGAGGCGGCGTCGGACATTCGCGGCGGCGCCGTGACCCAGGCCGATGTCAGCCGGGTGACGTCGACCGGCATGCATCATGCGACCGGCGAGGGCAGAGCGGTGCTGCACGCGCTGCCCGTGGGCTACACGCTGGACGGGGTGAAGGGGATCCGCGACCCTCGCGGCATGCTGGCGCGCCAGTTCGGCGTCGACATGAATGTCGTCACCTCGGACGCGACGGTTGCCAAGAACCTGATGCTGGTGGTCGAGCGCTGCCACCTCAACGTGGAGGCCATGGCGGCGAGCCCGTATGTTGCCGGATTGTCTGTTCTGACCGACGACGAGGCCGACCTCGGGGCCGCCGTCGTCGAGATGGGGGCGGGCACCACCACGATCGCGATCTATTCCGGTGGCCGCTTCGTCCACGCCAGTGGATTCGCACTGGGCGGCCAGCATGTGACCATGGATCTTGCACGAGGCCTGTCGGCGTGCATTGCGGATGCCGAGCGAATCAAGACGTTATATGGCACGGTGCTGACCGGCGGGTCCGACGCGCGTGAGTTGATGTCTGTTCCGACGGCCGGGGACCACGAGCGGGATGTTCCGCAGATCGTGTCCCGCGCCACCATTGCGAACATTGTCAGGCACCGTGCCGAGGAGATTTTTGAAATGGTCCGGGACCGGCTGAAGGATTCTCCCTTTGCGGCAGAACCGAAGGCCCGTGTCGTCCTCAGCGGAGGAGCTTCGCAACTGACCGGTCTGGTCGAGTTGGCGACGCGGATTCTCGGTCGGCCGGTGCGCATCGGCAGGCCGCTCGGCTTCGGTCGGCTGCCGAACGAAGCCAAGAACGCCTCCTTTGCGGTGCCGACCGGGCTTCTGGTCTATCCGCAATACGCGCATCTGGAACATGTCGAACCGCGGCATACGCGGCAACAGGGAACTGGGACCGACGGCTATTTCGGAAAGGTCGGACGATGGCTGCGCGAGGGCTTCTGATGAATCGTTTCCGACCCAAGAATTTCGGACCCAAGAAAACGTCCAAGCAATTTTCACCAACACCCACGGCCACTGGCCGGGCTGAACCCACGCGCACGTGATCGAGAGGCAAACATGGCAATGACGATTTCCCCTCCTGATATCCATGAGTTGAAGCCCCGGATCACCGTGTTCGGCGTCGGTGGCGCTGGCGGCAACGCCGTCAACAACATGATCACGGCCGGCCTGCAGGGTGTCGACTTCGTCGTCGCCAACACCGACGCGCAGGCGCTGACGATGTCGAAGGCGCAGCGCATCGTGCAGATGGGCACCCAGGTCACACTAGGTCTCGGCGCCGGCTCGCAGCCTGATGTCGGCGCTGCCGCCGCGCAGGAGGTGATCGACGAGCTGCGCGACCATCTGTCAGGCGCCAACATGGTGTTCGTCACCGCCGGCATGGGCGGCGGCACAGGCACGGGCGCTGCTCCGGTGATTGCCAAGACCGCGCGCGAAATGGGCATTCTCACCGTCGGTGTCGTCACCAAGCCGTTCCACTTCGAAGGTGCGCGCCGGATGCGCACCGCCGAGTCCGGCATCAACGAACTGCACAAGGTCGTCGACACGCTTCTGATCATCCCGAATCAGAACCTGTTCCGGGTCGCCAACGAGAAGACCACCTTCGCCGACGCTTTCGCGATGGCCGACCAGGTGCTCTATTCGGGTGTCGCTTGCATCACCGACCTGATGGTCAAGGAAGGCCTGATCAACCTCGACTTTGCCGACGTGAGGGCGGTGATGAGGGAAATGGGCAAGGCGATGATGGGTACCGGCGAGGCCTCCGGCGAGAAGCGCGCGCTGACGGCGGCGGAAGCCGCGATCGCCAACCCGCTGATCGACGATTCCTCGATGAAGGGCGCCAAGGGCCTCCTGATCTCGATCACCGGCGGCAAGGATCTCACGCTGTTCGAGGTCGACGAAGCCGCGACCCGCATCCGCGAGGAAGTCGATCAGGACGCCAACATCATCGTCGGCGCCACCTTCGACGAGGCGCTCGACGGCCTGATTCGCGTGTCCGTCGTCGCCACCGGCATCGAGCAGGCTCAGTACAACCGCAACTCCACGCCGTCGGCTCCGCCGCCGCCGGTGGCCGCCCCGACCATGCCGGTCGGCGGCGTGCCGGAGAGCCGGCTCGCCGACCTGACCGCGCGCCTGCGCGCCGATAACCAGCGTCTGGCCGAGCGGGCCGCCAAGCTCGAATCCCAGGC
>NZ_JBARGP010000539.1:0-2691 GCF_049798375.1 Bradyrhizobium sp.
GGACGAGATCGCGTTCCGGCCGCGGGTGCTGCGCAACGTCGCCAGGGTCGATGCGTCGGTCGAGCGGTTCGGCCGCAAGATGCGGCTGCCCGTGTTCATGGCCCCGGTCGGCGCGCTCGAGATCTTCGATCCTGCGGGCGCCGCGAGCGTGGCGCGGGGAGCCGGCCGATTCGGCGCCGCGCACATGCTGAGCTCGGTCTCCGAGCCCGGCCTGGAGAAGACGGCGGAGGCCGCGCCCGATTGCATGCGCATGTTCCAGCTCTATGTCCGCGGCGATGACGCGTTCGTCGAGGACTATGTCAGCTGCGCGATCGAGCACCGCTATACGGCCTTCTGCATCACTGTCGACACCGCCCATTACAGCCGCCGTGAGCGCGACATCGCCAAGCGCTATGTGCGGGAAAGCCGGATCCGCGCCACCGGCGGCGACCATCAAAAAGGTCTCAGCTGGCGCACCGTCAAGCTGGTCAAGGACAAGTTCAAGATCCCGCTGATCATCAAGGGCATCGCCACCGCCGAGGATGCGCAGATCGCGCTCGATCACGGCGTCGACTGGATCTACGTCTCCAACCATGGCGGCCGCCAGCTCGACCACGGCCGCGGATCGATGCATGTGCTGCCGGAGATCGTGCAGGCGGTGAAGGGCCGTGCCAGGATCATGGTCGATGGCAGCATCTCGCGCGGCACCGACATCGTGAAGGCGATCGCCTCGGGTGCCGATTTGGTCGGCATCGGCCGCCTGCAATGCTGGGCCGTGGCCGCCGCCGGCGAGACCGGCGTCACCCGCATGCTCGAGCTCTTGGAGGATGAGGTGGTCCGCACGCTCGGGCTGCTCGGCGTCACCTCGTTCGCCGAGCTCGACGGCTCCTATCTGCATCCGGCGAGCCCGACCCACCTCCCGAGCGTGCTCAGCGCGTTCCCGCTGGTCGACATCGAGCCGTACCGCTATTGATGGCGCGCGCCGCTTCGGGCGGATGAGCAGGAGGCCGGTATTGTCATGAGCGAGCCCCGTCTTGTGCCCGGCGGCGCTGACGCGCTGCTGTTCGACCTCGGCCGCGTCGTGATCGACGTCGACTTCTCCAAGGCGGTGGCCTGCTGGGCCGGGCACGCCGGCTGCGCGCCTGATGACATCGTCTCGCGCTACGTGCAGGACGAGGCCTATCATGATCACGAGCGGGGCACGATCGAGGACGCCGCGTTCTTCGCCAATCTGCGCAAGAGCCTCGGCATCGCCATCACTGATGATCAATTCCTGGAAGGCTGGAATGCGATCTTCGCCGGCGAAGTCGAAGGTATCGCACCCCTGCTCGCGCGCGCCGCCAGGCATCTTCCGCTCTACGCCTTCTCCAACACCAACCGCGCGCATGTCGCGCATTTCTCGGCGGCTTACGCCGAAGTGCTGAGCCATTTCCGCGAGATCTTCCTGTCCTCCAGCATCGGCCTGCGCAAACCCGATGCGGAAGCCTACGACCACGTCGTGCAGGCGATCGGCAGGCCGGCGGAGCGCATCGTGTTCTTCGACGATTTGCCTACGAATATCGAGGGCGCCCGCGCGCGTGGCTTGCAGGCCGTGCAGGTGCGCTCCTCGGCGGATGTAGTTGCCGCACTGGACGCGCTGGGGATTTGATTTCGTTCTCAACCTACGCATGATCTCGCGTCATTGTGAGCCAACGGGTCCGCGCGAACGCCCGGCCCGATGACATGCTCCGCGCAGTAATCCGGACTCTTGCTTTGGCTCCTGGATTGTTTCTTCCGCTTCGCTCCTCGTAATGACGGTCGTGATGGATTTCCGCCACCATCGTCCGCGGAGGCCGGAGAGCGCGCGATCCAGTATTCCAAAGACGTCGGCGATCGAACCGGGAGGCCGCGGCGGCGTCGGTGCTCCGGCATGGCGACGCATGACGAGAGTCGAACGCTAGCATTCCCGCAACGCATTTCGCGTCCGAGTCCTGTCTGTTAGTTCGCCCTCCAACAGAGAGGGCGCAGGGAATGCCGGGTGAAGGCCTCACCCATGGCCCGCGTGCGAAAAAAGTGCACGCGGCGGTCACCACAGGATCAGCCGGATCATCCGGCATTCCCTGCGCGATGGTTTCCCGGCTTATACGTGATCTCCCCAGGGACCGGCTCTCTTGCCCCTGTCGGCCGTCGAACTCATCAAATCCGACGACCTTAGCCTCAGCACCGGGAGGCCAGGACCACACGACTTCGCCGTCAGCGCCATGCCGCTCGTCCGCATGCGAAACGCATACGACGCCATGTCGCGTCCACCGCATCCCACCCCGCGTGTCGTGACGATCGCGAAACGCCCCTCTCGCCGGGACGGGATGCGCACATCAAAACACACTTTCTGAAAAAGCGAAAGTAAAATTTAACAGGGGAATAGGCCTGCAAGCTCGATCAGATTGAAACGATTGGCGAAATGAGTTTTTCCGCGCGCCGTGTTTTTCGCTCGGAAGAGACCCGACCCTCACGCGGAGGCGCGCATTCAGTCTGGGCAGGTAAGAGCGAGCGTGCCGCCCAGAGCCCGGACGGATCAAAAGCACCTCGTTCATGCGGGAAACCTGCAAAACCTGCCATCGCGACCGGCACGCGCGAGCAGCGGCTGCAATAGGAACAGTACTCGGTCGTCCGCTTTGAATGTCTCAACCGCAGCGGAGATCGACATGAAACGGGCAGCCCTCATCATTGTCC
>NZ_JBARGP010000540.1:0-4737 GCF_049798375.1 Bradyrhizobium sp.
GCGTATTTCCGGAGCGCGCCTTCTCGAGCGAATACGCACTGAAGGATCTCTCCTACGCGCTCGAGCTCGCCGGCGACGCTGGGCTGAAGCTGCGCGGCGCCGAACTGATCGGCACAGTGCTGCAGGAAGCGATCGACGCTGGCGACGGCGATGCGTATTTTCCGGTGATCGCGAAGTTGACCGAACGAGGTACGAAGTAACGAGAACGGCGCCTCCACCACGTCATTGCGAGGAGCGAAGCGACGAAGCAATCCAGACTTTATCCGCGGATCGATTCTGGATTGCTTCCGCCGTAGCCCCTTCGGGCTATGGCGGACACGTCGCTTCGCTCGCAATGACGATGCGGTGACGGCCTCGCCTTACAACATCGGGATTCCGGGCTCGGTCGCTATTCGCAACCCTCCGGAATCATGGGCATGACGCTCAATGCAGATCCACTTCCGCGTGCTTCTTCAGGTTCTCGCCGATCAGGCGCGCGTCCCAATTGGTCATGCGTACGCAGCCATGCGACTCGGATTTGCCGACCTTCGATGGATCGGGGGTGCCGTGGATGCCGTAGCCGTTGCCGACCGAGAGCCCGATCCAGTATGAGCCGACCGGATTGTTCGGGCCGGGCTTGATGGTGAACGGCTTCTCGGACTTGACGCCCTTGAATTCGTAGTCCGGATTGTAGCGATAGGTCGGATCGGCATCGGACGAGACCGTCTTGAAGGTGCCGGTCGGCGTCGGCTTCTCGTCGCTGCCCACAGTGGCCGGAAATACGCCGACAAGATTGTTGTCCTTGTCGAAGGCCTGCACCGTGCCCGCATCCTTGTCGACGTCGAGCTTCGCGATCTGTGGCAGCTTCTGCTTGCGCGTTTCATTGGGTTTGATGACGCCGGCAACCGCGATCTCGTCGTCGGCCTTGTCGAACGTCTTGCCCGCGTTGAGCTCGGCCAGCAGGTCCTCGCTCATATGAAATTTCTCGGCCAATGCCTCGCGCGGACTGGTGTAGCCAAGCGCGGGAAGGTCCTTCATGTCCACCATGTGCTGCGGGATTTTCGCAAGGAATGGCCCTTTCACGTCCTGCTTGGTGATCTTGTAGGTGACGATCGCCGGATCCTGGTCCTGCGCGGTCAGCGCGGTCCACAGTTCGGGCGTCAGCTTGGCGCCGGTCTTCATGCCTTTCGATGCGGCGAAAGCCGCCAGCGCCTTTTTCGCATTGTCGCCGAAGCGGCCGTCGATCTCGCCGGGCGAAAAATGAGCACGGTCAAGCAGCACCTGGGCCTTGATCGCGACGGGATCCATCTTCTCTTCCCCCGGCGGGCGCTTGCGCAGCTCGGCGTTGTTGACGGCCTCTGGCTTCAGTTCGGCGGCAAGCGCCGGCACGACCAGTGACGAGGATAGAAGCAACGGGAGCAAGAGCCGGATCATTTGCGTGGTCCACGGGAGCGAGCGGAACGAATTCGGATGCATCAACGTCACTATCGGAAATAAGTTCGGGCATTTCGCGGCCATGCGGTGAACATCGCGCACACCTTGCGCGACCAACCTGGGCAAATAGGTCGGCTGGCCTGGATTGCGCCCGTCTGCTATCGACGAGCAGATCACAGGACCGGTTTTCGCATGAGGCATTTTCCCTTCTCGCATCTGCCGCGCACGCTGCTGACGGCCGCCGGCCTTGTCTGTCTGGCGCAGGCTGCGATCGCCGAGGACGGCGAACCGCCGAAAGGGGCCGCCGTCACGGTGCTGAGGGTCACAAAATCCTGCTTCGATAATACGGTCGAGGTCTCCGGCCTTGTGCTGGCGCGCGACGAGACTGCGGTGCGTCCGGAACGGCCCGGACTGAAGGTGGCCGAGGTGCTGGTCGACCCCGGCGACACCGTGACTGCGGGTCAGAACCTGGCGCGGCTGATCCCACCCGAGGGCGGCACGATCATGGTGCAGGCCCCGGTTGCCGGCACGGTCTCGGCCGCGACCGCGACCATCGGCGCATTGGCCTCCGCTCGCGGCGAGGCGCTGTTCACGATCATCGCGCGCAACGAATATGACATGGTCGGCATGGTGCCGAGCGCCGACATCAGCAAGCTCGCGGTCAGCCAGACGGCCAACATCCACATCGTCGGCGCGGGCGACCTCGACGGCAAGGTGCGCCTGATCGCGCCGACCGTCGAGCCGAACAGCCAGCTCGGCCAGGTTTTCATTGGCATCAATGGCGACCGGCGGCTCTTGATCAATTCGTCGGGCCGCGCGCTGATCAAGATCGGCCAAAGCTGCAATGTCGCGGTGCCGCTGACATCAGTGCTCTATGACCCCGCCGGAACCGTGGTCCAGGTGGTGCGGCGGGATCGGGTCGAGACCAAGCGGGTCGAGGTCGGTCTGCTGTCGGGCGGCCAGGTCGAAATCCGCGACGGCCTCAACGAGGGCGACGTCGTGGTCGCCCGCGCCGGCTCGCTATTGCGCGAGGGCGATCTGGTGCGGCCGGTGATGGCGAGCGCGGGGCAGGCGGCTGGAAAATAGTGAGACTTCCGACAAGCGGAGAGCCCTCGACCATTAAGTCGATCGTCATGCCCCGCGAAGGCGGGCATCCAGTACGCCGCGGCATTTCGGTCAATTACAGCGGTCTCGGAGTACTGGGTTCGCCGGTCAAGCCGGGGGACGACAGCTGTGGATGCGGCTACAGCGAGGGATGCGGATACGACATCGCGAACAACGTCTGCCCGTCCGTCTCAGCTCCCCGCGTCCGCCTCGGCGCCGAGGCGGACGTCTTCCAGCAGCGATGAGGAGACGGACGGCACCTGCTCGCCTTCCGAGAGGCGGGAGACCTCCGCGCGGGTCTTGTTGAAGACCGCTTCCGCGCCGGCCGGCTTGCCGTCGAGATTGTTCAACAGCTCGGCGACCAGCACGCTGTTCCGCCCTGCTGAGTCATCGACCACCTTGTCCGGCGTCGCCGAGGACAGGATCAGTGCATTGGCCGGGGCGGTGATGGGTGCAAGACCATGTGAAAACGCACGGAAGCGACGCTCATAGGGATTGCGGCGCGAGGCGTCGAGCACGACCAGCTTGGCGCGGGCGCCCTGGCTCTTCATCAAATCGAGCACCTGCTCCACGCTGGTGCCCTCGCGGCGGACGTCGCGCTCTTTCCAGATCTTGGCATCGACCGGGATCATGTAGCTCTCCCGGCCGGCCTGGATGGCGTAGCCGCCGTAGAACAGCATCACCACCGTGTCCGGCTTGATCTTGGACTGCAGCCGCGCAATGGCGCGCGCCATGTCGTCCTTGTTGGCGTCCTCGACGACGTCGACGTCGAAGCCGTCGCGGCGCAGCGCTCCGTCGAGCGCGCGCGCATCATTGATCGACTGCAGCAGCGGCTCGTTCGCGTCGGGATAATGACCATTACCAATCACGAGCGCGAGCTTGGTGCTGGTCTTGCCGGTCTCCAGGCCACGCTCGATGGCAACCGGCTTTACGGGATCGAGCGCGCGCTTGTTCAAGGCAGCATGTGCGCCGATGGCGAGCGAGACCGTGCCGATGAGGGTTGCGGCGATCGCAAGCGAACGGCGGGAACGAGAGGGCTGCCTTGCTGTCATCAATACGATCCTGGTCAGAGCCAAACCTGGGCGATGTCAAACCCGGTCAATGCGAACCCTGTCAGACCAAAGCTCGCTCTGGTCGCGCCGGTTCCCGAAAGGTTTGAGAAGTTGCGGGACGATGTGTCGTCGAATTGCGCGCAATTTGCGGCGCCGCAACGAAGAAAGCCTTAACCCGATCCACGCGCAGGGGCAACCGGTAAACACCGACAAATCTACAAACGCTTGAAAGATAAAGGAAAATTAATCAGGTGGAACCTTCTTGCGCATTGCAAGAATACGGTTCGGCATCGCCACGATGCGCCCTCCCGGGCGGCCGCAATGTGACCAGATCACGTTTGTCTTTGCCAATCCCCCATGTCACGCTCATCCGCCTCACCTGATGCACAGAGCATGATGATTCCGAGCGAAAATCTCATGAATTTTCAGTATTTCGCCGGTGCCGCCTATCGAACCCTGACAGCCCGGAAGGACGGACCGTCGCTCTATGACGTCTGCGATCCGGTGTTGCGCCACCCTGGACGTGGCGACCCGCATATCGCCAAATTCTACTGGACCGCGCTCGGCAATCCGGCGCTGCGCGCGCTTCTGCATCGTGCCGGCCTGCCCGAGCTGAGCGAGCCGGCGCGCCTCGACGCGCTGCGCGATGCGCTGAGGCACGCCCGCGACGATGCGTCGCCGGACTGGGAGGCGATCGGCCGGCCGGTCGCCGACCTGCTTGACAGTTTCACGCTCGCGCATCCGCGGCCCGCGCGCGCGAACCTGCCTGCACCGATGCCGGCAATCAACGAGATTGACCGTGTCATTCGTGCCTGCGGCGCGCATCTCCTGGGCTCGTTCGCGAGGAACGGCTTCATTCCGACCTATGCCGCCTTCAACCTGATCGGCGATCCCGATCTCAGGGGTCGCGAATTTCTGATGGCGCTGACCGGCCTCAACTCGCGCGGCTACAAGAACTCGACCTTGCTGTTCAATCTTGCGCGCGTCTTTATTGCACGCTCACAGGCAAGCGCCATCATCAACCCGCCCTGGAGCGGGATCGCCGAGCCGATGTGGGCACCAATACAGATCCGCCACCGCTCGGCCTATTACGATGCCTTCTTCACCGAGGCGTTGCGTGCCTTCATGGAGACCGGGCTCGCCTCCTCCGATCAGACGGGAGCTGCGC
>NZ_JBARGP010000541.1:0-6014 GCF_049798375.1 Bradyrhizobium sp.
GCCGCGATGAGCTCGCCCGACATCCGCGCCGGCATGGCGATGCTGCTCGCCGCGGCCTGCGCCGAGGGCACCTCGACGATCAACAATGCCGACCAGATCGAGCGCGGCTATGAGCGCATCGACGAGCGGCTGAACGCGCTCGGCGCCAAGATCACCCGCGTGCCCGAGCGCGGCAGGTAGCCGCGTCTCATGACCATCAGCGAGATCAAGCCCGACAGCAACAACGCGAAATGGCTCAATGGCGCGCAATTCGCCGACGCCTTCCGCGTCACCATCGACAGCGGCGCTATCGATGCGCGCGCCGCCGCGACGCGCATGTTTGGCCGCCCGGTGGGCTGGATCGAGGCGCTGATCGTCTTGCGCAACTTGGTGGTCGCTCCATTCGGGTTGAAGAGCTCCGGCGCCGGCGACAACGGCAAGCTTGGCATGATCGGGCTGTTTCCTGTGATTAGCGAAGCGCCTGAGCAGCTGGTTGCCGGCTTCGACGACAGCCATCTCGACTTCCGCGTCGTGATCGATGTCGCCGCCGCCGGCAAGGGTCAGCAAGTGACCGCGACGACCTTGGTCAGGACGCACAATTGGCTGGGGCGGAGCTATCTTGCCGTCATCGCGCCGTTTCACCGGCGGGTCGTGAAGCGCTTGCTTCGGCAGGTCGCCAACGCCTGACCTCCCGCCGTATCGGACGTCACCTCCGCGGCAGCTCGAGGCAGCACGCAGCATATGATGTGATGATCATGTCGGACCGCATTAAACGCCCGCAGACGATCGCCACCGAGCTGATCGAGACGCTGCGCCTTGCCGCGCCGATGGCACTGACGCAGCTGTCGCAGATCGCGATGATGACGACCGACCTCGCCTTCATCGGCCGGCTCGGCGGCAATGCGATCGCGGCCGCAGCACTGGCCGGCACGATCTATTTCGTCAGCTTCACCTTCGGCATGGGCTTGATGGCCGCGGTGGCGCCGCTGGCCGCGCATGGGTTCGGCGCCGGCGATGCCGCCATGGTGCGGCGATCGCTGCGCGCCGGCCTGTGGGTGGGTCTGATCGTCGCGCTGCCGATCATGGCGTTATCGCTGCAAGGCGAAGCCATCCTGCTTGCTCTCGGACAAGAGGAGTTGCCGGCGCGACTCGCGCAGAACTATCTGTTCGGGCTGGCATGGGGTGTCGCACCAACGTTGTGGTTCATCGCGCTGCGCGGCTTCATGGGCGCTTTGAACCGGCCGGAGCCGGTGCTGTGGATCACGCTGGCCGCGATCCCGATCAATGCGCTGCTGGTCTATCCATTACTCAACGGCGCATGGGGATTACCAGCGCTCGGGCTGTTCGGCGCCGGGCTTGCGACCTCGCTGGTCAATCTCGGCACGTTTCTCGCCGGCCTGTGGTTCGCGACGCATCGGCCGCCGTTCCGCGACTATCACGTGCTGGCGCGGCTGTGGCGGATCGACTGGGACCTGATGCGCCAGATCATTGTTATTGGCGCACCGATCTCGCTCGCCTTCCTGCTCGAATACGGCCTGTTCTCGACCGCGGGCCTACTGATGGGTGTGATCAGCACGGCGGCGCTCGCCGCGCATCAGATCGCGCTGCAGGTGACCGCGATCCTGTACATGGTCCCCTATGGCATCAGCATGGCCGCGACGGTGCGGGTCGGTCACGCCGCAGGGCGCAACGATGCCGATGGCATCCGGCGCGCCGGCTATGTCCCGATCCTGCTTGGACTCGCGATCGCCGCCCTGCTGACGCTGGCCGTGCTCGCGGCACGGCGGCCGATCGCCCATCTCTTCCTCGGCGAAGGCGTCACCGATGCCGATGCAACGATGACACTGGCCGCCAGCCTGCTCACGCTGGGCGCGACTTTCTTCGTCACGGATGCGCTGCAGGCCGTGACCAGCGGTGCGCTGCGCGGCATCAAGGACACGCGAATTCCGCTGCTGTTCGCAATCATCGGCTACTGGCTGGTCGGTTTTCCGATTGCGTATGTGCTGGGTTTCTTCACGCCGCTTGGCGCCGTCGGCATCTGGATCGGCCTGTCGATCGGTACCGCCACGCATGCAACCTTATTGATGTTGCGCTTCCGGCGGCTGACACGAAAGATCGCTCATGCCCCCGCCGTATCCGGCGTCTCCTCGTGATCGGAGCGACTGGCGGTCTTGACCTTCCGCGGCACCTCGGCCCATTCCGCGACGACACGTTCGAGATCGATCAGGTTCTGCCGCATCCCCTCGAGCGAGAAGCCGAGTGCGAAGAAGCGCTCGGCGGCATCGCCCGACATGCCGCGCGTCAGGCCGTCGCTGCGCACCGAGGCGACCTGCTCGGCATAGGCCTTTACCGCGACATGGACCGGCCAGATCGGCGGTGGACTGTGGCCTTCGCGGATCGCCTCCGCGCAACCGCGCAAATAGCCCGCGATGGCTTCGCTGAGCTTCGCGAGCGGGGCGGCGAGCCGCGTCTGCAACTCCGACGGCAGCGGCACCACGCTGGAGCGCCCGATCATCACCACGTCGTGGCGCAGCCGCAGCACCGTACGCAATAGCGGCCCGCTATCGGCGCCGGAGGACAGCCGCGCCGATCGCTCGCGCTCGGCCTCGGCACCGGTGGCGTTGAGCGCGACCAGCGCGGTGCCGATGCCATCCTGGATCCGATGCAGCGCATCGTTGTCGCGTCCCCGCGACAGGCCGGCCAGCAACTCGGTGAACGCCGCTGCGATCAATTCGAGCAGCCGCCCGGCGGCGCCGCGGATCTGCACATGGGCGCGCGAGGGCAGCACGATGAACGACACCGCAAGGCCCACGAAAGCACCGACGGCAACCTCGCCGACACGATCGATCGCGGAGCTGAGCGGGTCGATGTGGCTCATCGTAGGCACCAGGAGCACGATGACGCCGGTGACCGTCGCGACGTTCAGGCTCGGGTTCAGCGACGCGACAAAGGCCAGCGGCGCCACCGCCAGCACCAGCATCCCGAGCAGCTGCAGCTCGCCGGTGTGCGGAATCAGCACCGCGATGGCGCCGCCATAGACCGCGCCGCCGATGGTGCCGAACATGTAGTCGCGCGTCGCCTTTAGCGAGCGGCCGACGCTGCCCTGGGTTACGATGATCGAGGTCAGCACCGCCCACAGCGGCAGCCTGAGGTCGAGCGCCGTGGCGAGCGCGAATGCGGCCGACGCCGCGACCGTGCTCCTGACGGCCAGCGCGAGCTGCGCCCTCCTGGCATAGAATCGATCGAACAACGGCTTCAGCTTGGACATCATGCGATCCGCGTCTCGGCTGCATCAGCGCCGTCCGGCACGACATTTGGCATGGCTGGTTCCCACGAAGGCAAAGCTGCTTGAAAGGCGGAATCGGCCCGCCTACCGTGCTTGCAAAGCGAGGAAACACGATGGCCCACGAAACCGCAACACTGGCTAGCTATGTTGCTGCCTTGAAGTTCGACGATATTCCGCCGGAGGTGCTGGACCGCGCCAAGGTGTTGACGCTCGACTTTCTCGGCAGCGCGATCCGGGCGCGCCGCGAGGCGGAATCGACGCCGTCGGTGCTTAAGATGCTGGAGGCGCTGAAGCTCGACGCGTCAGGCGAGGCCACCGTATTCGGCGACACCAGGACCTGGACGCCCGCCGTTGCGGCGCTGCTCAACGGCGCCACGGGCCATTCGCTCGACTTCGACGACACCCATGCGGATTCCTCGCTGCATCCGAGCGCGCCGGTGGTGCCCGCGGCATTCGCGGTCGGCGAGATGGTCGGCGCCTCGGGGCGCGAGGTGCTCACTGCCATCGTCGCCGGCTATGAAGTGTGCTGCCGGCTCGGCAACGCGCTCGACCCAACCTCGCACTACGCGCGCGGCTTTCACCCGACGGCCACCGCCGGCACCTATGGCGCTGCTGCGGCGGCAGCCAAGCTGTTCGGCCTTGACGAGCAGCAGATCATCTCAGCCTTCGGCGTCTCCGGCAGCCAGGCCGCAGGCTCGCTGCAATTCCTGGTCAACGGCGCCTGGAACAAGCGCTACCAGGTCGGCGCCGCCGCGATGAACGGCGTGATTGCCGCGACGCTTGCAAAGAATGATTTCGTCGGCGCCACCGGGTCGGTCGAAGGCAAGCATGGCCTGTTGGTTGGCTACACCGACACGCCGCACCACGACAAGGCGGTCGCGGGCTTAGGAACCACTTTCGAGACCATGAAGATCGGCGTCAAACCCTATCCGAGCTGCCGCTATACGCATGCCGCGATCGACGCCATCATCGCGCTCCGCCGCGAGCACAATCTGACGCCGGATCAAATCAAGAAGGTCGAGATCGGCCTGCATCGCAACGGCATCACGCTGACCGGCGATGCCGCCACCAAGCGGCATCCGACCTCGATCGTCGGCGGCCAGTTCTCGATGTTCTTCACCGGCGCGCTGGCGCTCGACCAGGGCCGGTTCGGCTGGGACGACTACAACAGGCTCGGCGATGCCGCGATCAACGCGCTGGCCGACAAGTTCGACGTCGTGCAGGACGATAAACTCGAGATCGGCCGCAGCCATCCGTTCGGCGCACGGGTGTCGATCACGACCGAGGATGGCGGCACCCACGAGCGGCTGCACGACGACCCCTCCGGCGAGCCGACCTCGTTTCCCTCGGCGCAGGCGATGAGCGAGAAATTCCTCACGTTGGCGCGACCGGTGCTGAGCAGCCGCGCCGACCGCTTCGCCGACGCCATCCTGTCGCTGGAGCGTTTTGATCGCGTGGCGCAGGCAACGGAATTGGGACGGCAGTAAGGTCAATCTCGCGCCGCAGTCGCTCTCTTCCTTCTCCCCTTGTGGGAGAAGGTGGCGCGAAGCGCCGGATGAGGGGTTGCCTCCGCAAACTCGCATTCTAAGTGTCACATTCTAAGAGATGTCTCGCGGAGAGAGACCCCTCACCCGTCTCGCTGTTGCGCGGCGAACCACCCTCTCCCGCCAGGGGAGAGGGTGCACCGCGCGCGACGCTAGTTCATTCTCTCCCCGCCACCTTCATTCCCTTCGTCGCCTTTACGACATCGCGGACCAGCTCCGAGGCCCCATCGGCACCGAGCGGCCAGTTCACGGTGCGGCCGAAGCGGGCGATCACCAGGTGCTCCGACGGGATCACGATGACATATTGGCCCATCGTACCCTTGGCGAAGAACGCATCGCGCGGCCAGCCACGTGCGATGCGATGCCGGGCGCCAAAGCTGTCATCGCGATTAGTCCAGAAGCCGGCGCCATAGCCGACGAACGCGCCTCTCGTCGGCGCCGCCGAATAATCCACCCAGCCTTCGGGCAGGATGCGCTTGCCGCCAATCACGCCATCGTTGAGATAGAGCAAGCCGAACCGCGCCCAGTCGCGCGCCGAGGCGAGCATCTGGCCCGATCCTACAATCGTGCCTGCGGCATCGACCTGCAAGATGACGTTGTTCATGCCGAGCGGGCCGAACAGCTCATGCTGCGCGAAGCGCAGCGCGCGATCAGGCGTGCCGCCGCTTGCATTTCCGATCAGTTGCGAGAGGATGAGATAATTGCCGTCGTGATAGTTCCAGACCGCGCCCGGTGCCGTCGCGAGCGGGACGCTTTCCGCGAACGCGGCCATGTCGTTCTCGACGTACTGCATGCGGTTGACCGGCTCCAGCGCCGACGACAGCGACGCCTCCAGCGAACTACCAAGCGCGATCCCTGCGGTATGGCGCAGCAACTGATCGATGGTGATCGCATGACGCGGATCATCGGGGTTTTGCCAAGCCGCAACCGGCGCCGGGTCATGCGGCGCCAGCTGGTGCTCGCGCACCAGAATGCCGATCAAGGCCGCGGTCACCGACTTGGTTGCGGAGAATCCGAGCAGCGGCGTATCGATGCCATAGCCATTGGCGTAGCGCTCGGCGATGACGCGTCCATCCTTGACCACGACCACCGCATGGGTGTGCCTGAATGGCGGCGCGTCCGGCTCGGCGAAGGCGCGGTCGAGCGCGTCCGCGAGCTCTGGCGTCGCAGGGGCCACCGACGACGGCGGCGCAATCGCCCGCAAC
>NZ_JBARGP010000542.1:0-2537 GCF_049798375.1 Bradyrhizobium sp.
GGCGCTTGTTCGGGCGGGCTTGCGGCCAACATTGGTCGATGAAGCGCCGCGCTGCGGTGGCCAGATCTATCGCCAGCCGCTGGTCGAGGACGGGCGCGCCGCACGCGTGCGTTATGGCTCGGAGGCCGACAAGGCCGAGCGGCTGCATCGCGGCTTTGCGGCACTTGACGGTCGTATCGATTATCGGCCGCAGGCGTTGCTATGGAATCTGCGCGACGGCGTGGCCGATATCACGCGCGACGGCGTCAATCATCGAATTGCCCATGACGGCCTGATCCTCGCGACCGGTGCCACCGATCGCGTGCTGCCGCTACCGGGCTGGACCCTGCCGGGCGTGTTCACGCTGGGCGGCGCGCAGATCGCGCTGAAGGCGCAAGGTTGCGCGATCGGGACCCGCGTGGTGTTCGCGGGCTCCGGTCCGCTGCTCTATCTCGTCGCCTGGCAATATCTCAAGGCCGGCGTGCGGGTCGCCGCCGTGCTGGATGCCGCGCCGCTGTCGGCGAAATCCAATTTGTGGCGCGGACTGCGGCTCGCGCCGGCAATCGTGCTGCGCGGCCTGCGCATGGCGACCGAGCTGAAGCTCTCCGGCACCGGGCTGCATTTCGGCGTGACCGCCATGCGAATGGAAGGCGAGGCGCGCGTTGAGCGCGTTGCCTTTCGCGCCGGCGGCCGCGCGCATAACATTGCCTGTGATGGCATCGGCTACGGGCTGAACCTGCGCTCGGAAACGCAGCTCGCTGATCTCGCCGGCTGCGCATTCCACTATGACGCGCGCGATCGCGCGCATCTCCCGATACGTGAGATCAGCGGCCGCAGCAGTGTCGCCGGCGTCTATCTCGCCGGCGACGGCGCACGCATTGCCGGTGCCGACGCGGCGGAAGCGGCCGGCGAGCGTGCGGCCTTGGCGCTGCTGGAGGATCGCGGCCTGCCGTTCGATTGTGTGCGCGCCGCTGCACTGGAGCGAACGCTGCTGCGGATCGATGGCGTCCGCGACGTGCTGGAAGCGGCGTTTCCTTATCCCGCGCATTGGGCCGGCGACATTGCCGACGAGACGCTACTTTGCCGTTGTGAGGAGATCAGCACCGGCGAGGCGCGGCAGGCCATCAAGGATTTTGCGCTGATCGACATCAATCGCCTGAAGGCGGTGAGCCGGATCGGCATGGGCCGCTGCCAGGGCCGTGTCTGCGCTGCAGCGGCGGCCGAATTGCTGGCCCGCGAAACCGGCCGCGATGGTGCATCGATCGGGCGCTTGCGCGCGCAGGCTCCGATCAAGCCGATCCCATTGGCGTTGATGACATCAGACCAGCCGAACGAAGAGCAGCATGACCAGGCGCATTGACGCCGATGTCGCCGTGATCGGCGGCGGCCTCGTCGGCAGCTCCGCCGCGTTGCGGCTGCGCACCATGGGCTTTTCGGTGGTGCTGCTCGACAAGGGCTTTTGTGGCGCGCAGGCCAGCGGTGTCAATTATGGCGGGGTGCGCCGGCAGGGCCGGCCGCCAGAGCAGTTGCCGCTGTCGCAGCGGTCGCACGCGATCTGGCCGCATTTGAAAGCGCTGATCGGCATCGACGGCGAATTCCTGCGCTCCGGGCATCTGAAGCTGGCGCGCACCGGGCCCGACATGTCAACCCTTGAGGCCTATGCGACCCACTTCGCCTGCTTCGGGCTCGATCTCGAGCTGATCGGCCACAATCAGTTGCGCGAGCGCTTCGGCATCACGGGCAATGTGGTCGGCGGCTCGTTCTGTCCAGGTGACGGTCATGCCAATCCACGGCTGGTCGCATCGGGCTTTGCCGCCGCGGCGCGGTGTGCCGGCGTCAAGGTGCTGGAGAACACGCCAGTGACCGGCGCCGTCAGAAACGGGGACGGCTTTACGCTCGAAGCCGGCGAGGTCATGTTGAAGGCGCCCGTCGTCATCAACAGCGCGGGCGCCTGGGCCGACGCTTTTGCGCGCGACTTCGGCGAGCCCGTGCCGCTCCAGCGCACCTATCCGTCAATGGTGGTGACCGAGCCGCTCGATCCGTTCCTCGGCGTCAACATCGGCATGGAAGGCGGCGGCATCTATGCGCGGCAGGTGGCGCGCGGCAATGTCATCGTCGGCGGCGAACGCGCCCAGCCGCTGACCGATCCGGACTATTCGCGTCCGCGCAGCGACGGCGTGCTCGCCATCATGCGGCGTGCGAGCGACTTGTTCAGCGGCCTGCGTCACGCCCACGCGATCCGGTTCTGGAGCGGAACGGAAGCGACCATGCCGGACAACAATCCGGTGATCGGTCCGAGCAGCACGACATCAGGCCTGATCCACGCGTTCGGCTTCAGCGGCGCGGGCTTCCAGATCGCGCCGGGAGTCGGCGACGTGTTGGCCGAGTTGGTGCGTGACGGCAAGACCTCGACGCCAATCGAAGCTTTTTCGATTCGACGCTTCAAGAATGTCGCGGCCACGCCGGTGTGACCCTCTCCCCTTGCGGGAGAGGGTGGGCGTCGGCGCGGCACGCGGCGGCGACCGGGTGAGGGGTCTCTCTCGGCAGCCGAGCTCTCG
>NZ_JBARGP010000543.1:0-5588 GCF_049798375.1 Bradyrhizobium sp.
GATCTCGCCCGTGAGCGCCTGCTGCTGGGCCTGCGCCGCGACATGGAGCGCTTCGTCGTCCGCCTTGCGGCCGAGCGCGCCAGCCTTTCGCACCGCAACCAGATGCAGCAGATCGAGCGCGTGCTGAGCGAACGGCGCGCCGGCGTGTCGATCGACGAGTTCAACCACTTCGACCGCCGCATCGACGCGCTGGTGCTCGCCGCCTCCGGCGAGCCGTTCCTGGCGCACACGATGCGGCCGCTGCACACGATCTATCGCCGCATCGGCTTCATCTATCACCGGCTGCTGCCGGACCATGATCTCGCCGGCACCATCGACCGCCACGTCGCCATTCTCGCGGCCGTCGCTGGCCAGCGCGCATCCGCCCCGGTGAAGGCCCGCGACACGCTGATGGACTTCATGGACCAGATGTTCGCCGACATGACCACCGGCATCGATCCCGGCCTGCTCGATTGCAACATCGAGCCGCTGCCGCTCATTTGAACTGCAAATCATCACGTGAACGAAGAGGACCGACATGCGTACCATCACCGCCAATGATCCGTTGCCGCCGCAGGCGGCGATCGACAGCGCCGTACGTTATCGGGTGAAGAACTACAGCCCGAAGGGCAACCGGGTCGGCTGGCTGATGATGGCCTCGATCCTGGTCGAGGCCTGGGATCTCTACTCGATCGCCTTCGTGCTGATCTTCGTCCAGGAGCAGTACAATCCCGGCGCGCTGGAGCTCGGGCTCGCCGCTGCCGGCACCCAGGGCGGTGCGCTGATCGGCGCACTGATCGGCGGCTGGCTGTCGGACAAGATCGGCCGCCGCGTCATGTTCCTGTCGACCATGATCATGTTCATCGTGCTGGCGCTGGCGCAGGCTGTCGTGCCTAGCATGACCTGGCTGATCATCATCCTCTTCCTGCTCGGCATCCCGCTCGGCTCGGACATCTCGACCGGCTACACCTACATCATGGAATCGATGGCCAAGGGCGAGCGCGAGGTGATGGGTAACCGCTGGCAGTTCATGTTCGCCGTCGGCGAGGTGCTGACGCTGGCCGTGATCGCGGTGTTCCTGGTGTTCGACGTCAACCATCAGTGGGTGTGGCGCATCGTGCTCGGCCTCGGCGCCGTGCCGGCCCTGATCATCCTGTTGCTGCGCCACGATGTGCCTGAGACGGCCGTGTGGCTGGTGCAGAAGGGCCGCTTCAAGGAAGCAAAGGCCGTTGCGAAGCAGATGTACGACGACGATCTGGCCATGCTGCCGAACCGGGACGTCGTGCTGCCCAAGCCGTCGACCGCGGCTTTCATTGCCGACTTGCGCAAGGATCCGGTGCGCTGGCGCGCCACGCTCTATGGCTGGATCGCCTGCTTCGCCCAGGGCAGTGAGTTCTCTACCTTCGCGTTCTATCTGCCGGTGCTGTTCACCATGGTGGGCGTCTCGAGCGTGCTCGGAAATAACCTCGTCACGATGGCGCTGTTCTGCCTCGCTGCCGTGTCCGGCTGGGTCGGGCCGCTGCTGACCCCGAAGATCGGCCATCGCGGCATCGGCATCGCCGGCTTTAGCATCGTGCTGGTCTCGCTGCTGATCGCCGCGGCCGCACTTTACCTCGACTACAAATATGTCCTGCCGTTCGCCGCCGCCGGCATGCTGTGGGGCCATTATTGGGATGCTTCGAACTGCATGACGATCCCGACCATGGTGGCGCGCCCGCGCTATCGCGGCACGGCGTCCGGCTTCGCCTACATGTTCGTGAAGCTGCCCTCGTTCCTGGCGATCTTCCTGTTCCCGTCGCTGTTCACCGCGATCGGCCAGGCCAACGCAACGTTGTTCGTGGCGATCTTCCCGCTGATCGGGTTGCTGGCTGCGATCTTCATCCTGCCGGAGGTCTACGGCTACGAGGCGGATTGATCATCGATGACGAAGACGACCCCGGCAAGGCAATTGTCGGGGTCGGTCGCCAGCTTAAAATTTCGCGACGGGGTTCGTTACGTGAGCTACAGCCCGCCTGGTTCACCGGGCAGCGTGCAATGCGATTATCGATTTTTTGTTTTCTGGTCGTGCTGTTTGGATCATCCCTTGCGCCGGCGGGTGATCCGGCTTTCGAGCAAAAGATCGCTATTTATGTATCCGCGCATTCTTCGGCATTTCCGGAATCTTTGAAAGCACGAGGGGCCGAGATACAGATGGATCTTACCATTGGTCGCGAGGGCAAGCTGCTGAACGCCGGCGTGCCTAAGAACGTGGCCTCCGCAGCTGATGAAGCGAGCATTCTGGCTGCTCTCCGTCGCATTCAGCCCTTCCCGCCTGTCCCTGAAAATCTGCCGGCGCCCTATAACCTATCGGCGGTCTTTGTGTTTGTTCCGAGCGTTTCAGCCAAACACAAAGACGGTGGCGTCTGTCGAGGTTGTTAGCAACGGTCAAGCGCAGTTCCGTAGCCCGGACGAGCGTAGCGATATCCGGGATTACATAGGCAAAGCCCGCACGTCGCTGCGCTCATGCACGACGCTTCGATCGCCACGATCGTGCCGCCGGCAATGCCGAGATCGGCGCGGCGAAGCTGCTTGTTCTGCCAGAGCGCTGCGTTGCGAATGATCAGGTCCATCTGAAGTTACCGTTGTCATCGTGAGCGCGCCCCCCTCTCATGGGCTCACGAAAAGCAAATGCTATGCCGCCGGTGTCACCGGATTACTACGCATTCGTCATACTTCGTTCAGGAAACCGAAACGCTGCACGCGCGCCGCCTCTCCCGCATTTACCCGCAAATGAGTCCGGTTTTTGCACCTGCGTCGACCGCCGCGATGTAGCTTGATACACTTGTTTTCGGCGCAAAAGCTGCTATATTGCTGCATGGAAACTATTTGCTCTTCCCAGTCAGGCCCGTCATCTCGGCGGGCCGTTGCTGTTTTGGGGGATGCTCTGCTGCCAGGGGCCCTGCAATGACGCGCTCCAATCGGACTGATCACATCCGGCTCACCTCGCATCCCGTGCCGGGCGCCAAGCATAACTTCCCCCTGCAATGGGGCGCCGGGACGGCACGCGAGCGCGGCCCGATCATCGGCACCGTGTCCCGGCCGCAGGACCGCAATGTGATCGGAAGCCATGGCGGCTCCTATACCGTCTATCGCGCGCTGGCCGTGTCCGCCGGCGCGCTCGATCCAATCCGCCGCCCTGATCTCACCAATACCTATCCGGCCGCGACCATCGGCCCCTTCCCGCAATGGACCGATCCGGCCAAGATCGTCGCCCTCGACCCGTGGGGCCATCTGGTGGCCGAGAACTTTGGCGCCGAGATCGCCGAAGGCATCGATATCCGTCCGACCATCGCCGTCACCAAGGCGCGGCTCGACCTGCCCGAGCTTCATGCCGCGCTCGCGGCCAAGCGCCTTGTCAACGACGGTGACGTCGTTCATGCCAATGGCAGCGTTTCGGTGACGAAGATCGCGATCGATCCGGTGTGGTACCTGCCCGGTGTCGCGCAGCGTTTCGGCACCGGCGAGAGCAGCCTGCGCCGCAGCCTGTTCGAGCAGACCGGCGGCATGTATCCGGAGCTGGTGACGCGGCCGGACCTGCAGGTGTTCTTGCCGCCGATCGGCGGCACCACGGTCTATCTGTTCGGCGACGTCGACAAGCTGCAGGATCCGCGCACCCGGATCACCTGCCGCGTGCATGACGAATGCAACGGCTCTGACGTGTTCGGCTCCGACATCTGCACCTGCCGGCCCTATCTGATCCACGGCATCGAGGAATGTGTGCGCGCCGGCCAGACCGGCGGGCTCGGCATCGTCGTCTACAACCGCAAGGAAGGCCGCGCGCTCGGCGAGGTCACCAAATTCCTGGTCTACAACGCGCGCAAGCGGCAGGAGGACGGCGACGCCGCGGCGGCCTATTTCGAGCGCACCGAATGCGTCGCCGGCGTGCAGGACGCACGCTTCCAGCAGCTGATGCCGGACGTGATCCATTGGATGGGTATCACCCGGATCGACCGCTTCGTCTCGATGAGCGACATGAAGTATGACGCGCTGGCCAGCCAGGGCGTCGAGATCGTCGAGCGCGTGCCGATCCCAGATGAACTGATCCCGGCCGATGCGCATGTCGAGATGGCCGCCAAGAAGGCCGCCGGCTATTTCTCGCTCGAGCCGCAGAAGCCGCAAGAGCTCGACGATACCGTCGGGCGCTCGCTGGAAAAATACTGATCGACGTGCGCCATGAATGAGGCCATTTCGCTTCTGTCGGCCAGTGCGGTGCGCGAGCGGGCGCACAGGATGCTTGCGCTCGGTCTTCAGGACAGGCTGCCACATTTTCGAGTCGATCTGGGTAAGCTGGATGCGACCGCGGATCTCGTGCTCGCGGTGACGCACGCGGCCTATCCTGATGGCGATATCCCTTTCCATTCGCGCTGGCGCCATTTTGTCATCGGCGGCGTCGATCGCTGGGTCGCGATCGCCGACAAGGTGACGTGGCCAGACGCGGCGGCGCGCGCCCGCGCCGCGTTCGATCTCGCCATATCAAGCGTGCTGCTCGACGCCGGCGCCGGGCCCGCCTGGCGCTATCACGATGCAATGACCGGCCAGCGCATCGGCCGCTCCGAGGGGCTGGCGCTGGCCAGCCTCGATATGTTCGCGCGCGGCGCGTTCTCGGACCGCGCGGATCAGCCGCTGCGCGTCGATGCGAATAGGCTCGCCCAATTGTCGGTCGGCGATCTCGAACGGGGTTTTCAGGTCAGCGCCGACAACCCGCTGATCGGACTCGAAGGCCGCGTCGCCCTGTTGCGCCGGCTGGGCGAGCTCATCGCGCGCAAGCCCGAGGTGTTCGCGATCAAGGATGCCGCGCGTCCGGGCGGCCTGTTCGACCATTTGGTGGCACGCGCCAATGGCGGCTGCATCGAAGCCGCAACGATCCTGTCGGAGCTCTTGATCCAGCTCGGGCCGATCTGGCCGTCACGCATCACCCTCGACGGTGTCGCGCTCGGCGATTGCTGGCGGCATCCGGCGCTGGTGACCGAAGACACCACGAGCGGGCTGGTGCCGCTGCACAAGCTGTCGCAATGGATGACTTATTCGCTGATCGAGCCGCTGCAGCGTGCCGGACTCGAGGTGGTCGATATCGACGGCCTGACGGGATTGGCCGAATACCGCAATGGCGGCCTGTTCGTCGATGGCGGCGTGCTAAGCTTGCGCGATGCCGACGATGCCACGCGCGCCCACGCGGTGGATTCGCCTGTCGTGGTCGAATGGCGCGCTCTCACCGTGGCCCTGCTTGATCGCCTCGCGGCGGTGATCCGGCAACGGCTCGGTCAGGACGCCGAAAGCCTGCCGCTGGCAAGAATTCTCGAAGGCGGCACCTGGGCGGCCGGACGCAAGCTCGCCTTCGCGCGCCGCCCGGACGGCTCGCCGCCACTCAAGGTGATCAGCGACGGCACGGTGTTTTAGCCGGTGCGATGTTTAGGAATGATCGTCATTGCGAGCGAAGCGAAGCAGTCTGGATTGCTTCGTCGGGGCTGTCAGGAAATAGACAGAAACGAGAACAAGTTTCGTAACAGATCGAGTCTGAAACCGAATCGAAGCAAGAACCTTGTTCACGTTTTTGTCTAAAAACTTACAGC
>NZ_JBARGP010000544.1:0-1524 GCF_049798375.1 Bradyrhizobium sp.
GAGAAGATCCTGGCGATGGCGGAGATGGTGAATGTCGATCGCCCGTCGGACGACAGCGACGACGATGACGCGCGCAAGGCGGCCGACGACCTCGATGAGCTCGCCATCTCCAGGCGCAAGGGCAAACCGGCGAGCAAGCTGAAGTTCGATCTCGACCTGCCGCCGGAGGCTGTCGACTCTGCGCGACTCGATAGCGGACGGCTGTATCCCGAATGGAACTATCGCAGCGGCAGCTACATGCCGGATCACTGCCGTGTGCTGACGTCCGACGCCAGCGATACCGGCGAGAGCTTTGAGCCGGACGATGCCATGCGCCGTCGGATCCGCCAGGTGCGACGACAGTTCGAGGCACTGCGGCCCCGCCATGAGCTCATGAGGGCGCAGCCCGACGGCCACGACCTGGACCTCGACGCGCTGGTGCGCGCCCGCTGCGACCTCCGTGCCGGCAGCGGCGCGCTCGACCGCGTGCATTTGGCGATGCGGCCGCAGGGCCCCGATCTCGCGGTGACGCTGCTGGTCGACGTCTCGCTGTCGACCGACGCTTGGGTCGACGGTTACCGCGTCCTGGACGTGGAGAAGGAAGCGCTGCTTGTCCTCGCACACGGCCTGTCGGCCTGCGGCGACCATCACAGCATCCTGACCTTCACCTCGCGTCGGCGCTCGTGGGTGCGGCTCGAGACCGTCAAGGCTTTCGGCGAGCCACTGAATGCATCTGTCGAACGGCGGATCGGAGCGCTCAAGCCGGGATACTACACGCGGATCGGGGCCGCCGTCCGCCATGCTGCCGCCGAGCTCGCCGCACAGCCGCAGCGCAAGAAGCTCCTGCTCGTCCTCACCGACGGTAAGCCAAACGACGTCGACCATTACGAAGGACGCTTCGCGGTCGAGGACACCCGCAAAGCTGTTCAGGAAGCGCACCGGCTCGGGACCGTGGTCTTCGGCATCACCATCGATGCGGCCGCGCAGAGCTACTTTCCGACGCTGTTCGGGCGTGGCGGCTATTCCATCGTCGGCAACATCAAGCGACTCCCGGAGGCATTGCCGGCGATCTATCGCCAGCTCACGCAATAGAAAAAAAGCCCGGCGAACAGCCGGGCTCGAGTATCGAGACAACTCCAGGGAGGATGGGTCGCTCGTTTCAACGACTTGCTTCAACCACAGCGCAGCGCAACGGCATTTGACCCAGCGCAAACAAGGTCGCGGTCCCGTATTCACACGGAACACGCAGCAAAGCCGTGGCGGACTGCGCCGTTCAAATCCACCCCGAGCCGTGCCGGCGTCGATCTAAATCGGTCGATCTAAACCGCTCGGCTGTGGGTGGCTGCGGACCGTGCAAGATGAGCATCGAACGCCGAAGCGACGCTACGTACCAGGAATTCCGCGCCATCGTTGATCGAGAGGCGATCGTCGCGCATGGTTACGGCGCCGTCGGCAATGAGGCTTTCCAGCCGCGCCCGATCGACGACGGCAGAGTCCGGATCGCGGCCGTGACGCCGTGCGATCTGCGGCAGGTCGACGCTCATG
>NZ_JBARGP010000545.1:0-2151 GCF_049798375.1 Bradyrhizobium sp.
TTATTCTCCAGGGCCGTGCATCTTTGCCCGGTTCGTGCCGGCGAATGACCGGTTCCTAACATGCCCCGCCGCCCGGCGTCCCATGACAGATGTGTCATGTCGCTCCAGAGGCCGGGCTGGTCAATGCCTCGTCATTGGCCATATAAAGCGGACACAATTTGGATATTTTCATGAGCGCGCTCGCCAATCACGCCTTCGCCAAGATGAACGGCATCGGCAACGAGATCGTCGTCCTCGACCTGCGCGATTCCAGGCATGTCGTGACAGCCGAGGAGGCGCGCGCGGTGGCATCCCAGGTGGCATATGACCAGCTGATGGTGCTGCAACCGCCACGCTATGACGGCACCGAGGCATTCATCCGCATCTACAACAATGATGGCTCGGAGGCGGGCGCCTGCGGCAACGGCATGCGTTGCGTGGTGCGCCGCCTGTTCGAAAGCACCGGCCAGCAGACCGCGACGTTCGAAACCCGCGCGGGACTTCTGAATTGCTGGCAAGGACCGGCACCCGATCTCTACACCGTCGACATGGGCACGCCGAGATTCGGCTGGCAGGACATTCCGCTCGACCAGGAATTCCGCGATACCCGCTATATCGAGCTGCAGATCGGTCCGATCGACAATCCGATCCTGCATTCGCCGTCGGTCGTCAGCATGGGCAACCCGCACGCCGTGTTCTGGGTCGATGACGACGTCAATAACTACGATCTCGAACGCTTTGGGCCGCTGCTGGAAAATCATCCGATCTTTCCGGAGCGCGCCAACATCACGCTCGCGCACATCGTGGATCGCGATCACATCATCATTCGGACCTGGGAGCGCGGCGCGGGACTGACCAGGGCCTGCGGCTCGGCGGCCTGCGCCACCGCAGTGGCGGCGGCGCGGCTCAAGCGCGCCAACCGCACCGTGCGCATCACGCTGCCGGGCGGCGACCTCATGATCGAATGGCGCGAGCGCGACGATCACGTGCTGATGACGGGCACCGCGACCTTCGAATATGAGGGCCGGTTCGATCCGTCGCTGTTCGCCAGCGTCGCATGAGTATCGATGTCGTCACCTTCGGCTGCCGCCTCAACGCTTTCGAATCCGAGCTGATCGCCCGCGAGGCGGATGCGGCGGGGCTTACTGATGCGGTCGTTATCAATAGCTGCGGCGTCACCAATGAGGCGGTGGCGCAGGCGCGGCAGTCAATCCGGAAGCTGAAGCGCGAGCGCCCCGAGGCGCGCATCATCGTCACCGGCTGCGCGGCGCAGACACAATCGGACATGTTCGCGGCAATGTCCGAAGTCGATCGGGTGCTTGGCAATGATGACAAGCTGCGTAGCGATGTTTGGCGCGCCACGCGTGCGGCGTTCGATCTCGCTACGTCCGAGAAGGTCGCGGTCTCCGACATCATGGCGGTGACCGAGATGGCGCCGCATCTCGTCGACGGATTTCAGCGCGGCCTGCCGCGTGTGTTCGTCCAGGTGCAGAACGGCTGCGACCATCGCTGCACCTTCTGCATCATTCCGTTCGGCCGCGGCAATTCACGCTCGGTGCCGATGGGCGCCGTGGTCAACCAGGTCCGCGCGCTGACCGAGCGCGGCCATGCCGAGATCGTGCTGACTGGGGTCGACCTGACCAGCTATGGTGGCGATCTGCCGGGTACGCCAAAGCTCGGCAGGCTGGTGAAGCAGATCCTCAAGCATGTGCCGGAACTGCGGCGCCTGCGCATCTCCTCGATCGATTCGATCGAGGTGGATCATGATCTGCTCGATGCGATCGCCGATGATGCGCGGCTGATGCCGCATCTGCATCTGTCGCTGCAGGCAGGGGACGACATCATCCTGAAGCGGATGAAGCGCCGGCATCTGCGTCGCGATGCGATCGACTTTTGCGCGCAAGTGCGGCGGTCGCGGCCGGACGTCGCGCTCGGCGCCGATTTGATCGCAGGCTTTCCGACCGAGACGGAAGAAATGTTCGCGCGCTCGCTCGATCTGGTCGAGGAATGCGGATTGACGTTCCTGCATGTGTTCCCCTATTCGCCGCGGCCCGGCACGCCGGCGGCGCGGATGCCGCAGGTCGATGGCCAGATCATTCGCGAGCGTGCGCGGCGGCTGCGTTCGGCCGGGGAGGCGGCGCTGTGGAAGCGGCTGGATGCGGAGATCGGTGC
>NZ_JBARGP010000546.1:0-2672 GCF_049798375.1 Bradyrhizobium sp.
CTCGAGACTCAGCGCTTCGTCAAGCGCTTCCAGGTCCAGCCATATGTCTGGAATCCCTTCTTCCCCGTCAACACGCTGAACCTGATGCGTGCCGCGATCGCCGCCCAGCTCGAAGGCGTGTTCGAGGCCTATGTCGACGCGGCCTTCCACCATATGTGGCGCGAGCCGAAGAAGATGGACGACCCTGAGGTCGCGCTTGCAGCGCTCAACGCATCCGGGCTCGACGGCGCCAAGCTGCTGGCCCGCGCGCAGGAGCCGGAGGTCAAGGCGAAGCTGTTGGAGACCACGCAAAAAGCGGTCGAGCGCGGCGCATTCGGTTCGCCCACCTTCTTCGTCGGCGACGAGATGTTCTTCGGCAAGGAGCAGTTGCGCGAGGTCGAGGAGATGGTGCTGGGCGAATGACACCGTCGTTGTGAGCACAAGCACAACGCCGTCATTCCGGGGCAGCCCGCGGGGCTGAACCCGGAGTCCCGAAGTGAGGCGCGAGATTCCGGGTTCGATGCTTCGCATCGCCCCGGAATGACAGGAGAGCACGATGCAACAACGCAACGCCACGGTCGCAGTCATTGGTGCCGGCGACTATATCGGCGCCGAGATCGTCAAGAAGTTCGCCGCCGAAGGCTTCACCGTGTTCGCCGGCCGGCGCAACGGCGACAAGCTGACGCCGCTCGTGAAAGAGGTCGAGGATGCCGGCGGCCGCATCGTGCCGCGCGCGCTCGATGCGCGGAAGGAGGACGAGACCACCGCGTTCCTCAACGAGGCCGACAAGCATGCGCCGCTGGAGGTAGTGATCTTCAATGTCGGCGCCAACGTCAACTTCCCGATCCTGGAAACCACCGATCGCGTCTTCCGCAAGGTCTGGGAGATGGCCTGCTGGGCCGGCTTCGTCACCGGCCGCGAATCGGCGCGATTGATGCTTCCGCGCGGCGGTGGCAACATCTTCTTCACCGGCGCCACCGCCTCGCTGCGCGGCGGCCCCGGCTTTGCGGCGTTTGCTTCCGCCAAGTTCGGCCTGCGCGCGGTGGCGCAATCGATGGCGCGCGAATTGATGCCGCAGAACATCCATGTCGCCCATCTCATCATCGACTCCGGTGTCGACACCGCCTGGGTGCGCGAGCGCCGCGCGCAGATCTGGGGCAAGGAGGCGCTGGACAATCCCGACCTGTTGATGCCGCCGGCCTCGGTCGCCGGCGCCTATTGGCAGCTCTATCAGCAGCCAAAGAGCGCCTGGACATTTGAGATGGAAATTCGCCCCTCCGGCGAAAAATGGTAGAGAAGCGGAAAGCGGGTGGCGAATAGCGAATGAAGACCGTCTCTATTCGCCATTCGCCGCCACAATCTCCGGCGATTTACAACGACAGGACATCAACATGCGCATTCTCGTGGTCGGTGCCGGCGCGATCGGCGGTTATTTTGGCGGCCGGCTGCTGCAGTCGGGTGCCGATGTCACCTTCCTAGTGCGGCCACGGCGAGCCGGTGAGCTCGCCTCCGCCGGCCTCGTGATCAAGAGCCCGACCGGCGACGTCACGCTGAAGAACCCGCCGACCGTGCAGGCCGACACGCTGAAGCAGCACTTCGATGTCGTGCTGTTGAGCTGCAAGGCCTACGACCTCGAGGACGCCATCGCGTCGTTCGCGCCGGCGGTCGGCCCCGACACCGCTGTTATCCCGATGCTCAACGGCATGAAGCATCTCGACGTGCTCGACGCCAAATTCGGCCGCCAGCGCGTGCTCGGCGGCCTCTGCGCTATCGCCGCGACCTTGAACGAAAAGCGCGAGGTGGTGCAGTTGCAGCCGATGCAGTCGCTGACATTCGGCGAGCGCGATGGCGGCAGCTCGGAGCGCGTGCGCGCCATCTTCGAGATCTTCCAGCGCGGCAATTTCAACGCCGCGGCGAGCGAGCACGTCATGCAGGACATGTGGGAGAAGTGGGTGTTCCTGGCTTCGCTCGCCGCCTCCACCACCCTGATGCAGGCTCCCGTCGGCGTGATCCTCGCAGCGCCCGGCGGCAAGGATTTCCTGCTCGGCATGCTCGACGAATGCAGCGCCATCGCTGCTGCGGCGGGCTATGCGCCGGCAGGTCCGTTCTTCCAGCGCGTCTCCGGCCTGCTGACGACCGAGGGCTCACCGATGACGGCCTCGATGTTCCGCGACCTGAAGCAGGGTCTGCCGGTCGAGGCCGATCACGTCATCGGCGATCTGGTGGTGCGGGCGGATGCCGCGAAGGTGCCGGTCCCGAAGCTGCGCACGGCGTACACGCATCTGAAGACCTACGAGGCGCAGCGGGCGAAGGGCGCGTAGCGCACTCATGCTCCACTGTCGAGCCGGCCTCGAGCCGGGACCCAGAGCCACCGAACTTTATTTTGCGAAGGCTGGAGCGACAGCTAGCCTCTCGTAGCTCTGCCTGTGAGTCTGGGTCCCGGCGTTCGCCGGGACGACGGCTATGGTTGCGGCGCGACCAACTGCAAACAACTACAAATGTGCCAAATAATGCGCGAGCGCGGTGATCTCTTCATCGCTCAGCGGATAGGCGACATCAGCCATCGCCGCCTGCCCGCCGCCGGAGCGCACGCCTGATTTGTAGTCATGCAGTGCCTTCACCAGATATTCCTCGCGCTGGCCGGCGATGCGCGCAACGGCCTTGGTGCCAGCGAACGAATCGGTGTGGCAGGA
>NZ_JBARGP010000547.1:0-5443 GCF_049798375.1 Bradyrhizobium sp.
CCGCCAACATGGCCAAAATCATCCGATCCAAACGCGCCAAGCCGGTCCCGGTTCGCACGGCTCCCAAGAAGGTGTCCAAGAAACCAGTCAAGGCTCCGGCAAAGGCCAAAGCCCCTGCCCGCCCGGCGAAGACATCCATCAAGGCGTCGAAGCCATGGACGCCCGCCGAGGTTCGCGAAGCCTTCACCCGTTTCGCCAAGGCCAATCCGGAGCCGAAGGGCGAGCTGGAGCATCTCAATCCCTTCACGCTGCTGGTCGCGGTAGTGCTGTCGGCGCAGGCGACCGATGCGGGCGTCAACAAGGCGACGCGGCCGCTGTTTCAAGTCGCCGACACGCCGCACAAGATGGTCGCGCTCGGCGAGGACAAACTACGCGACTACATCCGGACCATCGGCCTCTATCGCACCAAGGCCAAGAACGTGATCGCGCTCTCGCAAAAGCTGATCAATGAGTTCGGCGGCGAAGTGCCGCGCACCCGTGCCGAGATCGAATCGCTGCCGGGCGCCGGCCGCAAGACGGCGAATGTCGTGCTCAACATGGCGTTCGGCGAGCACACGATGGCGGTCGACACCCATGTGTTTCGGGTCGGCAACCGCACTGGCCTCGCGCCGGGCAAGACGCCGCTCGAAGTCGAGCTGGGGCTGGAGAAGGTGATCCCCGCCGAGTTCATGCTGCATGCCCACCATTGGCTGATCCTGCACGGCCGCTATACCTGCCTCGCGCGCAAGCCGCGCTGCGAGCTCTGCCTGATCAACGATCTCTGCCGCTGGCCCGAAAAGACGGTCTGAGGTACCCGCGCTGATCGGTGCGGGCATCATGTTTGCGTGAAGCCCGGCTTGGTCTCACCACGGCCGGGCCACATCGTCGCCCCCATTCAACATATAGTGACACCGAGTCACCGGCTGGCGGACATGGCGCGTGAAATATCCGCGGTCGCGGGCGGTTTCATAGGGTCAGTCAAGGATCAGCCGCATGCACCACGCCGCCGCGCTGTTGTCGCTGGCAACCGCCATTCCGCCGCATCAATTCCATCAGGCCCGCGTGCTCGAAGCCGCGCGCGAGGTGCTGGCGCCGCGCTATCCGCAGTTCGATACGCTGGCGAGCCTGTTCGCCAACACCGGCATTCGTCATCGCTACGGCGTGATGCCGATGGAATGGTATCTCGAACGCCGCGGCTGGCCGGAGCGCACGAAAGCGTATCTCGACGGCGCCGAAGCGCTGTTTGTCGACGTCGCGCGCAACGCGCTGGAGCAGGCCGATCTGGCCGCATCAGATATCGACACTGTCGTAACCGTCAGCTCCACCGGCATCGCGACGCCGACACTCGAGGCGCGCGTCGCCAAGCAGATGGGCTTTCGCGGTGATATCTCGCGCGTGCCCGTGTTCGGACTCGGCTGCGCCGGCGGCGTCTCCGGCCTGTCGATCGCCTCAAGGCTGGCGCAGGCCCGTCCCGGCAGCAACGTGCTGCTCGTGACCTTCGAGCTCTGCACGCTCGCGGTTCGGCACGATGAATTGACCAAGGCGAACATCGTTGCCATCAGCCTGTTCGGTGACGGTGCGGCCGCGGCCGTGCTGCGCGCCGGCGATGGCGGCGCGACGCAGATCGAGGCGACCGGCGAAAAGCTGTGGCCCGATACGCTCGACGTGATGGGCTGGAGCGTCGATCCCGAAGGCTTTGGCGTGATCTTCCAGCGCACGATCCCGGATTTCGTCACCGAGCATATGGGCCCGGCGGTGGCGGAGATTCTCGCGCGCATGGAGCTCACGAGGAGCGAGGTCGACCGCTTCGTCTGCCATCCCGGCGGCTCCAAAGTGATATCGGCGCTGGAACGCGCGCTCTCGCTCGATCAAGGCACGCTCGACCATGAGCGTGACGTCATCGCCGACTACGGCAACATGTCGGCGCCGACAGTGCTGTTCGTGCTGGAGCGGGCACGTCGCGCCGGCCTGCCGGCGCGCTCGCTGCTGACTGCGCTCGGCCCGGGCTTTACGGCGAGCTGCGTTTCGCTCCGGCACGCCGCATGAGCGCCGCTGCGATCATCCTTGCGCTTGTCACCCTGCAGCGCCTGGGCGAACTGGTACTGGCCCGTCACAATACGCAGCTTCTGCTGGCACGCGGCGCCGTCGAAGTCGGCGCAGCGCACTATCCGCTGCTGGTCGCGATGCACGCCGCGTGGCTGATTGCGTTGTGGGTCTATGGCTATGACCAGCCGGTCGATCCGATTCCGCTGGTCGCCTTCATCGGCCTGCAAGGCCTGCGCGGCTGGGTGCTGGCGACACTCGGTCTGCGCTGGACCACGCGTATCATCGTGCTGCCGGGTGCGCCGTTGGTGGCGAACGGTCCTTACCGCTATGTCGCGCATCCGAACTATATAGTCGTTGCCGCCGAAGTCGCGCTGCTGCCGCTCGCTCTGCATTTGCCGTGGATCGCGCTCGTCTTCTCGGCGCTGAATGCCGCGGTCCTCGCCGTTCGCATTCGTGCCGAGTCACATGCGCTTGCCGCGAGCGGCGGGCTGGGATGAGCAGTGCTTCCGAGCCGTGCGCGCGGACCATGGCCGCCACCTGGCTCGGCTTCCTGCTGATGTGCGTCGGCATGTTCATGGCGATCCTGGATATCCAGGTGGTCGCAACCTCGCTGCCGACCATCCGCGAGGCGCTCGACATCTCGCCGGAGGCGATGAGCTGGATCCAGACCGCCTATCTGATCGCCGAAGTGATTGCCATTCCGCTGACGGGCCTGTTGACGCGCGTGCTCAGCCTGCGCTGGCTGTTCGTCATCGCTGTCGGCGTGTTCACGGCGGCCTCGATCGGCTGCGCGATCAGCGGCGGCTTTGCCGTGCTGCTGGTATTTCGCGTCGTGCAAGGCTTTGCCGGCGGCGTGTTGATTCCGGCGGTGTTTTCTGCGGTGTTTCTGCTGTTTCCGCAGCGGCTGCATGCGGCAGCCACCACGATCGGCGGCGTTGTTGCGGTGCTGGCGCCGACCATCGGCCCTATCGTCGGTGGCTACATCACCGATACCTGGTCGTGGCCCTGGCTGTTTCTCATCAACGTCATACCGGGACTGATCGCGGCCGGTGCGGCCCCTGCCCTGCTGCCACGTCAGCGCATGGATCTCGCCGAGTTTTCTAAGCTTGATTGGCGCGCACTGGCGCTGCTCGCTGTCGCGCTCGCAAGCCTCGAGGTCGGCCTGAAGGAAGCGCCACAGCGCGGCTGGCTGGCGGCGAACTGCATCGGCCTGCTCGTGCTGAGCGCCTCCTGCCTCACGCTGCTGGTCCAGCGTTCCCTGCTCTCTCCGCATCCGGTGCTGCGGCTTGATAGTCTGCGGCGACGCTCGTTCGCGGCCGGCTGCGGCTTCAGCTTCTGTCTTGGCGTCTGCCTGTTCGGCTCGGTCTATCTGATGCCGGTGTTCCTCGCCTTCGTCCGTCATCACAGCGCCTACGAGATCGGCACCATCATGCTGGTGACTGGCGTGGCGCAGCTCATCGCCGCGCCCTGCGTGAGCTTGCTGGAGAGCCGCGTCGATGCCCGCGTCATGACCGCGATCGGCTTCGGCCTGTTCGCGGCCGGGCTTGGCATGAGCGCGTTTCAACCGCGCACCGCCGATTTTGCCGAGATGTTCGCTCCGCAAATGGTGCGCGGCATCGCTATCATGTTCTGCCTGCTGCCGCCGATGCGGATCGCGCTCGGCGATCTGCCCGAATCGGAGATTGCGGATGCCAGCGGCCTGTTCAATTTGATGCGCAATCTCGGCGGCGCGATCGGCATCGCGCTGATCGATACCATCCTCTACGGTCGTGTCGAAGCCTACGCGGATGATTTCCGACTTCGCCTGCTGGCGCACGACGTCAGCGCGGCGCAGGCGATCGGGCTGGATCCGCAGCTGTTGCTCAGCCAGCCGCCGGGCCCGCCGGATGCGGCTGCGATCGCCTATGTGCAGCCGCTGGTCGAGAAGGCGTCGCTCGCGTTGTGCGTCAACGAAGCCTGGGCGCTGCTCGCCGGCTTCGCGGTGATCGGGATGCTTCTGATGCTGCTCACCCGCGCCGCGGTAAAGCAAGACCTGCCGCAACTCATCACGTTAGAAGCTGCCCGCCCTGTTCCGCAGCGGCTCGATCAAGTGGGGCCGTGATCCGGACATCCGCTTGTGCATGTGGACCATGAAGGCCATGCCGAACATCGGCGTCGCCAGATTGACGATCGGAATCGAAACGAAGGCCGCGATGACGAGGCCTGCGGTGAACACGGTCGCAGCATTGTCGCGGCGCATCGCCTTGGCTTCCGCCGGCGAGCGGAAGCGCATCGCGGCCAGCTCGAAATATTCGCGGCCAAGCAGCCATGCCGTGGCTAAGAAGAAGATCAGGAAGCCGGCGCCGGCGAGGAATACGAAGGGCAGGGCGATCAGATAGACCAGGATGGTGAGGCCCGCGGCCTTCAATCCCTCGCGCATCGCGACGCCGAAGGGCAGGGCGACACCGGGGCGCTCGGTCGGATAATATTCGCGCTCGACATGATCGGCGACGTCGTCGACGAACAGGCTCGCCACCAGCGAGCTGATTGCCGGCATCAGCATGACGCCGCCGAACACGACGCCAAGACCGGCTGCGATCGAGATGATCCAGGTCAGGATCTCGAGCGGGGTGTGGAAGCTCGGACCGAGCACTGTCTCGGCCCAGCCTTCGCCAGATGTGGCAAGCCAGCTCAACAGCCGCTGCAAGCCGATCGCGAGCGCGGTGATCAGGACCAGCGCGAGACCGATCGATCGCCACAGCATCGAGCGCAGCGGCGGCGACAGCATCTGCGACAGCGCCTTGATGGCGGCATCGATCATCCGGAAAGACCTCTCTGAAAGTTCTCACGGGAGGTAGAGATACCGGCGGCGTTCGACAAGGCCGTGGCCTGCGGTAAAAGTAGCGGCTCAGAGCTTCGCCACCCGAAGCCGCAGCGCATTGCCGACCACGCTGACCGACGACAGCGACATCGCGGCTGCTGCGATGATCGGCGACAGCAGGATGCCGAACGTCGGATAGAGGATGCCGGCCGCGATGGGAATACCGGCCGCGTTGTAGATGAAGGCGAAGAACAGGTTCTGCCGGATGTTGCGCATCGTCGCCGCCGACAATTTGCGCGCGCGTGCGATGCCGCCGAGGTCGCCCTTGAGCAAGGTGATGCCGGCGCTCTCCATTGCGACGTCGGTGCCGGTGCCCATGGCGATGCCGACATCGGCCGCCGCCAGCGCCGGCGCGTCGTTGACGCCGTCGCCGGCCATCGCAACGATCTTGCCCGCAGCGCGCAGGCGCGCCACCACTGCGCTCTTCTGATCGGGCAGCACCTCGGCCTCGATATCGGTGATGCCGATCCGGCGCGCCACCGCATTGGCGGTGGTGCGGTTATCGCCGGTCAGCATGATCACCTTGATGCCGTCGGCCGCGAGTGCCTTCAGCGCGTC
>NZ_JBARGP010000548.1:0-6684 GCF_049798375.1 Bradyrhizobium sp.
ATGGGGACGCCGGACGAACTGGCGGCGTATGTCGGTGCGGGGATGGAATGATCGTCGTGCTATGCAGGCCCGTGATCGAGGTGCCGCCGCGCAAGACAGCCAATGACCATCCAAACCGACCGGAAACATTCAAGCCGAGTATTACAATCCACTCGCCGCTCCTGAGCAGACGCAAAATTGCGGCTCTCAGTTCGGCAATGGGCCAATAGGCGACGTCGGCACGTGCCTGATCGGGGCCCCGGCGATTGCGGGCCGCCCCGAAAAGGCCGGCCCGTTGCTGACACGACTCGCGCGCGAGCAAGCTTATGCAGCGGTCTTTATAAGTCCGAGCTGCGTCAGAGCAGTTACGCCGTCGTCAAGGCCGATCTCCTCGACGATCATGCCGTCATTGAGCTTAAGAACGGTCGTTCCCGTAAACCTCATAATGCGTCCGCTGTTGGCTGGAAGTGATCCCACCAAAAAGTCACGGAAGGCAGCGCCCGTGTGGGTACCGCCACCCTCCCAGCGCCCGACGACGTAGTCACCCTCGGCAATCAGGTCCGCCCTGCCCCAAAAGTTGAGATCGGGAAAAGCCTCGCGAAAGTCGGTCATGAAGGCCTTGATGTCGTCGCGGCCGCGACGTGGCGCGTGAAGCGAGTACTGCAACAGCATGTCCGGCGCTGCGAGTTCATCGACGATATTCAGGTTGCAGGCCTTGCCCCAAAAATCAGTAAACCAGCGACCTACGATCGCCTTGTTCTCACTTTCCTTCGACATGTGGCTAACTCCTGTCTTTCTGTGTTCGGTTTGAGTGGACGCCTCGGAAACCGGGTCTGATCCAGCTTGGACCATGCCGTCATGGCGGACATGCAGTACAGAGTGCGGATCAATCGCCAGCCTCTCGAATAGCTCTCGCAGTTCTGGTCGGAGACCGTCTCCGCAAAGAGCTGCTATCGAATGAAATGTTTGCCTGTCAGGCTCCTATCTGCGCGTTGTCACGATAGGATTTCCCGCAGATCGATCCACCCGATTTCAGACCGGCTGCTACGCCAGAACAGGTCGCCTTTAGGTCAGAAGCGGGCTAGAGATCTCCGGCCGCGTACTGCCGGTTGAACCTTGAGGCGATCTTCGGCTATGGCCAAATTGCGGGCGAATTATTGCGCTCCGGCGCGGAGACGGGTCGGCCAACCGACACGGACCAGCGTTTCATCCGGATCAGATATCGCGAATTCGTACATCCCCCACGGCTTGTCTTCGGGTGACTGCTGAAACTCGCGCGCCGCAGCGTCAACATTCTCGAGGTAAAGATAAAGCCCAAAAGGGTTTCTGCCTGGCGTTAGCCATCCCTCGACTGCGTCGGTCAGGTGCAGATATCCGCCTTTCGAGTTCGACAGCATACGATAAGTGTCGGGTTCTTCCGGAGCAGGCCTTTGGCTATCCGGGCGCGCAAAGCCTAGTCGATTGTAGAACCGCTCCGACGCATCAAGATCATTACACGGCAGGATCGCGATCAGAGATCCGGAAGGGCTCATTCCTGTACTCCGACGTCATGAACTTTCGTCCACTCTTCTCAAGGTCCGAAATCTGTCACCTTTAAGGTGGGAGTTCGAATTGGAACGGCCGGATGACCGCTCCAGGTCAAAGGTGGCTCTTGCCGCTTCGATCGCTCATTTCCGGTTGAGGCTTAGAGGGGGCATCGCGGGCACCGCCGTCGGCCGCCTGAGACCTCCCATCCCATCGCGCCTTACGACAACGTAGGCTCCTACGTTTCTAACTCCAGGCGCCCCTGCCGAACGCTCAAGGTTCTCAAGATCGCCTCTCGCCGGTCGAACAGCGCCCACGCGGGATCGCCTTCAGCAGTCATGAACGACGATACGAAGAGGTTATCCGACAGAGCTACGACGATTTCGGGCAGCCGCCCAACGATCGACAACTCCGAAAGAGACTTGTTGCGGACCAGATCGAATGTTGTCTCCCACAACGGCTCCTCGCTCCAGCTTCCGCACAAGATCGACGTACTGTCTTCGATCCGCCAACTCCACTCGATCATCAGACCAAACTCGCCACGCGGGTTTCCAAGCGTCCCGTCGCGGCGTCGACGGCTCGCGAGACGCCCAAACTCCAGGAAGATAGCCGAACCGGCACCTCGCCATAGGTGGGAAAGAGGAAGACCTATCAGCGGGTCGCGGAATGTCTGCAGGATAGAAACACTATCATTGCTCAAGCTCGGCTCCTCGTACCCATCCCTGCCCTGACCAGCATTCGCCTTCTCAGTCGGCTACGCGTCGGAAAGTGGGGACATCCGCGCTAGGCGTCAGCGGCCGCACTTCCACGCTGACAACGGCCGGTCGCGTGGCAAACCAGAGGGCAGCCGCGGCAGCTATGAATGCTGCGGCGCCAAGCCCAGCAAGTCCCTTCATGTCGATCGTCCTCCTGACGCGCTGCGCTCTAGTTGCTGAGGATCACACCGCGGCGCCGTCGCGCCGGATGATCGGCGCCGACGAGCGCATCCGTATCATCGGCGATCACGGCCTCGGGCAGCGGAAGCGGCTCCAATCCGGCAAACCGGCGATATAACGCGCCCATGATCGCCCCGTAGCCAATCGCAGGAATGAAAAGGTAGGACACCGAAGTGAATGGTGTCAGCGGCATCAGAAGATAGGCGCATATCAAGGCCATGACGCCCCCGAGTGCCGCATATTCAAAGGCGCGATGACGGCGAAGCGCCCTCGCAATGTGATGCAGGCACAGGACGAACACCGCCGACGGGACAATCGTCGCAACCAGGATTGTCAGGAATAGTTGTGCAGGAATTGCCGCCGCCATGATCGGGCCGACATTCGGTCCGGGTCCACCCGTGAGATAGTTGAAATAAGCCGGCAGCAGTGCGACCACCGTCGCCGACAAGACTGTCGTCAATAGCGCCGGGATCATTGCGGCAATAACGATGCCGGCAATCGAGGTGCGGACACGGGTGGGACCATCGAACGCGAGCGAGTTCGCGAGGCCCTCATATGACAGCGCCGGGAAGCGCGCGGCCGCAGACACGCCGGCAAACTGCCCATAGAGAAAGCCCGCGATCATGCCTGCGACCGCCGGCAAGAGGCCGATCGTCAGAGCCGTGCCGCCGGCAGGCGGCGAGAGCTCTATGCTGTTTCGGATTGCAATCGCATATCCCACCACGGCCATGGCTCCGCCCATGATGGCATAAGCCATCCGGCTCGATACCCTTCGCTGCCTCAGCATGAGGTGACCGCCATACAGAAGGCCGCAATCGATGGCCAGGCGGGTCAGATAGAACATCAAGACCTGATCAGGCGCGGGAGCTTCGGCTTCCATGGCTTTCGCGCCAAGCAGCGCCATTGCCGTCATGACGGCATGCGCGACGGCAAGAGGAATCAGTGCGACAATTAATGCGCGAAATGAATTATTGATAACGTACATGCCCGGCCACCTTCCGCCGGATACACGTTAAAAGCGAAACATGACCAGAGACCAACAAGATTAGATAAAATTGCGTTTGACCGCAGCGCAGGACGTGCTGAACATCGAGAGCGAGGATGATCTTGCACCACACACCGCCATCAGGCCCAGCTCTCGATGACGCGCTCACTTTGCATACCGCTCGCCGGGAAATCTGCGCAGCGGGGGAATTCGCCCGATCGCTGACGCGTTCGCATCGCGCCAGAACACTAATTTCTCCCGTTCCATCAATCATATCTCCGACCTGTCGTGCTTCCCGGCAAAAATTCCGCTTGTGTCGTCGGGCAAATCAGTCGCAGATTTCTGCGCATCCCGCCTCGATCACGAGGGGCGCTACGCGATCGTCACGAGCGTTGGGTGCGGGATGCGATGGACGCGACGTACCGCAGCGTGTGCTTCACACGCCGACGAACGGCATGGCGCGGACGGCGAAGTCGCGTGGTCCTGGTCTCCCGGTGCTGAGACCAAGTCAGCGATGTTCATGACGAGCATCGCGGCGACGGGGGCAAGAACGCCGGTCCCCGAGGAGAGCGCGTATAAGCCGTAACCCATTGCGCAGGGAAGGTCGGACTATCCGGCTGAGCCTGTGGTTCCTGCCCCGTGCACTTTTTACGCACGGGGGCCATGGGTATCAGCAGATACCCGACCTTCCCTGCGCCCTCTCGTTTCAGAGGGTTCATGTTTCGCAAAGCTCGGGCACGACAGGCTGCGAGAACGCGATGCCATGTCCGCACAATGGAAGTGCTGTTTGACATTCAGATCGAATACCAAACCAAGCAACTGCGTAGAACGAAAGGCCGCCGTCGCGCCTCACGCCGCCTTCGACACAAGCGCGCCGAACCGGACCAGCAGCTCCGCGATCTCGGAAGCCGGCCTTGCGGCGCTGAACAGAAAACCCTGCACCTGGTTGCAGCCCTCGGCGCGCAACCAATCGAGCTGGTCGGTGGTCTCCACCCCTTCCGCCGTGGTGGTGATGTTGAGGCTGCGGCCAAGGCCCGAGATCGCGCGCACGATCGCGACGCAATCCGTGCGTTCCGCGAGATCCTTCACGAAGGAGCGGTCGATCTTGATCTTGTCGAACGGGAAGCTGCGCAGGTAGCTCAGGCTGGAATAGCCGGTGCCGAAATCATCCATCGAGATGCTGACGCCGAGCGCACGCAGCTGATGCAAGGTCGCGAGATTGGTCTCGGTCTCGGCCAGCAGGATCGATTCTGTGATCTCGAGCTCGAGCCGCGTCGGTGCCAGGCCGGACTGCGCCAGCGCCGACATCACCACCTGGACCAGATTGCGGCTGCGGAATTGCACGGAAGAGAGATTGACCGCGATCTTGATCTCGTCGGGCCATTTTGCGGCCTCGTGACAGGCCTCGCGCAGCACCCATTCGCCGAGCGGCACGATGAGGCCGATGTCCTCCGCCACCGGAATGAAATCGGCCGGCGAGATCATGCCCTTGTCGGGATTGCGCCAGCGCAGCAGCGACTCGAAGCCGCTGATGCGGTTCGACGCCACGTCGACCAGCGGCTGATAATGCAGCTCGAACTCGCCATGGGCAAAGGCCCGGCGCAGATCGTGCTCGAGGTCGCGCCGTTTCTGGGCCTGGCGGTCCATTTCCTGCTCGAAGAAGCGATGCACGCCGCCGCCATCCTGCTTGGCGCGATACAGAGCCATGTCGGCGTTCTTCATCAGCTCTTCCGAGCTCGCACCGTCGCCGGGCGCCAGCGCGATGCCGATGGAGGCGCCGATCACGAGCTCATTGCCGTCGATTTCGTAAGGCGCGCTCAAGGTCGCGATCAGGCGGTTGGCGGTATCGCTGGCTTCGTTCGGCGAGACGCCGGCAGTGAGGATGACGGCGAATTCGTCGCCGCCGAGCCGCGCCGCGAGCGTGCCGCCATGGGTCTGCGTCTTCAAGCGCCCAGCGACCGCCCGCAACAGCCGGTCGCCGATCGGATGGCCAAAGCAGTCGTTGACGTTCTTGAACAGGTCGAGATCGATGCACATGACCGCGACGTGCTTGCCGGCTGCAGCGCCCCGCTCCAGCGCCTGCGCGAGGCGCTCCCGATAGAATTCGCGGTTCGGCAGGTCGGTGAGGCCGTCATGATGGGCCATATGCGCGATGCGGGCCTCGGCCTTGCGGCGCTCGGTGATATCGACGATCGCGACCAGGAAACCGTCCTGGCCGTCGAAAGCGACACGCCGCCCGTAGGTCAGCACCTGGATCTCGCTGCCGTCGGCCTTCAGATGGCGCCAGTCCTGATGGAAGTGATCGGTGTCGTCGAACCGCAGCAGCGCCTTATCGAGATTTTCCCATTCGCCCGAGGGCCACAGATCCCAGATTGTCATCTTCAGGAATTGCGTGCGGCTGTAGCCATAGTGCCTGACAGCGGCATCGTTGATGTTGAGAATCTTCGCGGTCGCCTTGTCGAAGATGCCCATCGGCATCGGGTTGTTGTCGAACAGCAGGCGGAACGAGGCCTCGCGGCGCTTCAACCCGGTAACGTCGGCGATGGTCAGCGAGACGATGTCGCCGAACGCATGCGCGCCAAGCCGCAAATTGCGATCGTCGCTATCAAGCTCGAACTGCGCGCGGCCGCCATCGGTGACCACCGCAAACAGCCGCTCCATCACCTCAGCCGTGCAGAGCAGATGGCCGCCTTCCCTCAGCCGGCGCCACTGCAGGTTGGCCGACGACAGTTTCAGCAGCTTTGCGGCGCCCTGATTGTGATGGACGATCTGGAAGTCGCTGGGCTGGCCTGCCGCATCGCGGATCGTCGCCAGCGACACCACGCCGTCATCGGTGGTCGAGAAGATCGCGTCGAGCAGATTGTACTGGGCTGCGCGCTCGTTGATATAGGTCCCGACCAGGGTGGCGCCCCAGCGCGAGGCGGTCGGCAGCGCCAGCACATCGTAGGTGCGGACCATGCCATCCCGCACGCAATGTGCCGTGGCGAGATAGGGCTTGGCGCTCGACAGCGCGCAATCGGCAGCTTCGCTCAGCACGGTCGCACAATCCGGCGACACCGCAGCGATCGGAATGTCCCAGCGCTCGTCCTGCAGCCATTGCTGCACGTAGCGTCCCGAACGCGAGAGCTGCAGCACGCCGCTTTCATTCTTCATGACCGCGATGTGATCGGCGAGCCGGCCGAGGCTGCCCAGCATCACGTCCTCGTAGCGCGGCATGGTCTGGCCCGGCCTCAACGCCGCCTGCCATTTGCGCTTCAGGAC
>NZ_JBARGP010000549.1:0-5630 GCF_049798375.1 Bradyrhizobium sp.
TGAAGATGATGACAAAGGACGCAACCAACATCACCACCGCGATCGCAGTGGCATCCGCGTAGCGATATTCCGACAGCCTGATGACGATCAGCAGCGGCGCGATCTCGGAGATGTTCGGCAGATTGCCGGCGATGAAGATCACCGAGCCGAACTCGCCGACGGCGCGCGCGAAGGCCAGCGCCAGGCCGGTGAGTAGCGCCGGTGCGAGGCTCGGCAGGATCACCTTGGTCACGGCGTGCCAGCGGCTGGCGCCGAGGCTGGCCGCGGCCTCCTCGAGCTCCGGATCGAGATCGATCAGCACCGGCTGCACCGTGCGCACCACGAAGGGAATGCCGATGAAGATCATGGCGACGAAGATGCCAAGCGGCGTGAACGCGACCTTGATGCCGGCTGCGGCAAGCGGCGCACCAAGCCAGCCCTTCTCTGCGAACAGCGAGGTCAACGCCACGCCGGCCACCGCGGTCGGCAGCGCGAACGGCACGTCGACAATCGCATCGAACAGCCGCCGGCCGGGAAAGCGGTAACGCACCAGCACCCAGACGATGATAGTGCCCATCACCAGGTTGACGCAAGCGGCAGCAAACGCAAGCCCGAACGACACCCGCAGCGCATTGAGCGTGCGGCGGCTGGTGACGATGCCCCAGAACTGATCGAGGCTCAGCTCCGTCGATTTAATGAAGAGGCCGGCGAGCGGGATCAGCACGATTACCGACAGCCAGGTCAGGGTCAGCCCCATGGTGAGGCCGAACCCCGGCAAGGTGCTGCGTCGTGGTACGAGCGTGTTCACGAGGTCATCCGGCCCAATTCATTTCGCGTCGATCAATCGACGCTCTGCAGGATGGGTTGAGCGCAGCGATACCCATCACCCCTCCACTTACACTCGCGCAAATGATGGGTATCGCTGCGCTCCACCCATCCTACGCATTACGCATTCACCTCATCATCCGCTCAGTTCTTATAGATCTGGTCGAAGATGCCGCCTTCCGCAAAATGATCCTTCTGCGCCTTGGTCCAGCCACCGAATACATCGTCGATGGTGAACAGCTCGACCTTGGCAAACTCGTTCTCGTGAGCCTTGGCCACCTCCGGATCGCGCGGACGATACGAATTGCGTGCGGCGATTTCCTGACCTTGCTTTGTATACCAGTACTTCAGATAGGCCTCGGCGACGCCGCGTGTGCCTTTTTTATCGGCAACGCTGTCGACCACAGCGACCGGGGGCTCCGCCAGGATCGAGCGCGGCGGCGCCACGATCTCGAACTTGTCCTGGCCGAACTCCCGCAAGGCTAGATAGGCTTCGTTCTCCCAGGCCAAAAGGACGTCGCCGACGCCGCGCTCGACAAATGTGACGGTGGCGCCGCGCGCACCGGTATCGAGCACCGGAACATGCTCATAAAGGTCGGCCACGAACTGCTTGGCCTTGTCGGCGGAGCCATATTTCTTCAGAGCATAGCCCCAGGCGGCAAGATAGTTCCAGCGCGCGCCGCCGGAGGTCTTGGGATTCGGCGTGATCACCTGGACGCCCGACTTCACCAGATCGTCCCAGTCTTTGATGCCTTTCGGATTGCCCTTGCGCACCAGGAACACGATGGTCGAGGTATAGGGCGAGGAATTATCCGGCAGCCGCTTCTGCCAGTCGGCGGCGGTCAGTCCCTTGGCAGCGATGGCATCGACGTCATAGGCCAGCGCCAAGGTCACCACGTCGGCCTGCAGCCCGTCGATCACGCTGCGCGCCTGCGAGCCCGAGCCGCCATGCGACTGCTTGATCTCGACGCTCTTGCCGGTTTCCTTCTGATAGGCCGCGGCGAACGCCTTGTTGAAATCGACATAGAGCTCACGCGTCGGATCATAGGATACGTTCAGCAGCGTCACATCGGCGGCAAAGGCCGAACCTGCCCACAACAAAGCCGCTGCGACAACCAGAAGACGCCGGATCATCTCGCTCTCCATTTCGGCCCGCGAGATGACGCGGGCTCAGCACGCAAGACGCCGGATGGAAGTGCTCAAGTCAACGAAACCGGATTTTCTTGTTTCGGTTCCGGCAGCGCCATTCTGCTATTACGGAGCCCGCGAACGGATGCCGTGTTCTGTCGCACCCGAAGTTGCTCGTGAACCGAGCAATTCGTCACGGCGGCGCGACAGATCACGCCGAAGACGCCAGCGCATCGGCGCTCGCGCACGTATGAATGCCGCATTCGGTCTTCGGCCGGCCGCGCCAGCGGCCCGCGCGACTGTCTTCGTTGGCCGAACTGCGGCTGGTGCAGGGCATGCAGCCGACCGACAGATAGCCCGACGCCAGCAGCGGGTGCGGCGGCAGCTTGGCCTCGTTGAAGATCGCGATGATCTGCTCGCGCGAGACATTGGCGAACGGATTGAATTTCAATCGTGCCCCATCCTGCTCGACCACGGGAATCGTCGCACGCGCGCCGCCCTGAAAGCGCTTGCGGCCGTTGAGCCAGGCCGAGAATGGCGCAAGCGCACGGGCCAGCGGCTCGACTTTACGGATGCGGCAGCAGGTGTCGGGATCGGTGAACCACAATTCGCCGTCCGCATCCTCGCTTGCAAGCTTGGCTTCGGACGGCTTGATCGTGCGCACGTCGCGCAGGCCCAGCCGCTCGATCAGCGTGTCGCGATAGGCCAGGGTCTCCGCGAACAGCCAGCCGGTGTCGAGGAAAACGACCGGAATCGCCGGATCGACATCGGCCATCACCTTGAGCAGCGCCGCCGATTCCGTGCCGAAGGATGACACCAGCGCGAGCTGGTCGCGTCCAACGAGCTTCAGCGCGGTGGCGATGACCTCGGCCGGCGAGGCATCGCGCAAGCTTCGGTCGAGCGCGGCGGCGGACGGCACGGTATCTGTCGTTGACGGCAGCGGCACGGCACACACGGTCATAGGCCGGCACTCTCCGAATGACGCAGCTGCATCCGCCGATGCAGCGCGGTGATGCGGCCATCGCCGGTCGGCTGGTAGAACACCGAGTAGCGCTTCACCGTGTCGGCGAAGGCTTCCGCGTCGCTCTGCTTCTTCACCTCGAACGCATCGAAGCCGGCGCGCAGCATGAACACGAACTGGTCGCGCAGCACCTGGCCCGTGGCCCGCAGCTCGCCGCGCCAGGCATAGCGCTCGCGCAACAGGCGCGCCTGGGTGTAGGCGCGGCCGTCGCGGAAGCTCGGAAACACCAGCGCCACCACCGCGAGGCGATCGAGATAGGGCACGAGGTCGTCGATGTCGCGGTTGTTCGGCCAGATCACGCCGAGTTTGCCGCCGGGACGGCTGAGCAGGCCTTCCGGATCGGCCAGGAAGCGCGTGGCCGAGACCAGGATGGCGGGCTGCGCCGGCAGCTCGGCATCATCGGCGACGTGGGCGAGACTATCAGGCGTGATTTTTCCGCCCTTAACGAGTGGCATAGACCCGCTCCCTGAATGGTTCGACGCCGAGCCGCGCCACCGTCTCGATGAACAGCTCGTCGGGGCGCGCGCGCAGCGCCAAATAAGCTTCGACGATGTCCTCGACGACATCGGCGACGTCGCCATAAGGCACCGACGGTCCGATCAGGGTGCCGAGCACCGCGCCCTCGTCGGCACGGCCGCCGATCGTGATCTGATAGAATTCCTCGCCGTTCTTCTCGACGCCGAGGATGCCGATATGGCCGACATGGTGATGGCCACAGGCATTGATGCAGCCGGAGATGTTGATGTGCAGACGGCCGATCAGGTTGGCGGTGTCGTGGCTCGCGAAACGCCGCGTCAGCTCCTGCGCGATCGGGATCGAGCGCGCGTTGGCCAGCGAGCAATAGTCGAGCCCCGGGCAGGCGATAATGTCCGACACCAGATTGACATTGGGAATCGCCAGTCCGACTTTGTCGAGCGCCTTCCACAGCGCCGGCAGGTCGCGCTTGGCGACATGGGGCAGCGCCAAATTCTGCTCGTGACCGACCCGAATCTCACCGAAGGAATATTTGTCGGCGAGATCGGCGAGCGCATCCATCTGCTCGGCGCTGCAATCGCCGGGAGGCGCGCCGACCGGCTTCAGCGAGATCGTGACGATCGCATAGCCCTGCGCCTTGTGCGGGAACACCGAGTTCTTGCGCCAGGCCTCGAATTCCGGATCGGCCGCCGCCTGCTTCAGCTCGTCCGGCATGTGCGCCAGCTTCTCGTAGGACGGATAGAAGAAGCGCGAGCGGATGTCCTCCACGACCTCCTCGTCGAGCTTCAGCGCGCCGTCGCGGATCTGCTGGTACTCCTCCTCGACCTCGGCGGCGAACTTCTCGACCCCGAGCTCATGCACCAGGATCTTGATGCGTGCCTTGTAGATGTTGTCGCGGCGGCCATACTGGTTGTAGACGCGCAAAATGGCTTCGATGTAGCTCAGGATATCGCGGCCGGGGACGAAGTCCTTCACCGGCTTGGCGATGAAGGGCGTGCGGCCGAGACCGCCGCCGACCAGCACCTCGAAGCCGGTCTCGCCTGCGGCGTTCTTCGTCAGCTTCAGGCCCACATCGTGGATCTTGATGGCGGCGCGATCCTGCTCGGAGGCCGTGATCGCGATCTTGAACTTGCGCGGCAGGAACGAGAATTCCGGATGCAGGGTGGTGAACTGGCGGATGATCTCCGACCAGATGCGCGGGTCCTCGATTTCGCCCGGCGCGACGCCGGCCCATTGGTCGGCCGTGACGTTGCGCAGATTGTTGCCGGAGGTCTGCATCGACTGGATGCCGACGTCGGCGAGATCGGCCATCGCGTCCGGCAGCTCGGCGAGCTTGATCCAGTTGAACTGGATATTCTGGCGGGTGGTGAAATGGCCGTAGCCGCGATCGTAACGCCGCGCCACATGGGCGAGCCGGCGCAGCTGGTTCGAGGCCAGCGTGCCGTAGGGTATAGCGATCCGGTACATGTAGGCGTGCAGCTGCAGATAGACGCCGTTCTGCAGCCGCAGCATCTTGAACTCGTCCTCGGTGAGCTCGCCGGAGAGGCGGCGCTTCACCTGGTCGCGGAATTCGGCGACACGCTCGTTGACCAGCGTGCGGTCGATCTCGTCATAGGCGTACATGATCTGAACTTTCAGACTTGAGCCAGCGCCGGCACGCCGATCGTGGTGCCCTTCAGCCGGATCCGCTCGCGCAGATTGCCCGGTTTCAGTCTGCCCCTCTCGTCGACGTCGACGGGAGCGATATAGGGACCGATCGCGCCGAGATCATCGGCCACCGATTCCGCGAGCAGCGTGCGCGCTTCGTCCGAGGCGCGAACCACGGCGGCGGTCGACAGATCGGTCGACCAGTTGTGGGTCGCGGTCCGATAGATCACCGCACCATCCCAGGTCCGGTTGGCGGTCACGATCGAAGGACCGGTGAGCTTGATCTTCTTCTGTTCGAGCGGAGAGGTCATTACGCAGGTTCCAGCAGTTCGGCGAGGGTTTGGCTAAAATTCTGGCGACGCCAGGGCGCGGAATGCGCGACCACGTCGCCAATGATGAGGATGGCCGGGCCGCCGTCGATCCGAGCGACGAGCTCCGGCAATTGATCGAGCGTACCGACCGCGGCCTGTGCATCGGCGCGCGTCACGCGCGCGAACACGCCGACCGGGGTCTTCGGCGAGCGGCCGGCGGCGAGCAGGCCCGCGCGCACCGATGG
>NZ_JBARGP010000550.1:0-22373 GCF_049798375.1 Bradyrhizobium sp.
CGCGAACACCTTGAAGCCGGAGCCGCGGAAGTGCTCGGAAACGTCCTGCATCTCGATCGGGTTGCGCAGATCGGGCTTGTCGGAGCCGTATTTGCGGATCGCCTCCGCGAACGGAATCCGCGGCCAGTTCCTGGTCACCGGCTTGCCCTTGGCGAAATCCTCGAACACGCCGGTGATGACAGGCTCCATCGCCGCGAACACGTCGTCCTGGGTGACGAAGCTCATCTCGACGTCGAGCTGATAGAACTCGCCCGGCAGACGGTCGGCGCGCGGGTCCTCGTCGCGGAAGCACGGCGCGATCTGGAAATAGCGGTCGAAGCCGGACATCATCAGCAATTGCTTGTACTGCTGCGGCGCCTGCGGCAGCGCGTAGAATTTTCCCGGATGGATCCGCGACGGCACCAGAAAGTCGCGCGCGCCCTCCGGCGAGGACGCGGTCAGGATCGGGGTCTGGAATTCGAAGAAGCCCTGCTCCTTCATGCGCCGGCGCATCGAATCGACCACCGCGCCGCGCGTCATGATGTTCTGATGCAGCCGCTCACGGCGCAAATCGAGGAAGCGGTACTTCAGCCGGATGTCTTCCGGATACTCCTGCTCGCCAAACACCGGCAGCGGCAGCTCGGCCGCCGGGCCCAGCACCTCGATATCGCTGACATAAAGTTCGACCTGGCCGGTCGGCAGCTCGGCGTTGTCGGTGCCCTCGGGGCGGCGGCGGACCTTGCCTTCCATCCGCACCACCCATTCCGAGCGGAGCTTCTCGGCGTCCCTGAAGGCCGCGGAGTCCGGGTCCACCACGCATTGGGTGAGACCGTAATGGTCGCGTAGGTCGACGAACAGCACGCCGCCATGATCGCGGATACGGTGGCACCAGCCGGACAGGCGGACGGTTTCGCCAATGTTGCTCTCGCGGAGCGCGCCGCAGGTATGGGTCCGGTAGCGATGCATGGTGGTCCTGAAACTGCTGTCGGGGCAAGGAATCGGCGGGCCAAAGGCCACGGCCGACGCGCGAGGGTTTAGCCGAGCCGGTCCGCTGCGGCAACCAAATGCACCCAGTTCAGGCCTCGAAAAACGGCTCTCGGGCGCTTATCTTGCTGTCATGACCGTGCATTTCCCCTTCCAGAACTCCTATGCGGCGCTGCCGGACAATTTCTTTGCCCGCGTCGCCCCCACCCCCGTCGCCGCGCCCCGCTTGGTCAAGCTGAACCGGCCGCTGGCGGTCGAGCTCGGTCTCGATCCAGTGCAGCTCGAGACGCCGGAGGGCGCCGAGATCCTGGCTGGCAAAACTGTTCCGGTCGGCGCGGATCCCATCGCGATGGCCTATGCCGGCCACCAGTTCGGGAATTTCGTGCCGCAACTCGGTGACGGCCGGGCGATCCTGCTCGGCGAGGTCATCGATCGCAATGGCGTGCGCCGCGACATCCAGCTCAAGGGCTCCGGTCCGACCCCATTTTCCCGCCGCGGCGACGGCCGCGCCGCGCTCGGGCCGGTGTTGCGCGAATATATCGTCAGCGAGGCCATGCATGCGCTGGGCATCCCGACCACCCGCTCGCTCGCTGCCGTCATTACCGGCGAGCAGGTCTATCGCGAGACCGCGGTGCCCGGCGCGGTGCTGACGCGGGTGGCCACCAGCCATATCCGGGTCGGGACCTTCCAATATTTCGCGGCCCGTCGCGACACTGAGGCGGTGCGGCGGCTCGCCGACCACGTCATCGCGCGCCACTATCCGGAGCTTGTCGGCATTGAGCGCCCTTACCATGCCCTGCTCGCGGCCGTGATTGGTCGTCAGGCCGCTTTGGTCGCGCGCTGGCTAGATATCGGCTTCATCCATGGCGTCATGAACACCGACAACACCTCGGTTTCGGGGGAGACCATCGATTATGGTCCCTGCGCCTTCATGGACGCCTATGATCCGGCGACCGTGTTCTCGTCGATCGACGAGATGGGCCGCTATGCCTTCGCCAACCAGCCGCGGATCGCGCTCTGGAACCTGACCCGGTTGGCCGAATGCCTGCTGCCCTTGTTCTCCGACGATCAGCCGCAGGCGATCAAGGACGCGGAAGCCGCGCTGGACGGTTTCGCCGAAGCGTTCACCACGGCCTACCAGACCGGGCTGCGACGCAAACTCGGCCTGTTCACCGCGCATGATGACGACCCGGCGCTGGCCCAGGCCCTGCTCGAGGCGATGGCATCAGGCCCGGCCGACTTCACCCTCACCTTCCGCAGGTTGGGCGAGGCCGCCGCCGATGGCAACGATGCTCAGGTGCGGGCCCTGTTCCAGGATCCCACGGGACTCGATGAATGGATGCCGCGCTGGCGGCAGCGCCTGGCCCAGGAACCGCAGACAGCGGCTGAGCGCCGTACGGCGATGCACGCCGTCAACCCCGCCTTCATTCCGCGCAACCATCGCATCGAGGCGGTGATCTCGGCTGCCATCAACAATGATTTCGGCCCATTCGAGGAACTCCTGACCGTGCTGGCGAACCCGTACCAGGACCAGCCGGCCCACGTGGCCTATGCCGAGCCACCGCAGCCGCAGGAGCGGGTGCTGCAGACCTTCTGCGGCACCTGACACGAGATTAACCTCTCATCCACCATTGGCATGGGCTACCCTGGGGTTTTAAGAAACCGTCAACGTGATTCCGACAAGTTTCCCAATGTTTCAGGGGGAACCTGCCGTGGACGCTCTGGTTTTCGAATGCATGGGTCTGGCGATGATCGGGCTCTGCATCATCGCGCTGGCGGTGCCGGCCGGCCGGCGGCCGGGTCGCGCTCGCTATCATTGAACCTGAATGCACTGCATTCAACAACCCCGGAGCGAGCCGCTCCGGCTATTGCGCCCGCGAATTCGTCCCAAGACCATCGCCAAGACCCTTGACAGATCAGCGCTTTCGGAAGACGGCGTAAGCACCTCGTCATGGATCGTTCATGGACTTGATCACCACCACCGCGGACCTCACCGCCGCTTGCACCCGTTTTGCCCAGCAACCGGTCATCACCGTCGATACCGAGTTTCTGCGCGAGACCACCTACTATCCCCTGCTCTGCGTCGTGCAGATTGCCAGCCCCGAGGAAGCGGTCGTCATCGACACGCTTGCCGAGGGTATCGATCTGAAGCCGTTCTTCGCGCTGATGGCTGACGAGAAAGTGCTGAAGGTATTCCACGCCGCGCGGCAGGACATCGAGATCATCTGGCATCAGGCCAACCTGCTGCCGCATCCGATCTTCGACACCCAGGTCGCGGCCATGGTGCTGGGGTATGGCGACAGCATTGCCTATGATCAGCTCGTCGAGCGTATCACCGGCCACCGCCCCGACAAGACGCATCGTTTCACCGACTGGTCGCGCCGCCCGCTGACCAAGGAGCAGATCCACTACGCCGTCTCCGATGTCACCCATCTGCGGGACGTGTTCGCGGCGCTCGATGCGGATCTGAAGCGGCGCGAGCGCAGCGACTGGGTCAGCGAGGAGATGGAGGTGCTGACCTCGCCGCGGACCTATGACTTCCATCCCGAACGGGCCTGGGAACGGCTGAAGACCCGCGTTCGCAAGCCGAAGGAGCTTGCGGTGTTGATGGAGGTGGCCGCCTGGCGCGAGCAGGAAGCCCAGAGCCGTGACGTGCCGCGCAGCCGCGTGATGAAGGACGACGCCGTCGGCGACATCGCCACCCACGCGCCGACTTCGCTGGAGCGGCTCGGCACCCTGCGCTCGCTGCCCAAGGGTTTCGAACGCTCGAAATGGGGCGCGGATATCGTCGCGGCGGTGCAGCGCGGCCTCGCCCGCGATCCGGCGTCGCTGCCAAAGATCGAGAAGCCGCGCAACAATTCCAATGGCGCAGCGATCGTCGAGCTGTTGAAGGTGCTGCTGCGGATGACGTCCGAACGTCACGCCGTGGCCAGCAAGGTCATCGCGACCGTCGACGATCTCGAGCAGATCGCAGCCGACGACAACGCCGACGTCGCCGCCTTGCACGGCTGGCGCCGCGAATTGTTCGGCGAGGCCGCTATTGCGCTCAAGCACGGCCGGCTCGCGCTCGCCATCGAGAAGGGCCGCGTGGTCAGGGTCGATCGCGGCTGACGGCGCCGCGATCCGGATTAATTCAGTTTATTGCTAATCGTGTCTGCCTCGACTAGTTGCTGCCCACACGAGCTATTTGGACGTTTTTCCATCGCCGGATTTGCCTTCGAGCACCTGTGAAACTTCGATGAGGGCCATTGACAGGATATAGGCGCTGGTAGGTAAGTTGAGCTGTCGCGATTTTGCGATGGCCAACTGGAGAACGCCTGCCAGCTCCTTGAGCTCATCCTCTCGGGTCCCCATGACAAACTCGTTGTGACGAACTCGCTGTGACGAACGTTATGACCAATTCGTTTTGATCTACTAGTTATGACCTACTCGTTTCTGGAGCTTGCGCGTGAGCACAGACAATTGCGAACCGCCGGAAGATAGACTGCTGCGGCTGCTCAGCGACAACCATATCGAACTGAACGTGGTTGAAGGCCTGCGGCTCATTGTCGCCTTCAACAAGATCAAGGAAGTCTCCGATCGTCGTCTCGTGATCGAGCTCGCCGAACGGCTCTCTCGATGAGCGCGGATAGCGCGCCCCTCAAACGACGATCCGGCCGCTGGCGCTGATCAGATCGACGCTCTCCAGCACGCCGGCGAAGTTGCCGAGCACCTTGGTGACGACAGCCTTGTAAGAGGCGGCATCGTCGACCCCGGGGCGCCTGCAGGCCATCGCATCTGCAACCACCTGGTAGCGATGGCTGCGATGAAAGCCGTCGATGACCGTCGACAGGATGGTCTCGTCGAGCGAAAAGCCGAGCACAAGGCAGCGGATACTGCGCATGTTCGACATGTATTCGGCAAAGCGCGCCGAGCTGTAGGCCGATGGCAGCGGATGCTCGAAGGTGAGTTCGCCAGGCTGCGGCTTCAGCTCGGCAATCCAGTTGGTCAGATTCGACGCCGGATTGAACCAGGCGGCCTGCGCGATGCGCTTCAAATGGATCAGCGGCCACAGATTGTCGCGCCAGAGCGTCATCAGTTCCAGGCACCGCGGCATGATCGTATCGGCATCGGCGATCAGATGCCGCCGTCCCGTCGCGAGATACTCGCATTGCAGGTCAGCGCAAATCAGGACCGGCGGATCCTCGTCGAATGCGCCGGCGAGGTTTCTGTTCGTCATCATGGTCCCGCTGCCGCCATCTCGCGCAAGGGAGAGGATGCCGGACGGCCCGCCGACAGGTCGAGCACGCCCGGTCGATCCCAATCGCCTTCAGGACGGATGATCATGTAGGGATCGCTATCGAGCGTGATCGCATCATCGCCCGGCTCCAGTTCCAGCACCATCTCAGTGTAGGAGAAATCTGAGAACGTCAGCTTTCTGTTGTGGCCGAGCGGCTTGGCGCCGAAATGTGCCCAGAAATCGACCAGCCGGTCCTGGGCCTGGCCGTAGATCCGCTTGAAGCCTTTGCGCCGGACATAGTCCACGCTCGCCTGCACCAGCTTGAACGACAGGCGCGACCGCCGGTACTGATGCCTCACCGCGAGCCGCTCGACCTTGGCAAACTCGCCGAAGAAGCGGACGCGCAGGCAACCCGCAGGCTGGTTGCCGACGAAGCCGATAAAATGCGCGGCAACCAGATCGTTACCGTCGAATTCCTCCTCGATCGGGCAGTCCTGCTCGGCAAGATAGACCGCCGAGCGGATCGCCGTGACCAGCATGAGGTCGTTCGGGTCGCGCGCGATCCGGACAGTGATTGCGCGTGGGTTGGGCTTGACCGTCGATGCCATGCTCATGCCGTGCATCTACAATGCTCCTCGTTGAACGATATATGAAGGGGTCTCGATCCGCGGCGCGCGATTCCACGGTCGCGTGTAGCACCAGAGATCGGGCTGAAAGCTTGGTGTCTGCCGGAAGCCCGTTGCAAACATGATGTTGCGCCCCGCCGCGCTCGACGGCTGGGCGAAACAGTCCGCGGCTTTGTACCTGGGCTTTCTAAGATGAGCCGCGGCATTGCCGAGCCCGCCGATGCCGCGACCGACTGCGGCAATGGCCCAGATGTAGATCGCGGATACGTCCTCGTCGGAGCGACTGAGCAGACCAATGTCGGGCTTCGTCAGGTAGATCTCATCCAGCAGCAGCGCATCGTGTCCGCGATGGTTAAGAAACAGGAAGGCCATGCCGCCAAGCAGTCTGCCATTGCGGCTGAACGTCAGGATGCAATCGGGGTCGAATGTCAGATATCTGGCTAGATCGAATTCGCTAGCGCCAACGCCGGGAACGAGGCGGTGAGCCATATCGGCAAGGGCTGCGAGCTGCTTGTATCGCGCAGGCTCCGCCTGCACGTCCGAGCTAATCGGAAGCTCGTCGAATTCGCGGCGCGGGCCCAGCGAGCCCCTTTCCTTCATTGTGTAGTACATCTATCGTTTCCTGTGGCCCGCAAGCAGATTAACGGGTGGAGATTTGCAGTATGCAGCAACTATCGCATCGGGGTGCTGCGGTCACGCAGCACAAATTTGATGAAATATTGGATGCATCTTGGGACGATCTGAAGTCGTTCCTGGCCTGCACGAAATACAAGAGCTTCCGGAATGCGGCCGAGGAACTCCGCCTGACCAGCACGACGCTGATGCGACGTATCGATCGGCTCGAAGAGCGGCTGGGCTGCAAGCTGTTTCTACGCGATCAAAGCGGATTGACGCTCAGCGACGAAGGCGCCGCCATGCTTGGCGATGTCAGCGAAATGGAACGGCATGCCTTCAATCTGCTTCGCCGTGTCGCGCAGTCATCGAACGATACCACCGGCACCGTTCGCGTCGCGGTGACGGAAGGACCGGGCAATTTCTGGATACTTCCCAGATTGATCGATTTTCAGAAAACTTATCGCAAAATCACCGTCGATCTTCGCTGCGCGATGGAACAGGCCGATGTCGCGCGGCTGGAATCCGACATTTCGATTCAACTTGAACCACCGACCAATCCCGACCTGATCGTGGCCAAGCTGGGCCGGATGCACATCTATCCCTTCGTGTCGGAAGACTATCAGCGGCTGCATGGCGTTCCGACATCGTTGTCGGAATTGAAGGAGCACCGGATCATCAAGCAGAATGCGCCGCAGGTGGACGACACGGCCTATGCCAGAATCCTCGGCCTGACATCGCTTGCGGGCGTGGTAGGCATCAAGACCAATTCCAGCATCGGCGTTCTCTACGCCGTCGAGCGCGGCGCCGGGGTCGGTTTCCTTCCGACATCCGCAATCGCGCTGGGAGCCCCTCTCGTCGCAGTCGACCTCGGCGTCAGCCATCATGCCGATCTCTGGCTGACCTATCACAAGGAATTCCGCAGCTCGGACCGGCACAAGATCGTGATCGACTGGCTCAAGAAGATCTTCGATCCAAAGGCCTATGCCTGCTTTCGAGACGAATTCATTCATCCGAATGCACTTGTGCCGATGATGGCAGCCGCGCGAGAGAGTTTTGGCATGAAGGGATATGTTGCGGCGCGACCGATTTGATTTGATACGCCGCTATTCTCCCCGTTACGCAGAAGCTGCCTTTGCGCGATGCAGCAAGGCCGGAACTTGATGCCGGAGTTGCCATGGTGCCGCCGGTAGCGCGCTGCAAGGAAAACCCGCGCCTCGCGCCCAATCTTGCCATCCGGCGCATTTCGTGTTGCAATCTCAGGCACAATCGGATCTGGCCGTGCGACTGTGCGTTTCGTGATTGCGGAAATTCAGCAGACTTCGGGAAGCCCGCTTGTGGCGTGGCACGCGTAACGCGTGGCCGCGTCTTTTTTTCGTCCAGACGAGGAGACAACGATGCCGACCCACAAAGGCACCGTCAAATGGTTCAACCCGACCAAGGGATATGGGTTCATCAAGCCGAATGGCGGCGATAAGGACGTCTTCGTCCACATCTCCGCCGTCGAACGTGCAGGGCTCAGTTCGCTCAACGAGAACCAGGCCGTGGAGTACGACCTTGTGGAGAGCCGCGGCAAGGCGTCCGCGGAAAACCTCAAGGTCTCCTGATCGGTCGGTCGACATAGCGGGAACGCGACGGCACCGCGCTCCGAAACGATAACAGCACGATCTGCAAACCGACCGCGTTTGGTGGATCACTTCAACTTCGGCACGGCCTTGCCTTGGCAGCCATGATCCACCCCCGGCTTGGTCCGGGGGATTTTGTTTTATCGGGCGAGCGGCGAGATCAGGAAATTGCCCGTTCCCGCGCCCGTCTCCGTGCGACAGAGATCGCCGTCGAGCCTCACCCGGTCGGTTGCGAGCAACCGCAGGGCCTCCGGATAGATCCGATGCTCGACCTCGAGAATACGCTCCGACAGCGTGTCCGGCGTATCGCGATCTGAGACCGCAACCGCGCCCTGCATCACGATCGGCCCGGCATCGGTCTCGGGGATTACGAAGTGTACGGTGGCGCCCGAGATCTTCACGCCGGCGCGCAACGCTTGGCCGTGCGGATCGAGGCCGGGAAACGACGGCAACAGCGACGGATGGATGTTGAGCATTCGCCCGTGCCAGCGCTGCACGAACTCGGCCGTGAACAGCCGCATGAAGCCGGCCAGACAAATCAGCTCGACGCCGCGCTCCTCGAGCGCCGCCTGCAGCACCGTCTCGAAGCCGGCGCGATCCCTGCCGAACGGCTTGCTCTCGATCACCAAGGTCGAAATGCCGCTCTGCTTGGCCCGCTCCAGCCCGGCCGCATCCGTGCGGTTGGAGATCACGACGGCAATATCGGCCGGGAAATCGTCCGTGCCCGCAGCGCGGATCAGCGCGGCCATGTTGGACCCGCGCCCGGAGATCAGGATCGCAACGCGCCGCTTCATCGTCATCACAGCGCCAGGTCGAGATGGCCGTGATAGACCACGCGCTCGTCACCCGATGCCGGGATCACCTCACCCAGCGATGTGACGGTTTCGCCGTTGGCCACGAGTACGTCCGTCACAGCCTCGATCGCGTCCGCCTTGACGATCGCGATCATGCCGACGCCGCAGTTGAAGGTGCGCAGCAGCTCCAGTTCGGCGATGCCGCCCTGCTCCGCCAGCCATTTGAACACCGGCAGCACCGTCAGGCGCGACAGGTCGATGCCGACGCCGAGATGCTTCGGCAACACGCGCGGAATGTTGTCGGTGAAGCCGCCGCCGGTGATGTGGGCCAGGCCCTTCACCCCGCCGGTCTCGCGGATCGCGCGCAGACATGACTTCACATAGAGCCGGGTCGGTGCCAACAGCGCCCCGCCCAAGGTCATCACGGGCGCGAACGGCGCCGGCGCATCGAAGCCCAGGCCCGACTGCTCGACGATCTTGCGCACCAGCGAGAAGCCGTTGGAATGCACGCCTGACGACGCCAGCCCGAGCACGGCGTCGCCGGCGGCGATGTCGTCAGTGGGCAGCAGCGTGCCACGTTCGGCGGCGCCGACCGCGAAGCCGCCGAGATCGTAGTCGCCGTCCTTGTACAGGCCGGGCATCTCGGCGGTCTCGCCGCCGATCAGCGCGCAGCCGGATTCCCGGCAGCCTTCGGCGATGCTTGCCACGATCGAGGCCGTCGTGTCCGGGTCAAGCTTGCCGCAGGCAAAGTAGTCCAGAAAGAACAGCGGCTCGGCGCCCTGCACGACGAGGTCGTTGACCGACATCGCCACCAGATCGATGCCGATGCCGCCATGCAGCCCGGTCTCGATCGCGATCTTGACCTTGGTGCCGACGCCATCGGTGGCGGCGACCAGCACCGGATCCTTGAAGCCGGCCGCCTTGAGGTCGAACAGACCGCCGAAACCGCCGATCTCGGCCTCCGCGCCAGGCCGCGCCGTGGCGCGCACCATCGGCTTGATCATGTCGACCAGGCGGTTGCCGGCGTCGATGTCGACCCCGGAATCGGCGTAGGTGAGCCCGTTCTTGCGTTCGGCCATGGTTAAGAAACCTCTAATGTCGCCCGCTGGTTACGTCGGAAATCGCTCATGCGCAATGGCTCGCAAGCGCGAGCGCGCTATACTATGTAGATAACGGTCGGTGTGCCCCGCCTTTGGAAACGGGGTTGTTTTTGGCTTAAGGTCGTCAGGACGCGGCGCGTGAGCATCCCACACAGTATTCCGAACCTGATTACGCTCGGCCGCATCCTTTTGGTTCCGATCGTGGTGTGGGCGATTGCCGGCAACCAGATGGAGATCGCTTTTGCGGTGTTTGTCGTTGCCGGCGTCAGCGATGCCGTCGACGGCTTTCTGGCCAAGCGCTTCAATCTCAGGTCCGAGCTTGGTGCGCTGCTGGATCCGCTCGCGGACAAGGCGCTTTTGGTGTCGATCTTCGTGACGCTGGGCGTCTGGGGCGCCCTGCCGCGCTGGATCGTGATCCTGGTGGTGTCGCGTGATATCATGATCGTTGGCGCGGTGATCGTCTCCTGGCTGTTCGACAAGCCGGTCGAGATGAGGCCGTCGATGGTCTCGAAACTGAACACGGTATCGCAGGTCGGCTTCGCGGCGCTGGTGCTGGCCTCGCTCGGCTTCCGCTTCGATCCTGCCCCTTACGACCTGATCCTGATGATCCTGGTCACCATCTTTACGCTCGTTTCCGTGGCGCTCTATCTGGTCGAATGGGTGCACCACATGAACACGATCGAGCCGCGATGAGCGATACGATCGCGACCCACGGTCGCTTCGAGATGGAGAACGCCTGACGTGGCCGGCCATAGCCCTCCCCGCCAATTGGCGTTCGCGCTGCCGCATGCCGAAAGCCTGACGCGGGACAATTTCCTCGAAGGTCCGGCCAATGCGGCCGGCTTGGCGCTGATCGACGCCTGGCCGGAGTGGTCGAACAAGGCCATGTTCCTGGTTGGGCCTGACGGCTCCGGCAAGAGCCATCTCGCCGCCATCTGGGCCGAGCAGGCCGGTGCGCGTTCGGTCGCGGCGCATGCCCTGTGCGCCATCAACGTCCCGGCGGAGCTCGCCACCGGCGCGCTAGTGCTCGAGGACCTCAAGGCCGGCGAGATCGACGAGCGCGCGCTGTTTCACCTCCTCAACATGGCGCGGGAGGATGCCGCCTACATCCTGATCACCGCCCGCGAGGCACCCGCGTCGCTGCCGATCGCATTGAACGATCTGCGCTCCCGATTGCGCGCGATCCCCGTGGTCGAGCTGCTGCCGCCCGACGACCAGTTGTTCCGCGCCCTGATCGTCAAGCTCTGTGCCGACCGCCAGCTCGCGATCGACGAAGCCGTGGTGAGCTATGTGGCGAACCGGATCGAGCGGTCCTATGCGGCAGCCCGGCATGCGGTCGCGCTGCTGGATGGCGAGTCGCTCCGGCTGGGCCGACCCGTGACCCGGGCGTTGGCCGCGGAATTGCTGCGCCAAGTCTGACGTCAAGCCTGACGTTAAGTCTGACGTTACGCCGCCCAGGGCCGTGGACACCTTGACGAGCCAGCCCCGGGGAACATCATTGTCGCGGCAACGTCATCAAACCATCGCATAGGGTTACGAGCGGCGCACCTCATCTCGCCGCATTCAGGATGGATCGATTTCTGATGGATTCTGTACAAACCGCTGAAATCAAAGAGAAAGAGCCGCCCCTCGCCGCCCCCTTGGCGATCGCCGGCAGCCCTGAGCGATTCATCAATCGCGAGCTCTCCTGGCTGCATTTCAACCGCCGCGTCCTGGAAGAATCGGTCAATCCGCGTCATCCGGCGCTGGAACGCGTGCGATTCCTGTCGATCTCGGCCAACAATCTCGATGAATTTTTCATGGTCCGCGTCGCCGGTATCCGGGCACAAGTCCGTGAAGGCATCGCGGAGCGCAGCCCCGACGGGCTCACCCCGCTCGAGCAGCTCAAGCTGATCAACGAGACCGTGTCCCAGCTCGCGATCGACCAGCAGGCGATCTGGCGCGACCTCCGGGCCTATCTGGCCGAGCTCGGCATCGTGCTGGTCGACGGCCAGGACGTCACCAAGACTCAGCGCGCCTGGATCGAGGATCACTTCCTCGCCAACATCTTTCCGCTGCTGACGCCGCTGGCGATCGACCCGGCGCACCCCTTCCCGTTCATTCCGAGCCTCGGCTTCACCGTCGCATTGCAGCTCGCGCGCATCTCCGACGGCAAGCCGATGAATGCGCTGATCCGCATGCCCGGCAAGCTCGACCGATTCATCCGCCTTCCGGCGGCGAAGGACAAGGACGGCGTGGTGCGCCTGATCACCCTGGAGCAGGCCACCGGGCTGTTCATCGCCCGGCTGTTCCCCGGCTACACCGTGAAGGGCCAGGGCGCCTTCCGCATCATCCGCGACTCCGAGATCGAGATCGAGGAAGAGGCCGAAGACCTGGTCCGCACCTTCGAGAGCGCGTTGAAGCGGCGGCGCCGCGGCACGGTGATCCGCCTCGAGATCGAGGCCAACATGCCCGACGAGCTGCGCGCGTTCGTCCAGGAGGCGTTGTCGACCACCGACGACGAGGTGCTTCTGGTCGACGGCGTGCTGGCCATGAACGAGCTGTCGCAGCTCACCCGGCTCAACCGGCCCGATCTCGAATTCCTGCCCTACGTGCCGCGCCATCCCGAGCGTGTGCGTGATCATGCCGGCGACATCTTCGCGGCAATCCGGCAGAAGGATCTGATCGTCCACCATCCTTACGAATCGTTCGACGTCGTGGTGCAGTTCCTGCAGCAGGCGGCGCGCGATCCGGATGTCGTTGCAATCAAGCAGACGCTGTACCGCACCTCCAACAACTCGCCAATCGTGCGCGCACTGGCCGAGGCCGCCGAGGCCGGCAAGTCGGTCACCGCCCTGATCGAGCTGAAGGCGCGCTTCGACGAAGAGGCCAATATCCGCTGGGCACGCGACCTCGAACGCGCCGGCGTGCAGGTGGTCTACGGCTTCCTGCAGCTCAAGACCCACGCCAAGCTGTCGATGGTGGTGCGGCGCGAGGGCAGCGGCCTCACCACCTATGTCCATACCGGCACCGGCAACTATCACCCGGTCACCGCGCGCATCTATACCGACCTCTCCTATTTCACCTCCGATCCGGTCATCGGCCGCGACACCACGCGCGTCTTCAACTACATCACCGGCTATGCCGAGCCGCGCGACATCGAGAAGATGGCGGTGTCGCCGCTGACCTTGCGCAAGCGCATGATCGAGCACATCCAGGGCGAGGCCAGCTTCGCCCGCCACGGCAAACCCGCCGTGATCTGGATGAAGATGAACTCGCTGGTCGATCCCGACATCATCGATGCGCTCTACGAGGCCTCGCAGGCCGGCGTCTCGATCGATCTCGTGATCCGCGGCATCTGCTGCCTGCGGCCGGGAATTCCAGGCCTTTCGGACAACATCCGCGTCAAATCCGTCATCGGCCGCTTCCTCGAGCACGGCCGCATCTACTGTTTCGGAATGGGCCAGGGCCTGCCGAGCGCAAAGGCGGCGGTGTACATCTCCTCCGCCGACATGATGCCGCGCAATCTCGACCGCCGCGTCGAAGTGCTCTGCCCGCTGCAGAACCCGACGGTGCACCAGCAGGTGCTGGAGCAGATCATGGTCGCCAATCTGAAGGACACCGAGCAGAGCTGGCAGTTGTTGCCGGACGGATCGTCGACGCGTATGAAGGCCGCGAAGGGCGAGGAGCCGTTCAACCTGCACAACTACTTCATGACCAATCCGAGTCTGTCCGGCCGTGGCAAATCGCTCAAGGAATCCTCGCCGCGCCGGCTCACGCGCCGCAATGAACGCAGCTCGTCCTGAGGGGATGCTGTGGTGAAACGGCCTATCCGGCGCGGCAAAAGCGTCGGCGTCATCGACATCGGCTCGAACTCGGTCCGTCTCGTCGTCTATCAGGCGATGGAGCGCAGTCTCGTCACGACCTTCAACGAGAAGGCGCTGTGCGGCCTCGGCCGCGAGGTGCAGACCACCGGCCTGCTCGCGGCTGATGCCGTCGAGAAGGCGCTGACGGCGCTGCAGCGCTTTCGCGCGCTGTGCAAGGTGCAGAAGGTCGGGCGCGTCTATGCGATCGCGACCGCCGCCTGCCGCGACGCCTCCAACGGACCGGAGTTCATCGCCAAGGCCGAGAAGATCTGCGGCTGCACCATCCAGATCCTCACCGGCCCGGAGGAGGCCCGCTACTCCGCGCTCGGCGTCATCTCCGGCATCCACAAGCCGGACGGCATCGTCGGCGATCTCGGCGGCGGCTCGCTCGAGCTGATCGACGTCCGCGGCCATCAGGTGCGCAGCGGCGTGACCTTGCCGCTCGGCAGCCTGGCGCTGCAGGACCTCGCCGACAAGTCGCTGAAGAAGGCCGAGCGGATCGCGCTCGATGCATTGTCGGGCCTGCCTCAGCTCGAAGCCGGCCGCGGCCGCACCTTCTATGCGGTCGGCGGCACCTGGCGCGCGCTGGCGCGCATTCACATCATCCAGAGCGAATATCCACTCGGCGTGATGCACGGCTATGCCATTCCGGCCGCGGAGGCGCTGGACTTCGTGCGCCGGCTGCGACGGCTCGCAGTGACCGATACGCTGGCCGACATCGAGATCGTCGCCGAGGCGCGCCGCCCGCTGCTCACCTATGCGGCACTGGTGCTGGAATATGTCATCCGCACCGCCAAGCCGAAGACCATCGTATTCTCGACCTTCGGCGTGCGCGAGGGCCTGCTCTATTCCAAGCTGGCGGAGAAGGAGCGCGCCAAGGACGGCCTGCTCTGCGCTACGCAGACGCTGAACGAGCTGTTGTCGCGCTCGGCCCGCCACGCGCGCGAGCTTACCGACTGGACCGACCGGCTGGTGCGGGTGGTGCATCTGCAGGAGACCGAGGACGAGCGCCGGCTGCGCCACGCCGCCTGTCTGCTGTCCGACATCGGCTGGCGCATGCATCCGGACCATCGCGGCGAGCTGACCTACGACGTGATCCTGAACGGCAATTACGGCGCGATCAGCCATCAGGGCCGCATCTTCGTCGCACTGGCGGTGTTCTTCCGCTACGCCGGCTTCCGCGACGAGAACGAGCCGCCGGAGCTGACGCATACGCTGCCGGTGCACATGATCGAACGCGCCCGTATCCTCGGCGCGGCCTTCCGCGTCGCGCATCTGGTGTCCGCGGCGCAGCCGGGCGTGCTGCCCGCCACGCATTTCCGCACCCAGGAGCGCAAGCTGATGCTGGTGTTCGAGCATCGCATGGTCGATCTCGTCGCCGATCGCGTCGGCAGCCGCTTCAAGCAGCTCGCCCGCCTGCTCGGCCGCTCCGGATCGATCGTGCGGAGCTGAGGCGTCGGTCCCTGCCCACGACTTTCGTCCGCCTGATGTCTGGACATGCAGCATCGTTCTCGCGGCATGATCTGCCCGAGTTGTTCGCATCTAAACCCTCGCGAAAACCGAGAGGGCGCAGGGAAGACCGGGTGCAGGCCGCACCCATGGTTGCGTGCAAAAAACACGCGGTCGTCACCACAGGCTTGGCCGAAACACCGGCCTTCCCTGCGCGACAGTTTACGGGCTTATACGTGGTCTCCTCGGGGACCGGCGTTCTTGCCCCCGTCGTCCGCAAGCGCGTAGCATTGCAGATTTGGCATCAGCACCGGATGCCAGGACCACACGATTTCGCCGTCCGTATCTGATGTTCGTCCGCTCGCGACATGGCGCGCTGCAACCCGATACGTCCATCGCATCCCGGCCCAACGTTTCGTGACGATCGCGAAGCGCCCCTCTGATGAACACGCTACTGGGGAGACTGCTCACGTCTCGATCTCCTGCCCTGCAGTCTATCTCAGTAGTCCTGGCGCTGCCGCCGATGCCGCACACCCTGCTGAGGTCCGGCCTGCTGCGGGTCGAACCGTAGGCGCCGGTTTACATCGCAGTACAGGTTCCACCGGCCGGATGCCGACGCCAGGCATTGGGCTCGGGTTTCATAGGTGCAATCGCCGGAATAGCCGAGCTCCCCACCGTAGACGCACCAGGGGTAATCATATGTGACGGGAACCGCGGAGCCGGCCATCGCGGCCGTCGCGGGCGCTAGCAAGGCCAACGCAGCTAGGATCATGCGCATGATCTGCTCCTCTCGTGAAGCCTCCAGATCGTCGAGTGGTTCGGTCAACGATGGCAAGGCCAAATGAAGATAAGCATGACTGAACGCAACATACGAGACAAGTCTCAGCGTTTCCCGGCGAAATGCGCAGGCGGTTCGCGGCGGTGCAGGAGCCCGGTTTTGGCCCGTTGTGACCTTCCGGCGCCGAAGATGTCGGCTTACCAGGCCAGACTGGAAATTTTGGTCGCCGATGATCTAACGTTGTCTCATGCGAATGGGATATTCCGGGCGCGATCTTTCTCGACGCTGGTTGCCGCAAGAAAAAGAGCCGCCGAGTGTCCCCGGCAGCTCCCATAGTCCCAAGCTGTGATTCTCCCCAGCCCCACGCGTACCGCCGTTACCTTGTTTGCGGCCATGCGACTCGAACTTACGCATGAGTGGAGCGATTCGGCTGTGACTCCGCGAGCACAGCTAATCGAGACAAGGCCGCGCTGTCGCAACGCGCGTCTATGATGGCGCCCGATCATCGGCTACTGGACACAACCGATCATGTTGCAGGCACACGGCCTATCGGCGCGACGTCCGGTTCTTTGCGCGCAATGAGGAACCATCCCGCAGCAAAGACGAGCCCGCATGTCAGCGCGCCGCACCATCGATCCGCGGCCGTTAGCACGCCTCTACGACGCCGCCTTATTATTCCTGACCGGCAGCGCCCGCTCGCCGGCCGCGGTCAGTTCGCCGAGCGTCGTCCGGCCGTCACGTGCGCAGCGAATGATGTGCTCGGCGATCCGCTTGCGCACGGCATGGCTGTTGCCCTCTGCAACTGTCTCGCAGACACGGTCCAGTGCCACTTCCATGTTGGCCAGCGTACGCGAGTCGAATGTCCCTTCGATCAACATCGTTCCCTCCCTGATCGTGCGACAGATATCAGCAAGGTCCAGAATACGCGGCATTAACTTGTGATAGTCGCGACCGCGCACGTGCAAGTGAACTCCAAATTCTTCGTGCCCGCCATCTCAATTGAGCTGCCCTGGGGCCGCATCGAGAATATCGCACAACAGGCGTCTGCTGCTCTCCATATTCGGGCCGGGATGTTGGTGCTGCGGGAGCACGCTTCGCGCGCGGCGGGGAAACCCTTGCTGGACTGCGGAACCAACCGCGACATGAGGAGTCCTTCCTCCGTTACCCTCGCGGCACTGGCCGCGCGCTTTCCAATGGCGGCTTGTTTGAAAGCCGCAAGGACAGGCGGAGCCTGGGTTCGCCATGCCGCATTATCATTTCGACCTGATCAGCACTGACCACACAACGGATGTCAGCGACGCGGTCCTTGACGGCGACGAGGCAGCCAGAAAGGTCGGCCGCGAGCTGGCGCATCAGGTGTGCGAGGGCCGCCCAGAACTGATCGGCAAAGGCTATGAAATCCTGGTCAGGAACGAGGATGGCGACGAAATCGCGCGACTCGCGGTCGACCAGCTTCCAAGCGATGGCAGCGATCCGTAGCGCGCTGCAATGTCGCTCCTAACGTGGTCATCCTGCCGACGCTGCAGCGATGCTGACGCAATTTCATTGTGCGCACGAGCTGCAGCGCCGGGCCGGCTGGCGGCGCTGCGCGGCCAGCATGTCGGCTCGATCATCCGCACCGGCGCGAAGGCGGAGTGAGACGTTTAGGGTTGGCAAAGCAGCCGCCGTCACGCGGCGCGTGCCCACCGTACAAATTGTTGCGAAACACTAGGGCTGATCGCCTGCGGCCGCGACCTCGGCTTTCTTGGCGTACCGGCTGAGCGCGCGGCGGCGCCAGATCGATCCGGCGGTTAGCACCAGCAGCGCGCCGAGCACCGACGCCAACGTCTCCATCAGATCGAGATCGACGCTGAATTGGCTGCTGCCTGCAAACAGGCTGGATGCGGCATCGACGTTCCAGATCATGTGACCGCTGAGGAGCGTGTGCAGCAGCGGCGCGACCGCGGGATCGCTGGCGATCACGTCGCCGGCAATCCAGCCGAGCAGCATTGCGCCTAACCAGATCAGGATCGGAAAACGGTCGAGCACCAGCATGATCAGCGCCGCGCCGGCGATGATCAGCGGAATGCTCATGGCGAGGCCGAGGATCAGCAGCGAGGCCTGGCCGTTGGCCGCAGCGGCCACCGCGATCACATTGTCCAGGCTCATGACAATGTCGGCAAGCGCGACGATGCGGACCGCCTGCCACAGCGTCGTGCCGGCGGCGATGTCCTCGTCCTCTTCCTCGGGCACCAGCAGCTTGGTGGCGATGACGAGCAGCGCGAGGCCCCCGACCAGCTTCAGGTAGGGCAGCTCCATCAGCGTCGCGACGATGCCGGTGAAGGCGATGCGCAGCGCCACCGCGATGCTCGAACCCGCGACCATGCCCCAGAAGCGGTAGCGGCCATGCAAGCCGCGGCAGGCGAGCGCGATCACCAGCGCATTGTCGCCCGACAGCAGCACGTTGATCCAGATGATCTTGCCGAGGGCGATCCAGAAGCCGGCGGTCTGGAGGTCGGATTGGAATTGGGCGACAAACTGGCCGTAACTGGCGGGATCAGCGAGCTGCGACAGCCAATTCACGACTTACCTCTTCGTGGCACCGAAGCCATCCGCAAGGTGCGGACGGCACGTCGCGTGCAGGACGCGCGGCTGAGCCTGCGCGCCCGCGGCCTAATCAGCCGACGATCTCGTTTCCCGCGAAGAACTGGGCGATCTCGATCGCCGCGGTCTCGGCCGCGTCGGAGCCGTGCACTGAATTTTCGCCGATCGACTTCGCATACAGCTTGCGGATGGTGCCGTCAGCCGCTTTCGACGGATCGGTCGCGCCCATCGCGTCGCGATACCGGAGAATCGCGCCCTCGCCTTCCAGCACCTGGACCACGACCGGGGCCGAGATCATGAAGTCGACCAGTTCGCCGAAGAACGGGCGCGCCTTGTGCACGGCGTAGAAGGTCTCGGCCTGCTCACGGGTCATGCGGATGCGCTTCTGGGCGACGATGCGCAGGCCGGCTTTCTCGATCACGGCGTTGACCGCGCCGGTGAGGTTACGCTCGGTCGCGTCGGGCTTGATGATCGAGAAGGTGCGTTCAATCGCCATGATGTCGTCCTTGGAAGATGAGGTGGTCTTGTGAGTTGCGGGCTTATATCGGCGCTGCCGGGCCTCCGCAAGCGATCCGGTCCGGCTCCTTTACTGCCGTCTTACGACGATTTCACGATTCTGAACCCTGTCTGAAGGCCTTGTCGGCCCGGCGTTCAGCTCGACCGCACTAGCTTTGTCTTGCATCGGGCGATCACCGCCGCTTCGGGGCGGCGATGTCCGAAGGCTTCGAGCGTCATTCAAGTGTGAGCGCCACAAGCGCCAAAAATGCAGGAGACGATCATGTTGCGCAAACTCTCCCTTGTCGCGGTTGCCGTTGCATCCCTGGGCGCCGCGTTAGCTCCAAATGCCGCCTCGGCGCATTGGCATGGCGGTTGGGGCGGCTGGCACGGCGGCTTTGGATATGGCGGCTGGCACCGGCCGTTCTACGGACCGCGCGTCTATGTCGGCGGCCCGGCTTACGCCTACGGCTATGGCGGCTGCTACGCGCGGCGCCTGGTTCCGACCCCCTGGGGTCCGCGCTGGCGACTGATCAACCGCTGCTACTGATCCGGCTGTCGGCGGCTCCCCCGCCGCCGACGTCCGACCTAGGCCCCGGTACGTTTTGTATGAGAAGATCCGCGACGCGCGTACCGCTTGCCGCCAGGACTGTCATATTCACCGCGCCGGAGCCTCTTTGTGCAATTTCATGCATTTTTTACTAAAAGGTCACGCAATCGGAAGGCGAGCGGAAACAAATCCGGAGGGTGTGACGTTGGTAGGCATCCTGTTTGAGATGCTCGCGGAACACGCTCATGCCAGCTTACACGTCAGATTTCGGAGAGCAGATCGATCGCAAGACCAGCCGATCGATTTGTGAGGCCGTGGGCGAGCGGCTGCAACGGAGCCTGCGGGCGGAACCGGCGCCGCTGTCGGACCATCTGCAATTTTTGATGGACGAATTGCGGAAACGCGACGACGCCGCGATGCGCTTCGGATAGCTGGGCGACGCCGCGGCCGCGCCGCGCGGCTGTCAGCATAAAGCGGTTGCGTTTGGGCTCGCCTGCGGTGACAAGGCGGGCATGCTCTCCATCACCGATATCTCGATCCGCCTCGCCGGACGGCTCCTGATCGACACCAGCTCCGCGCAGATCGTGCCCGGCGCCCGCGTCGGGCTGGTCGGTCGCAACGGCACCGGCAAGTCGACCCTGTTCAAGGCCATCCGCGGCGAGCTGGCGCTGGAAGGCGGCAGCATCGGTCTGCCGCCGCGCTGGCGGGTCGGCAGCCTGGCGCAGGAGGCTCCGGACGGACCGGACAGCTTGATCGATGTCGTGCTCAGGGCGGACCTCGAGCGCGACGCGCTGCTGCGCGAGGCCGATCATGCCACCGATCCGCACCGGATCGCCGAAATCCAGACCCGGCTGGTCGATATCGACGCCCATTCGGCACCGTCGCGGGCCGCAGCCATCCTGAGCGGCCTCGGCTTCTCGGCAGCAGACCAGTTGCGCCCCTGCGCCGAATTCTCCGGCGGCTGGCGGATGCGGGTGGCGCTCGCCGCCACCCTGTTCGCCGCGCCCGATCTGCTGCTGCTCGATGAGCCGACCAACTATCTCGACCTCGAAGGCACGCTGTGGCTGGAGGATCATCTCGCGCATTATCCGCGCACCGTGATCGTGATCAGTCACGACCGCGATCTGTTGGAGACCTCCGTCGACCAAATCCTGCATCTCGAGCGCGGCAAACTGACGCTGTACCGCGGCAGCTATTCCTCGTTCGAGGAGCAGCGCGCGACGCGGGAATTGCTCGACGCCAAGGCGGTCAAGCGCCAGGAGGCCGAACGGGCGCGGCTGCAGGACTTCGTCAACCGCTTCAAGGCCAAGGCCTCCAAGGCGCGCCAGGCGCAATCTCGCGTGAAAATGCTGGAGCGGATGAAGCCGATCACCGCGCTGGTGACGCAGGACGTGCAGGAGATCAGCTTTCCCGCACCGGAGAAGATCTTGTCGCCGCCGATCATCGCGGTGGACAATGTGTCCGTCGGTTACGATCCGGCGCAGCCGGTGCTCAACCGCGTCACCTTGCGCATCGACAATGACGACCGCGTCGCCCTGCTCGGCTCCAACGGCAACGGCAAATCGACATTGGTGAAGCTGCTCGCCGGGCGGCTGGCGCCGTTCTCCGGCAGGCTCACCCGCGCCGACAAGCTGTCGATCGCGTATTTCGCCCAGCACCAGCTCGACGAGCTCGACGAGAGCGGGTCGCCCTATACGCATCTGCGGCGGCTGATGCCGGAGGCGCCGGAATCGAAGGTGCGCGCCCGCGCAGGCAGTATCGGTTTCTCGGGAAAAGCCGGGGATACGTTGGTGAAGAGCCTGTCGGGTGGCGAGAAGGCGCGCCTCCTGCTCGGTCTCGCCACCTTTTTCGGCCCCAACATGATCATCCTGGACGAGCCGACCAACCATCTCGACATCGACAGCCGCGCGGCGCTGGCGGAAGCGATCAATGAATTTCCGGGCGCGGTGATCATGGTGTCGCACGACCGTTATCTGATCGAGGCCTGCGCCGACCAGCTCTGGGTGGTCGCCGATCGCGCCGTGAAGACTTTCGACGGCGACCTCGACGATTACCGCCGCCTGGTGTTGTCGTCGCGCAACAACTCATCGGAGCGCGAGACCGAACGGCCGCGCGTGGCCGACAAGCCGCAGGCACCGCGCAGCGAGAAGCGCGGCTCGCTGAAGCAGAAGATCGCAGCGGCAGAGACCGAGATCGAGCGCATCACGGAGATCATCGCCAAGATCGACACCGCATTGTCGCTGCCCGACATCTTCACCCGCGATCCAAAGCAGGCTGCGCAATTGTCGAAGGCGCGCGCCAATGCCGCCGAGGCACTGCAGCGCGCGGAGGAGCAATGGCTCGAGGCCAGCACGCAGCACGACGAAGCGACCGGCTGACGCCGCAGTATAATTTGATAATTGGTAGGATGGGTTGAGTGCAGCGATACCCATCATTTGCGTCAACGCGCGCGGAAGGATGATGAGTATCGCTCACGCTCAACCCATCCGACAGGACCCCTATCGAATCAACTGAGCTAGGTCGCAGCGTGTTTCTTCCTGCCCTTCGGCTTGGCGACCTTCGGCGGCGGACCGGCGTCGGGTGCCTTCTCGACCGCGCTCAGCCGCCCGCCGGTGAAGGTGTAGATGCCGGCGCGGGCGCCGTGCAGCCAGGTCACCGTCGCCACGCGCGAATCGCCGCCGCCGGAGACGTTGACGCTGTCGGGCGCGCCAATGCCGCGCACGACGTCGCATTC
>NZ_JBARGP010000551.1:0-10263 GCF_049798375.1 Bradyrhizobium sp.
CGTCTCCGGTGCGGCTTCGCGACGCCCCCGCTCACGTTGGGTGCGTGGCGCGGGGCGCTCCTTGCGCAACGCGATGCGCAGCCGCTTCACCCGGCGCGGGTCGGCATCCAGCACCTCGACCTCGAAATGACCGGGGCCGGAGATCAGCTCGCCGCGCACCGGCAGCCGCCCGACATGGTTGACGAGATAGCCACCCAGCGTCTCGACGCCTTCGCCGGCCTCGCCGGTGACGAAGTCCTCGCCGATCACGGCGCGCACGTCATCAAAGCTCGCGCGTGCGTCGGCGATGAACGAGCCGTCAGCCTGGCGCACGATCGCCGGGGGCTCATCGCTGTCGTGCTCGTCATCGATCTCGCCGACGATCTGCTCGACGAGGTCCTCGATCGAGACCAGCCCGTCGGTGCCGCCATATTCGTCGACCACGAGCGCGAGATGGATGCGTGAGGCCTGCATCTGTGCCAGCAGGTCGATCGCGCGCATCGACGGCGGCACGTAGAGCAGCTTGCGGATGATGCTGGCGTCCGCAAGCGGCATTGAAAGATCGACGCTGCGCAGATCGAGCCCCGCCGACAGCGGCTTTTTGCGCTTCGACTTCACCGCGTCCGGCACGCGCGCCTGCGCCGTCATGAAGGCGAGCAGATCGCGGATATGAACCATGCCTTCGGGATCGTCGAGCGTGTCGTTGTAAACCACGAGCCGGGAATGCGATGCGCTCTCGAACAGGCTCATCAGCTCGCCGAGCGGAATGTCGCGCTTCACCGCGACGATGTCGGCGCGATGCACCATCACGTCGGCGATGCGCCGCTCGTGCAGCACGAGGATGTTGCGCAGGAGCGTGCGCTCGACCGCGGAGAAGCCGATGTCGTCAGGCTGCGAGGCGTCGAGCACCACCTGCAGATCGTCGCGCACCGAGCCGCCGGCCTTCCAGCCGAACAGATTGCGGATCGCCCGCACCAGCCAGTTTTCGGACGCCGAACGCCCGATCTCACCCGGGGGCACCACGGCCGGCAGATTGCGCGTGTTGCGCGGGTTGTCGTGGATTGGCTCGGAGTCTGACATGGTCAATCCATCCGCTCCCGGTCCGCATAGGGATCAGGAATCCCAAGCTGCGCCAGGATCTCGGTCTCGAGCGTTTCCATCTCCCCGGCTTCGTCGTCGGTCTCGTGATCGTAGCCAATCAGGTGCAAAAAGCCGTGCACGGTGAGGTGACTGAGATGATGCTCGAACGGCTTTTGCGCCTCGTCCGCCTCGCGGCGCATCGTCTCGTAGGCGATGGCGATGTCGCCGAGCATGCGCGGCGGATCATCTTCGCCAACCGGGCCGGTCGGCTGCAGGGCTGGAAAAGACAGCACGTTGGTCGGCTTGTCGATGCCGCGCCAATTGTTGTTGAGCGTGCGGATGCCGGCGTCGTCGGTCAGCATCACCGCGATCTCGGCGTCGCCGACATCTGCGCCTGAGATCTGCGCAGCCGTGTCGATCGCGCGCTGGATCACGGTCTCGGTGTCGGGCTGATCCTGCCAGCAGTCGGCGGCGACGATCACCTCGGTTATCGGAATGGTGGAATCGGTCATCTCATCAATATAGGCGTTTGCGCCGGGCAAGGCTTGAAAGCTTGCCTGCGCGGCTCTTTGCTTGGTGTCACCGCTCTTTCGTGCCCTCGTAGGCCGCGACGATCCGGGCCACCAGCTCGTGGCGGACGACGTCCTCGCCGGTAAACCGCACCTGCGCGATGCCTTCGACGCCATCGAGCAGCCGGGCGGCTTCGGCGAGGCCCGAGGTCTGCCCGTTCGGCAGGTCGACCTGCGAGGGATCGCCGGTGATGATCATCCGGCTGTTCTCGCCCAGCCGGGTGAGGAACATCTTCATCTGCATGGACGTGGTGTTCTGCGCCTCGTCCAGGATGATCGCGGCATTGGTCAGGGTCCGGCCGCGCATGAAGGCGAGCGGCGCGATCTCGATCTCGTTGGCCTGCAGCGCGCGCTCGACCATGCGTGCGTCCATCAGGTCGTAGAGCGCATCGTAGATCGGCCGCAGATAGGGATCGACCTTTTCCTTGAGATCGCCGGGCAGGAAGCCGAGCCGCTCGCCGGCCTCGACCGCAGGCCGCGACAGGATGATGCGGTCGACTTCCTTGCGTTCGAACAGCTGCGCGGCGTGCGCCACGGCCAACCAGGTCTTGCCGGTGCCGGCCGGGCCAATGCCGAACACCAACTCGTGGCGCTTCAGCGCACGGATGTAGGAATCCTGCGCCGCGGTGCGGGCGCGCACCTGGCGCTTGCGCAGGTTGATGCTCTCGAACGCCTGCTTCGGGTTCTTGGTGTCGAACTCGAACAGCGAGCCCTGCGCGACCACGGCGCGGATCGCACCATCGACGTCGCCTTGCGCCAGATCATGACCTTTTACGGCCTGCTCATACAGCGTCTCCAGCACCCGCCGCGCCGCATCGCAGCTGTCGCGGGTGCCGCCGATGGTGATGTGGTTGCCGCGGGAATCCACGACGACGCCGAGCCGGCGCTCGACCAGCGCAAGGTTCTGGCCGTAGGGGCCGACCAGCGCGGAGGCAGCGCGATTATCGTCGAAATCGATGACGACCTGCGTCTCGGGCGGAATGGGCATGTCGCGATCGAATTTGCGGCTGGGAGCGAGGGAAGGCGAATCCGATGCGCTCTTGGGCAAGGGTTCAGGCTCCAATGGTGGCTGAAGGTGCAGATGCAGTTGCGTCGCGTGCGAGTGCACCGAGCAGGCTGTAGCGTTCGAGGCTGTCGATCCGGACCGGCAGCACCTGTCCGACGATCTCGTCGGGGGCCATCACATGGGCCGGCTGCAGATAGGCGGTGCGGCCGACGATCTGGCCGGGATTGCGGGCCGGGCGCTCGAACAGCACGTCGACCGTGGTGCCGATCGCGGCCTTGTTGAAGGCCGATTGCTGGCTGTCGATCAATGTCTGGAGGCGCTCCAATCGCTCGTCCATCTCGGCTGCCGACGCCATCTCCAGCATGTCCGCCGCGGGCGTACCCGGTCGCGGCGAATATTTGAAAGAGTAGGCCGCAGCGTAGCCGATTTGTGCGACAAGCGCGAGTGTGGCGCGAAAATCCGGCTCGGTTTCGCCGGGGAAACCGACGATGAAATCCGATGAGAATGCAATGTCTTGGCGGGCGCTGCGGAACCGGTCGACGACTTTTTGATAGTCGGCCGCACTATGTTTCCTGTTCATGGCGGCCAAAATCCGGTCCGAGCCGGACTGCACCGGCAGATGCACGAACGGCATCAGTTCGGGGAGGTCGCGGTGCGCGGCGATCAGGCTGTCATCGACATCGTTGGGATGGCTGGTCGAATAGCGCAGGCGCGCCACGCCGGGAATCGCGGCGAGATGGGACAGCAGCCGGCCGAGCGACCAGCTGCGGCCGTCGGGGCCCGCGCCATGATAGGCGTTGACGTTCTGGCCGATCAGCGTGATCTCACGCACGCCGTTGTCGACCAGCCGTTTGACGTCGTCGACGATCTTGGAGACCTGCCGGGACACCTCGCTGCCGCGCGTATAGGGCACGACGCAGAAAGTGCAGAACTTGTCGCAGCCTTCCTGCACCGTGACGAAGGCCGAAATGCCGCGGGCACGGATCGCATCGCGCTGCGGCGGGGCAAGATGGTCGAACTTGTCGTCGGCCGGAAACTCGGTCTCGATTGCGCGCTCGCCACGGGCGGCGCGCTTCAACAGGTCGGGCAAATGGTGATAGCTCTGCGGCCCGACCACGACGTCGACCGTCGGCGCCCGTGCGATGATCTCAGCGCCTTCCGCCTGTGCCACGCAGCCGGCGACCGCGATCTTCATCGTGCGGCCCTGCCTGGCGGCCTCGTCCTTGGCGAGGCGCAGCCGGCCGAGCTCGGAATAGACCTTCTCGGAGGCCTTCTCGCGGATGTGGCAGGTGTTGAGGATCACGAGGTCCGCATCGTCGACGCTTGCCGTCTCGACAAAGCCTTCACCGCCGAGCGTATCCACCATGCGCTGGGCATCGTAGACGTTCATCTGGCAGCCATAGGACTTGATATGCAGCTTGCGCGGCGGCGTCATTGATCCTGCTTGATAGATTGATCTCAGGCCCGGTGTGGGGCACGCGCCGGCAATTCCGGCGTGCGGGGCTCAGATATAGCCAAAGCACACGAAAATCCAGCGATCGAGGCCCGATTCCAGCTAAACGGGCTAATTCTGGCTAAATTGCGCGATCAAGGCGGGTAATTGGCTCATATCGCCGAAGGTAGCAGTCGCTCCGGCCGCCTGCAGGGTGGCGGAATGGTCCGGGCCGCAGTGGCTGCCGCCATGAAACCCGAGCACGGTCATGCCGGCGGCCACGGCGCCTGTGATGCCGGCCACACTGTCCTCGACCACGACGCAAGCCGAGGGAACAGTCTTCATCTGCGTCGCGGCAAACAGGAACAGGTCGGGCGCCGGCTTGCCGTGCACGACCTGCGAGGCCGAGAAAATGTGCGGCGCGAACCGGTCGTAGAGCCGGGTGGCGCCGAGGCTGACGCGCATGCGTTCGTGAGACCCGGAGGAGGCGACGCAAACCGGCACGTCGATGGAGTCGAGCGCTTGCGTGATGCCGATCACAGCCTCCAGGTCGGCCTCGAAGGCGCTGAACAAGCGGTCCCGCAGCCGCTCGGTAAAGTCGTCGGGAAGGCTGCGGCCGAGCTCGGCCTCGACCTCGAGTCGGGCCTGTTTCGCCGAACGCCCGAGGAAGCGGTCAAACACTTGCGCCGCAGTAATCGGATAGCCGCTGGCGCTGAGCACGTCGGCGTGGGCCTGACACGAGATCACCTCGCTGTCGACCAGGACGCCGTCGCAATCGAAGATGACGAGATCGAAGGCCATGCGCAAGATGACGCTTAGCTGGCGTCTTCGTCGAGCGGCACGCAATAGAGCTCGAGCCGGTGATCGACCAGTTTGTAGCCGAGCTTGCGCGCGATCTCTGCCTGCAGCTTCTCGATCTCCTCGGAGGTGAATTCGATCACCTTGCCGTCGCGCAGGTTGATCAGGTGGTCATGGTGGCTGTCGCGCATCTGCTCGTAGCGGGCGCGGCCCTCGCGGAAATCGTGGCGCTCGATGATGCCGGCGTCCTCGAACAGCTTCACGGTGCGATAGACGGTCGAGATCGAGATCTTGTCGTCGACGGCAACGCAACGGCGATACAGCTCCTCGACATCGGGATGATCGGCCGCCTCCGCCAGCACGCGCGCGATGACACGACGCTGCTCGGTCATGCGCATGCCGGTCGCGGCGCAACGCGCCTCGATGCCGGTGGTTTGCGGCGCGGAGTGGGACTTCAAGGAGGTCATGGCTGTCTCGCCTCTACGAGAGAGTGCGGGCTTTCTGCCACCAAGCGCAGGTTACGACAAGTCCCGCCGCATCAGAAGGGCGCTCAGCTGTTCCCCGCCGGGGCGCTGGTAATATCGCTCGCGGCGTCCGACGGTGGCAAAGCCGGCGCGCTCATAGAGCCGGCGCGCCGGCTGGTTATTTTCCTCGACCTCGAGGAACACCGTGCGGACACCGCGGCCCGCCAGGTGCCCGAGATGCGTCAGCAGCAGATCGCGCGACAGCCCGCGGCCGCGCTGCTGCGGGTCGAGCGCCACCGACAGGATCTCGGCCTCGTCGGCGCCGATTCGCGAGATGATGAAGCCCGCGATATGGCGCCCGGTCTTGAGGCGATGCACCAGCGTGTTGCGCTCGGTCAGCATGCTCTCGAACTCGCCCTCGCCCCATCCGCGATGGAACGAGGCGGCGTGGATCTGAGCGAGCCGTGCGGCGTCACGCACGCTCGCGGGCTCGATCGCCGGCTTAGCCTCGGCGAACCATCGCGTGAACAAGCCTATCACGACGCAGCTGTCTGCCGAGGTGCTTGCGCCATGTTGGCCGGCACCTTCACGTCGGGGGCTTTCAGGTAGAAGGGGCGCGCCGGCGAGTGCTCCGGATCGGCCGCGGCGCCGAGCCAGGCGATCCAGGCGATGTCGGGCGCGGCCTGCGGATCGACCGCGACGGGCGGCGCGGCGTCATCAGGCCAACGCGTGGCGAGCAGCGTAGCGGCATTGCCGACCAGATATGGCGCACCGAAACGTGCCGCTTCCAGCGCTGTCGCGATCGGCGCGACCTGCGGAGCCGCCAGTTCGTCGCCGGCCCCACCGACGACCTGAAAGTAGACATGATCGTGCCGCGCATCGATCGCGGAGATCACTGGATTCGGACCATCCTCGCTGACGACGGGCGCGGCATAGGCCGACAGCGTGGTCACGCCGACCACAGGCTTGTTCGCGGCGAGTGCAAGCCCGCGCGCGGCTGATAGCCCGACGCGCAAGCCCGTGAAGCTGCCGGGACCAGTGGTGACCGCGATCCGGTCGAGCGCGGTAAACGGCAGATCGGCGGCGCGCATCACCCGCGCGATCAGCGGCATCAGGGCTTCGGCGTGCCCACGCTTCATCGGCAGAGATTCCTGCGCGCGCATGACAGCGGCATCGGTATCGAGAACCGCCGCGGCGCAATGGTCCAGCGCAGTATCAATGGCGAGAATAAGCATCGTCCGGGTGTCGCATGGTTCGGCGCCGGTCAGGCGCCTGTTAGTCTCAGACGGTAGTCGGGTAGAGTTCGTCGCGTTCTTCTTACAGCCTTGTTGGGAAAACCGCATCAAGCCGTAACCTGAAAGACGCTAAGTAGCTGAAACCGCGATAAATTAAACGAAAATTATGATCCAGATGCGAGTTACGCACGTATCTCGGCGTGAACAGGCCGCCTGATCGGCCCGCCCTCTCGTTCAACAGAAAGATCCTCGTGCCCTTCTGGAAAAGTATGACGAACGCGCGCGATGCGGTGGCGCAGCTCGAAGCGATCAATCGCTCGCAGGCCGTGATCGAGTTCAACACCGATGGAACGATCATCACTGCAAACAAGAACTTCCTCGACACGATGGGTTATCGGCTCGAAGAAATCAGTGGTCAGCATCATCGGATGTTTGTCGATCCGGAGACCCGCCAAAGCGCCGAATACCGCGCGTTCTGGGACAATCTGAAGCGTGGGCAATACCAGTCCGGCGCATACAAGCGCTTCGGCAAGGGTGGCCGCCCGATCTGGATCCGGGCCTCGTATAACCCGGTGGTGGACGGCAGCGGCAGGACGGTGAAGATCGTCAAGTTCGCAACCGACGTCACGGCACAGAGAATCCGCAGCATGGAAGACGCCGGCAAAATTGCGGCGATCGAACGCGCCCAGGCGGTGATCGAGTTCAATCTCGACGGCACCATCGTCACTGCGAACGATCATTTCTTGAATGCGACGGGGTACGCGCTCGCCGAGATCCAGGGCAAGCACCATCAGATGTTTGTCGCGCCTGAAGACCGCGATAGCGGCGCCTATCGCGAGTTCTGGGCAAGTCTCAATCGCGGTGAGTTCCGCAGCGGCGAGTTCAAGCGGTTCGGCAAGGGGGGCAAGGAGATCTGGATCTTCGCGACCTACAATCCGATTCTGGACGAGGTCGGCAAGCCATTCAAGGTGGTCAAGTTCGCCTCCGACGTGACCGCGCAGAAGCTGAAGGCGGCGGACGATGCCGGCCAGATCGAGGCGATCGGCAAGTCGCAGGCGGTGATCGAGTTCGATCTCGACGGCAATGTGCTCAACGCGAACGACAATTTCCTCAAGACGCTCGGCTATGCGCTGGCCGAGATCAAGGGCCGCCATCACAGCATGTTCGTGCCATCGGAGATCCGCGATAGCGCCGAATACCGCAGCTTCTGGGCGGCGCTGAAGCGGGGCGAATTCCAGTCCGGCGAGTACCAGCGCGTAGGTAAAGGCGGCCGGCAGGTGTGGATCCAGGCGTCGTACAATCCGATCCGCGATCTCAACGGCAACCCCTACAAGATCGTCAAGTTCGCCGCCGACACCACTATGCAAGTAATTGCCCGCATGAAGAGCGAGAAGGTGCGCGGCATGATGGAGCAGGTCGCCGCCGGCGCCGAGCAACTGAATGCGTCGGTGCACCAGATCGCGGACGCCATGACGAAGTCGAAAGACACCGCAATCACCGCGGTGGAACGCGTCGAGGCCGCCGACCAGCAGGCGCAGCGGCTGTCGTCGGCCGCAACCGCCATGAGCAGCATCGTCGAGCTGATCGGCAGCATCACCGGGCAGATCAACCTGCTGGCGCTGAACGCGACCATCGAATCCGCTCGCGCCGGCGAGGCTGGCCGCGGTTTTGCCGTGGTTGCTTCCGAGGTCAAAAACCTCGCCAACCAGGCCAAGCAGGCGACCGACAAGATCGGCAGCGAGATCGGCAACCTCAACGGCATCTCGTCGGACGTGGTCGGCGCGCTCGGCATGATCAAGAACGCGATCCAGGACGTCAGCGACTACGTGTCCTCGACGGCGGTGGCGGTCGACGAGCAAAGCACGGTGACCGGCGAGATGTCCTCGCGCATGCACCAGGCTGCCGCAGAGGCAGCCAGCATCGGCCGGGCGGCCTGATCCCAGGCGAATGGTTGATGGCGAGTAGTGAATAGCCGAATCGCTATCCGCCAATCTCACATCGGCCGGACTTCAACCACCTCGGGCACGAAATGCTTCAGCAGGTTCTGGATGCCGTGCTGCAGGGTGGCGGTCGATGACGGGCAGCCCGAGCAGGCGCCCTTCATATTGAGATAGACGATGCCATCCTTGAAGCCGCGGAAGGTGATGTCGCCGCCGTCATTGGCGACCGCCGGACGGACCCGCGTCTCGATCAGGTCCTTGATCATGTCGACGGTCTCGGCGTCGTCCTCGTTGAAGAACTCGTCCTCGTCGTCCTCCTGCGCGCCGGCCGCCTCGCTGCCGTCGGCCAGCAACGGCGCACCCGACATGTAGTGCTCCATGATCGCGCCGAGGATCGCGGGCTTCAGGTGCTGCCAGTCGCCGTCCTTCTTGGTGACGGTGATGAAGTCCGATCCGTAGAACACGCTGCTGACGCCTGAGACGTCGAACAGCCGCTCGGCGAGCGGCGAGCGCGCGGCAGCCTCGCGGCTGTTGAATTCCATCGGTGTGCCGTCGCTGACGACGCGGCCCGGAATGAACTTCAAGGTGGCAGGATTGGGAGTGGCTTCGGTCTGGATAAACATGATTTTCTCCGGCAGCGCCGGTTCAAGGCCGGCGTGTAGGGGCACAATATCAGATAGCGACCACGGGCGCACGATCAAGGGAGGTAAATCCGGCCCGCGGCGGAATTGCAGCTATGACAGCGCGGAACTCCGGCCGCCTCAGCGCTTGCGGATGAAGCCGACGACGTCCCTGGCGGCCTGCATGGTCTCGGCCGCGATGGCGTGGGCGCGCTCGGCGCCGTCGACCAGCACGGCATCGATATAACCGGGATCGGCGGTGAGCCGCTTCATTTGGTCCGCGATCGGCGCCAGCTTGGTGACGCACAGTTCCACCAGCGCATTCTTGAAGCCGGAAAACTGCCCGCCGCCGAACTCGCGCAGCACCTCGGCCTTGGAGCGGTTCGACAGTGCGGCATAGATGCCGACCAGATTGTCGGCCTCGGGCCGCGCCTCCAGGCCCTTCTCCTCGCTCGGCAGCGGCTCCGGATCGGTCTTCGCCTTGCGGACCTTCTGCGCGATGGTATCGGCATCGTCGGTCAGATTGATGCGCGAATAGTCCGATGCATCCGACTTCGACATCTTCTTAGTGCCGTCGCGCAGCGACATCACCCGCGTCGCAGGCCCCGTGATCAGCGGCTCCGGCTGCGGAAAGAACAGCCCATCGCCAAAGCCGTTGTCGCGGATCGAGTCCCCGAAATCATTATTGAACTTCTGGGCGATGTCGCGCGAAAGCTCCAGATGCTGCTTCTGGTCCTCGCCGACCGGCACATGGGTGGCGCGGTAGAGCAGGATGTCGGCCGCCATCAACACCGGATAGTCGTAAAGACCGACCGAGGCGTTCTCGCGGTCCTTGCCGGCTTTCTCCTTGAACTGGGTCATGCGGTTGAGCCAGCCGATGCGGGCGACGCAATTGAGGATCCAGGTCAGTTCGGCATGGCCGGAGACCTGGCTCTGGTTGAACACGATGTGCTTCTTCGGGTCGATGCCGGATGCAATGAAGGCCGCCGTCACCTCGCGGGTGGCGCGCGCCAATTGCGCCGGGCCGCCTTCGACCGGCATCGTGATCGCATGCATGTCGACCACGCAATAGATGCAGTTATGGGTATCCTGCATCTTCACGAAGTTGACGATGGCGCCGAGATAGTTGCCGAGATGCAG
>NZ_JBARGP010000552.1:0-6536 GCF_049798375.1 Bradyrhizobium sp.
GGCGTCTGGTTGGCGGGCTGCGGGAAGCCGCCCTTGGCCTTCAGATCGGCGTGGCGCTTCTTGACCTCGTCCTCGGAGATCAGGATGTTGGCCGTGCCCTTGTTGAGGTCGATGCGCACCTTGTCGCCGGTCTTGAGGATCGCCAGCCCGCCATCGGCGGCAGCCTCCGGCGAGGCATTGAGGATCGACGGCGACCCCGAGGTGCCGGACTGCCGGCCATCCCCGATGCAGGGCAGGGAGTGAATGCCGCGTTTGATCAGCGCCGCCGGCGGCTGCATGTTCACCACCTCGGCGCCCCCGGGATAGCCGATCGGGCCGGCGCCGCGGATAAACAGCACGCAGTGCTCGTCGATCTCGAGCGCGGGATCGTCGATGCGATGGTGATAATCTTCCGGACCCTCGAACACGATGGCGCGGCCCTCGAACGCGTTCGGGTCCTTCGGATTGACCAGATAGCGATCGCGGAATTCCGGCGAGATCACGCTGGTCTTCATGATCGCGGAATCAAAGAGATTGCCGCGCAAGACGAGGAAGCCGGCGTCCTTCACCAGCGGCTTGTCGTAGGACCAGATCACGTCGCCGTCCGGCTTGTTGGCCTCGCGGCAATTGTCGCCCATCGAGCGGCCGTTGACGGTAATGGCGTCCTCATGGATGCGCTGGTGGCGCATCAATTCGCCGATCACCGCCGGCACACCGCCGGCGCGGTGGAATTCCTCGCCGAGATAGAAGCCGGCCGGCTGCATGTTGACCAGCAGCGGCACGTCGTGGCCGAATTTCTGCCAGTCATCGATGTCGAGCTCGACGCCGATATGGCGCGCCAGCGCATTGATGTGGATCGGCGCATTGGTCGAGCCGCCGATCGCGGAGTTGATGACGATGCAGTTCTCGAACGCCTTGCGCGTCAGAATGTCGGACGGCTTCAAATCTTCCCAGACCATGTCGACGATGCGCTTGCCGGTCTCATAGGCGATCTGGCCGCGTTCGCGATAGGGCGCAGGGATCGCGGCGCAGCCGGGCAGCGACATGCCGAGCGCTTCGGCTAGCCCGTTCATGGTCGAGGCGGTGCCCATGGTGTTGCAATGGCCGACCGATGGTGCGGAGGAGGCGACGATCTCCATGAACTCTTCATAATCGATCTCGCCGGCGGCAAGCCGCTCGCGCGACTTCCACACCACGGTGCCGGACCCGGTGCGCTCGCCGTCATGCCAGCCGTTCAGCATGGGTCCGCCGGAAAGCACGATCGCGGGAATATTGACAGTGGCCGCCGCCATCAGGCACGCCGGAGTTGTCTTGTCGCAACCTGTGGTCAGCACCACGCCGTCGAGCGGATAGCCGAACAGGATTTCCACAAGGCCGAGATAGGCGAGGTTGCGGTCAAGTGCCGCAGTCGGACGCTTGCCGGTCTCCTGAATCGGATGGCACGGAAACTCCATCGCGATGCCGCCGGCGGCGCGGATACCTTCGCGAACGCGGTGTGCCAATTCGAGATGATGACGATTGCAAGGTGACAGATCGTTGCCGGTCTGGGCGATGCCGATGATCGGCTTGCCGGACTGCAATTCGCCGCGCGTGAGGCCGAAATTCAGGTAACGCTCGAGATAGAGTGCGGTCATGCCCGGATTATGCGGGTTGTTGAACCACTCGCTGGAGCGAAGCTTGCGCCTGGTGGTGACGCCGGTGATCGGCTTATTCATGGTTCCTCCCGCACTGCACACATGCCTGCGCACTGTGCAACATTATAACGTGGCCCAATTTTGCATGTCGCGATTCCCTGCGCAATGTCAGTGGTAAAGGCGAAAAACCTACGACTTTGATCCAACGACATTGCGCAAAAACTCTGCTAAGACGCTTTGCAACAAAACCGGGATCGCGGCAACGGCCGCGGCTATTCTATAAAGTCTGTGGAGGAATGGGATCTATGTCGTCGGTGCATATTCGCGACGTGCGCAAGTCGTTTGGTGGGTTTGAGGTCTTGCACGGCGTGTCCATCCCGATCGAGGACGGCGAGTTCGTCGTGCTGGTCGGTCCCTCCGGCTGCGGCAAATCGACCCTGCTGCGCATGCTCGCCGGCCTTGAGAACATCAGCGCCGGCACGATCTCGATCGGCGAGCGCGTCGTCAACAATGTCCAGCCGAAAGAGCGCGACATTGCGATGGTGTTCCAGAATTACGCGCTCTATCCGCATATGACGGTCGCCGACAATATGGGCTTCTCGCTGAAGCTGCGCGGCGCCAAGTCTGACGCCATCAAGAAGGGTGTGGCCCGCGCCGCCGAGATCCTGGCGCTGACGCCGCTGCTCGAACGCTATCCGCGCCAACTCTCCGGCGGCCAGCGCCAGCGCGTGGCGATGGGTCGCGCCATCGTGCGCGATCCGCAGGTGTTCCTGTTTGACGAGCCGTTGTCGAATCTCGATGCCAAGCTGCGCGTCGCCATGCGCACCGAGATCAAGGAGCTGCACCAGCGGCTGAAGACGACCACCGTCTACGTCACCCACGACCAGATCGAGGCCATGACCATGGCCGACAAGATCGTGGTGATGCATGACGGCATCGTCGAGCAGATGGGCTCGCCGCTCGAGCTCTATGACAAGCCGGACAACCAGTTCGTCGCGGGCTTCATCGGATCGCCGTCCATGAACTTCCTCAACGGCCACCTGAAGTCCAACGGCTCGGCCTATGTCGAGACCGAGAATGGCGCCAAGCTGCCGTTGCTGACGGCACCCGCGGCCTCCGAGGGCCAGCCGGTGGTCTATGGCGTGCGCCCGGAGCATCTCGAACTCGCCAGTGACGGCATCGAGGCCGAAGTGGTCGTGGTCGAGCCGACGGGATCGGAAACCCAGATCGTCGCCCGCATCGGCACCCAGGACATCATCGCGGTGTTCCGCGATCGCCACGAGGTCAATCCCGGCGAGAAGATCCACCTGCGTCCGCGCGCGTCGGCGGCGCATCTGTTCGACAAGGATAGCGGCCGGAGAATTTGAGCGTCGGCCGTTTGACGCAACTCAACAAAACCAGAACAACAAGACAAACGAATTATTTTACGGGAGAAGACCTAAGATGGCTGATTTCCTGACCGACCGGCGGTCGCTGCTCAAGGGCGCGACGATGTTGGCCGCGGCGGCGACCATGTCGAGCGAAGAGCTCTTCAACATGGCCAAGGCATGGGCGCAGACCTCGCAGTGGAAGCCGGAGGCCGGCGCCAAGGTCAATTTGCTGCGCTGGAAGCGCTTCGTCGAGGCCGAGGACGTGGCCTTCATGAAGATCGTCGACGCCTTCCAGAAGGCGAACAACGTCACGATCAACGTCTCCAACGAATCCTATGACGACATCCAGCCGAAGGCGTCGGTCGCTGCCAATACGGGGCAGGGGCTCGACATGGTCTGGGGCCTTTATTCGCTGCCGTTCCTGTTCCCGAACAAGTGCACCGACATGACCGACGTCGCCGACTATCTCGGCAAGACGTGCGGCGGCTGGACCGACTCGGGCAAAGCCTACGGCATGCTGAACGGCAAGTGGATCGGCATTCCGGTGGCGGCCACCGGCGGCCTCGTCAACTATCGCATCTCCGCGATGGAGAAGGCGGGCCACAAGGAATTTCCCAAGGATCTCGCCGGCTTTGCCGACCTGATTAAGGGCATGAACAAGAACGGCACGCCGGGCGGCATGGCGCTCGGCCACGCCTCGGGCGATGCCAATGGCTGGCTGCACTGGGCGCTGTGGGCCCATGGCGGCAATTTGATCGACAAGGACAACAAGGTCATTATCAACTCGCCGGAGACGGCCAAGGCGCTCGAATACGTCAAGGGCCTGTACGAGAATTTCGTGCCGGGCACCGCGTCCTGGAACGACAGCTCCAATAACAAGGCGTTCGTGGGCGGCCAGCTCTATCTCACCGTCAACGGCATCTCGATCTATGTCGCGGCGAAGAAGGACAATCCGCAGGTCGCCGAGGACATGAACCACGCGCATCTGCCGGCCGGAATTGACGGAAAGACACGGGAGCTGCATCTCGGCTTCCCGATCCTGGTCTACAACTTCACCAAGTTCCCGCAGACCTGCAAGGCATTCACCGCCTTCATGCTGGAGCCGGCGCAGTTCAATCCGTGGATCGAGGCGGCGCAGGGCTACCTGTCGCACTTCCTGAAAGTCTACGACGCCAACCCGGTCTGGACCGCCGACCCCAAGACCACGCCTTACCGCTCGGTGGCGGCGACCGCGAGCACGCCGGCCGGCATGGGCCAGATGAGCGAGGCGGCGGCCGCGGCGATCGCCGACTTCGTGGTGGTCGACATGTTCGCGAACTACTGCACCGGACGCGAGGACGTGAAGACGGCGATGGCGAGCGCGGAGCGTTCGGCCAAGCGCATCTTCCGCTAAAGTCGATTTCGTCATTGCGAGGAGCCGAAAGGCGACGAAGCAGTCCAGACTCTTCGATGAAGCTGACTGGATTGCTTCGCTTCGTTCCCAATGACGGAAGCGTAAAGTCGTAGGGTGGGCAAAGGCGCTGAAAGCGCCGTGCCCACCGTCTACTCGGCCGGACACATCGGTGGGCACGCTTCGCTTTGCCCACCCTACGGTCCAATTTGGAGCTGCTCTACGAATGAGTACCGTTCAGACTACGCTGCCCAGACCTGCGGTGACCATGCGAGAGCCTTCCGCTTGGTCGCGGCTGCAGACCAACCGCAATTTCATTGCGCTGTGGTTCATGCTGCCGGCCGCCGCCTTCCTGATCCTATTCCTGGCCTATCCCCTGGGACTTGGCGTCTGGATGAGCTTCACCGACGAGCGCATCGGCCGCACAGGCGTCTTCGTCGGCCTCGAGAATTACGAGTGGCTGTGGGACGATTCGATCTTCTGGCTCGCGGTGTTCAACACGCTGCTCTACACGATCATCGCCTCGGCCATAAAGTTCGCGATCGGGCTTTATCTTGCACTGCTGTTGAACCGGCGCATGCCGTTCAAGGCGATGATCCGCTCCATCGTGCTGCTTCCGTTCATCGTGCCCACGGTGCTGTCGGCGATTGCGTTCTGGTGGATCTATGACGCGCAGTTCTCGATCATCTCCTGGTCGCTGATCAAGCTCGGCCTCATCACCCATAACATCGACTTTCTCGGCGACACCAGCTGGGCGCGCGCCTCCGTCATCATCGCCAATATCTGGCGCGGCGTGCCGTTCGTCGCCATCACCTTGCTGGCCGGCCTGCAGACCGTGTCGCCCTCGCTCTACGAGGCCGCGACGCTTGATGGCGCCACCGGCTGGCAACGCTTCCGCTTCATCACCTATCCGCTGCTGACCCCGATCATCGCGGTCGTGATGACGTTTTCGGTGCTGTTCACCTTCACCGACTTTCAATTGGTCTGGGCGCTGACCCGCGGCGGTCCGGTCAACGCCACCCATCTGATGGCGACCTTGAGCTATCAGCGCGGCATTCTGTCGGGCCGGCTGGGCGAGGGCGCCGCGATCGCGACCGCGATGATCCCGTTCCTGCTGGTGGCGATCGCGATCTCCTGGTTCGGCATGCAACGGCGCAAATGGCAGCAAGGATCCGACAAATGACCGACACCCTGCTGCAACCCAAAACGGCCGCGACCGCAACCACGGCGGCCGCCGCTGCGCTCGCCGGCGACGATGACAGCGAAGGCATGAGCTACCTGGAGTCGCTGCCGCGACGCCTGATCACGCTCTATCTGCCGCTGTCCATCATCCTGGTCGTGCTGCTGTTCCCGTTCTACTGGATGGCGTTGACCTCGATCAAACCCGACGCGCAACTGATCGACATGAACACCTACAACCCGTTCTGGGTTGTGCATCCGACCTTCAAGCACATCTCGAAGCTGCTGTTCGAGACCGAATACCCGCGCTGGCTCTGGAACACGATGTATGTCGCGGTCGGTGCCACCACGCTGTCGATCATCGCATCGGTGCTTGCAGCCTATGCGATCGTGCGGCTGCGCTTCAAGGGCGCGGATACCGTCGGCATCCTGATCTTCTTCGCCTACCTGGTGCCGCCGTCGATCCTGTTCATTCCGCTAGCCTCCGTGATCCAGGCCTACGGGTTGTTCGACTCGCCGCTGTCGCTGATCCTGGTCTATCCGACCTTGCTGATCCCGTTCTCGACCTGGCTGTTGATGGGCTACTTCAAGACCATCCCGTACGAGCTGGAGGAGTGCGCCCTGATCGACGGCGCCAGCCGCTGGCAGATCCTGGTCAAGATCGTGGTGCCGCTGGCGATCCCCGGCCTGATCTCAGCGTTCATCTTCTCGTTCACGCTGTGCTGGAACGAGTTCATCTACGCGCTGACCTTCCTGCAATCGACCCCGAACAAGACGGTGCCGGTCGCGATCGTCAACGAGTTCGTCGACGGCGATGTCTACAAATGGGGCTCGCTGATGGCCGGCGCCCTGGTCGGCTCGCTGCCGCTCGTGATCCTTTACGCCTTCTTCGTCGAACATTATGTGTCGGCGATGACGGGTGCGGTGAAGGAGTAGGCGGCGCGGTAGTGGATGCAGTTCGTGCCGCACGGGCAGTGCACCCTC
>NZ_JBARGP010000553.1:0-12644 GCF_049798375.1 Bradyrhizobium sp.
CGGTACAGCGCGCTCGCCAGCAGCCCCGACAGCGACAATGCACCGACGACGACCATCAGCAGCTTCCGGATCGGCGCGACGTGCTTCACCGGTTTGACGGGGGTGCCAACAGGGCTATCCGTTGGCGGCGTCGACGCCGCAGGATCTGACGCGGGCGGCGGCGCGTCCGGTGCCGGCGATGCGGCGGCTGCAGGGGCAGGGGCCGGCGAGTCCATCTCGGCTGACGCCAGCGGCTGCCACGACGGTGCAGCCGTATTGTGCTGCAAGCTGTCATCGAACGAGGTTTCAGGCCGGGTGCGCAGGAGGCTCCGCGTGGCAGGCTGCGGCTTTGCCGCTGCGCGGGCGTCATCGTCGGCGAGCGCCTCCGTGCTGACGCGTGGCGCCGGGCCAGTGCCGCGGCGCGGCGTGAGCTTTGGAGCGGTCGGCAGGGCGAAATCCCAGGCCGAGGAAGCCTGGTTCGCCTGACGCGGCGCGGCGTCCTCAGCGCTATTCTGGGCGGCTGCGGTCGAATCCTTGAGGTACCAGCAGCGGCGGCCGCGTTCGAGGCGGTAGCGCCAGTGCTGGCCGTCGGCCTTGTCGCCGGTGGGCGCGGTCAAGCAGTCGTCCGCCACGGCAGCCGGGATTCGCGGCAGCAAAGTCAGCACAGCAGTTCCGATGAGACCGGCAAGAATGGCGCATGCGAATTTGGCGCGTCGTGTGGCCAATTCTTGACTCCGGGTACGCGAACGAACGCTGCGTTCTCGGAGACAAGTTGGGTCGCAATGAGCCACAAATCCGGATTAATTCTGGCCCTCATTATTCCCGTGGAACTGCGACATTTTCCTCACAGCGTGCATAGGAACAGAGCGCGATTTCAGCTCGAAACCGCGCCCAGATGGGCTAATCGCGCGCGGTCACCGTCTCGCGATCGATGGCGGTCCCGACCGTTGTTTATGGGGACAGCGGGGAAAACTCGTCACGCCTCAGTTCGTCAGGATGACGCGGCCGACCACCTCGCCTGCGCGCAGCGCGTCGATCCATTTCTGGACGTCGGCCATCGGCTCTTCCCGCATCGGCGTCGGCGTGATCTTGCCGGCGCGTGCCAGCGCCATCAATTCATGCGCCTCGGCGAGTGTGCCGACCATGAAGCCCTCGATGGTCATGCGCTTGTAGACCCATTGCACCATCGGCAAACTGAACTGCCCGCCCATTAGGCCGGAGACCACGATCTTGCCGCCGCGGGCCAGCACCGAGACTGCGAACGCCATCGATTTTTCGTTTCCGGCGAAGTCGACGATCTCGTCAAAGCCGCCGTCGGTCTCCTTCAGGATGCGCTTGAAGACGTCGGGCTCGCTGGGATCGTAGGCCACCGAAGCGCCGTTCTTCAGCGCGGCCTCGCGCGCGGCCGCGCTGAGATCGGCCACCGCAACCGGCTGCTTGAACATCGCCTGCGCGAACGAAAGGCCCATCTGGCCGACGCCGCCGAGGCCGATCAGCAGCAAATTGCGCTGGCGCGGCCGATCGACCAGGCGCTTGAGCGCGCCATAGGCGGTGACGCCGGAGCACATCAACGTCGCGGCCTGGTTGACCGGCAGCGGATCGTATTCGAGCAGATATTTGGCGTCGGGCACCAGCACGTGTGTCGCGAAGCCGCCGTCGATCGCGACGCCGAGGAAGCGCTGCTTGATGCAGAGATTCTCGTCGCCATTGGCGCAGTCGCGGCATTGGCCGCAGCCGATCCAGGGAAACACCGCGCGCTTGGCGCCGATCAATTCCTTGGGCACGTCAGGCCCGACCTCGTCGACGACACCAGCGATCTCGTGGCCGAGCGTGAACGGCAAGGTCATGCCGCGCGTGGTGTCGAGCTTCTTGCCGCCGCCGAGATCGGCATAGCCATCCTGGATGTGCAGGTCGGAATGGCACAGGCCACAGCACTCGATGCGCACCAGCACTTCGCGCCCCTGCGGCTTCGGCGTGTCGACAATGGTCTCACACAGCGGGGCGTCGAACTTGACCAGCGACTGGCGGCGCATCAATGCCATTCAGGGTCTCCCTTATGATGTTTGTTGGTTGGCGGCGGGCGGGATGTTTTCGGCGCGACTATTGGTCAATTCACGCGCCATGGCAACAAAGCCCGAGATCGGCACGGTTTCGGCGCGCCGCGTCGGATCGACACCGGCGGCGGCTGCGAGCCGCGCCGGATCTGATGGCAGCGACTTCAGGCTCTGCCGCAGCATCTTGCGGCGCTGCCCAAAGGCCGCAGCCGTGACCTGCTCCAGCGCGCGGCGATCGCAAGCTTCGGGCGTGGGGCGCGGCACCAGCCGCACCACCGAGGAGGTCACCTTGGGCGGCGGCACGAAGGCGGCCGGCGAGATGTCGAACAGGATCTTGGTCTCGCAGCGCCAGTTGGCAAGCACGCCGAGCCGGCCATAGGCCTCCTCGTTCTCGCGCGCGACGATGCGCTCGGCCACCTCGCGCTGGAACATCAAGACCATCATCTCGTACCAGGGCGGCCAGGGCTCGACCGACAGCCAGCCCACCAGCAGTGCGGTGGCGATATTGTAGGGCAGGTTGGCGACGATCTTGGCTTTGCCATTGCCGAGATAGGGCCTGGGATCGAACGTCCGCGCGTCGGTGCAGACGATCTCCAGCCGCCCGGGATAGCGATCAGAAATCGCCCTTAACGCCGGGATCGCGCGCTCGTCATGCTCGATCGCGATGACGTGGCGGGCGCCGAGCGCCAACAGCGCACGCGTTAGTCCGCCCGGACCGGGGCCGATCTCGACCACCGTCGTATCCTCGAGCGGGCCAGCAGCGCGCGCAATGCGTGCGGTCAGATTAAGATCGAGCAGGAAGTTCTGTCCCAGCGACTTGCGCGCCGACAGCGCGTGCTCGCGGATGACCTCGCGCAGCGGCGGCAGGTCGTCGATCGCGCTCATGCCGCAGTCGCCGCCATCCGTGCGGCGAGCTTCAATGCTGCGACGAGGCTTGCGGGGTTGGCGCGGCCGGAGCCCGCGATGTCGAACGCGGTGCCATGATCGGGCGAGGTGCGGATGAACGGCAGCCCGAGCGTGACGTTGACGCCCTCGTCGAACGCCAGCGTCTTGATCGGGATCAGCGCCTGGTCGTGATACATGCACAGCGCGCAGTCGTAGGTCGTGCGCGCCGCGGCGTGGAACATGGTATCGGCCGGCAGCGGTCCGCGTACGTCGAGGCCCTCGTTGCGCAGCGTCGCGATCGCGGGCTCGATGACGTGATCGTCCTCGGTGCCCATCGTGCCGTGCTCACCGGCATGCGGGTTGAGGCCGGAGATCGCGAGGCGCGGCCGCGCCAGGCCGAAATGACGCCGCAGGCTCGCCGCGACAATGCGCGCCGTCGAGGTGATCAGCGGGCTGGACAATTGCTCGATCGCCTTGCGCAACGGCACATGGATCGTCACCGGCACCACCGCAAGCATGGGTGACCACAGCATCATCACCGGCTGCGGGACCCGGCCGTCCTCGGCGGCCAGCTCGGCCAGGAATTCGGTATGGCCGGGATGTTTGAAGCCGGCACGCGTGAGCACGCTCTTGGCAAGTGGATTGGTGACGACGGCGCTCGCGCGCCCTGCACGGACATCGATGACGGCCCGTTTGATCGCGCCGATCACGCACCTCGCGCTGCTGGCATCTGGCCGGCCGGGAAGGGCGGTCGCCGATTCTCCGGTCGGCACCACCGGAAGCGCATCGGCGAAGCGTGCAACGGCTTGGTCCGGCGTGACCTCGGCGATCGGGATGTCGAGGCCGAGCAGCTTGGCGCGTTGCCGCAGCAGGTCCGGATCGCCGAGCAGATAAAAAGCGGGAAGGCCGAGCGCATCGCGACGATGCCAGGCCTGCAGCGTGACCTCGGGGCCGATGCCGGCCGGCTCGCCCATGGTTAGCGCCAACGGCTTGGCATCGTCCTTGGCAGTTTTTTTGGCGGTTTCCTGGACCATCGACAGGTGCTCCGGTTCCGGCGTTCGCATCATCTGCAGCGGCCTTTAAACCTGCGAACGCCGGAAATCAAAGCAGCTTCGAATTTACTTCCCCCGGTATTCGATCATCGCGGCCTTGCGGACTTCGTCCAGATAGGCCTTCGAGGTCGCCTCGTATTTCTTGCTGTACATCTGTTCCTTGATCTCACGCTTCTTCGGCGTGTCGATCGTGGTCGGATTGCGCGCGCACAGGGCTACCATCTGGATGCCTTGCTTGGTCGCTTCCGGCGGCGTCAGGTGGCCGATCGGTGTGTCGTCGAGCAGCTTGCGCAGCACGGGCGGAATGTCCGCCGAGGTCTTGACCACGGTCTCCTTGATCACGGCATTCGCCGTGGTTCTCAGGACACTATTGGCCTCGGCGCAGGTCTGGATCCGCGCGCGCAACGCTTCGGCCTCCTTATGCCTGAACTCCATGGCGCCCTGGTCTGCCGAATTCGAGACGATCAGGACGATCGGCTGCATCTTGTACTCGTAGGCCTGGCCCTGCTGATCGGTGTCGCCGCCGGCGGCGGCGACGGCCGCAGCCACGTCCTTGTCGGAGACCAGGAGCCGCTCCTTGTAGCGGCCGCGCACCAGGCTGGTCCACACCATCTCGGCCTTGATCCGGGCCTTCAATGTCTCTGGCCGGACGCCTTGGCTCTCGAGCGACTTGGCGAGCTGGTCGGGCGTGATGTGCATGCGCGAGCCCATGCCGGCGAAGGATTGGTCGATGTCGGAGGCACTCGGATCGACGCCGAACTTCTTGCCCTCCTTGAGCTTCACCTTCTCGTCGATCAGTTCGTTGAGGACCTCTTGGCGGCTCGATTGCTTATGCGTGCTGAGAAAGTCGAGCTTGGTGCGCTGCTCGATGTCGTAGTCGGTGATCGGCTCGCCGTTGACCATGACGACGATACTCTGGGCGTGGGCAGACGATCCGCCGGCGCTGAAGGTCAACGCCACAAGGCAGCCAAAGGCCAGCGCCCGAAGGCTGAGAGGGAACCGGATGATCATGACTAAGCTTCGCCGCTCGCAATGAATCCAAATCCAAGCCGCGCCGCGGGGTCTCCCGACCTGGAGCGCCGGCGGGGCCGGCGGCGCGCTGTTAGAATCCTACAGTGGTGTTGGCAAGGGTCCGAAGGCCGATCTGAAGCATGAAGGTGTTGTTCAGCACCGGGGCCGTCGTGCCCACTGTGTAACTATAGGACTTCACATAGTTGGCAGCCAGCACGAAACAATCGTCCACATAGCCGGCGCCAATCACATATTGATTGATCTTGTTCGCCTCGAGATCCCAACGCGCTGCGCCCGTCAGCACCCAGTTGTTGGCAATCTTGACGGATCCGGAACCCAGCACGCCCTCGCGGCGGGTCAGGTAGCCGAGATCGGGCTGTGCCGCGTAGTCACCATAGGTCACTGCGACCGACCAGCGATCGAAGTTGGCCTTGGCCTCGGCCTCGAACCGCTGCACTTCCCATGTCTGCTGGTCGAAGCGCGAGCGCACGCTGAATGTGTAGGTGCGGTTCGGTGAATAATCGACGCTAGCCACATAGTCGGACGCGGCGCGCTGCAGGCCGGAATCTACGCCGGTGTTGGTGACATCCTGCACCGCGAAGGAATTCATGCCGAACAGCTGGTAGGACTGCCCGAACAGAGTCTTGACCGTGCCGCCGCGGTCGAACTGCGTGGTGGCCTGGACGCCGACATTGGCGCGGCCGCCGCCCTCGACGCGGTCGTAACCGGAAAACTTGTCGACGCTGAACAGGTTCGAGGTGTCGAACACCATGCTCTGCGCGTCTTCGTTCGGAAGCTTACCCGCATAGCTTTCGTTCGGCCGGATGATAACCTGCGCGATCGGCTCGAGCGTCGTCGTTCCCCACGGCTGCACGTTGATGAACGGATAGCGATATTCCAGACCTACCGTCGGCATCACCCGCAGCGCCTGGGTATCGCCGGTCGGCAGGAAGTTCGAGACGCCCGGCTGGTTCGAGATCTCGGCATTGATCGCGTCGGCGCGCACGCTCGCAAACGGCGTCCAGATCTCGCCGATCGAGTCCGTATACGAGCGCCGCCACTGCGCTTCCGCTGTCAGCCGCGTATAGGTTCCGGGCACGCCGCGCAGCAGGCACTGCGACGGCATCCGCGCCAGCGGGTCGGCGGAGGCCATGGTGCACAGGCCGCTGGTGTTGGCCCGTGTGGTGATCGGATCGAACACCGCATCGTTGCGGGTCAGGTTGACAAAGTTGGTCTTGTAACTGAACTCGCCGCCGAAAACCGGGCGGTTGAGCACATTGGCGTAATCCAGCACCGGATAAACCACCGGCACCTGCTGCTGGTTGCCCGAGAAGCTCAGGTAATACATCGTCCGCACGTCGAAGAAGCTGCGGTCTCCGACGCCGGTCAGATAGAGCTGCGAGATTGCTTCCGTCGGCAGGTTCATGAACGAGCCGTAGGGGTCCTTGAACTGCGACAGCCTGTAGTCGGAAAAGAAGTAGTAGTCGGTCAGGGCCACGCCGTCCCAGCCCCAGACCCACTTGTCGTTGATCGCGAACTGGCCCTTGGTCTCGACGCCGCCGCGGAACTGGCGGTCGCCAGGTTGGCCCGCCAGCGCACCCGGATCGAGCTGATCGATGCCGTAGAGACGGACCTGGTAGGCGCCGCTGTCCAGGCGTTGGCGGAATTCGGCCTGCATCAACACGCCCTGCTTGGACGTGATGCGCGGGGTGAACGTCGCGTCATAGTCCGGGGCAATCGCCCAATAATAGGGAATCTCGACACCGAAGCCGAACGCCGTCGAGGACGGGAAGTTCGGCATCAGGAAGCCGCTCTTGCGCTTGACCGTCGGGTCGGGCGTCGAGAAATACGGCAGATAGGCCATCGGGACGCCCAGGAATTCGAGCTGGCCACTCTCGAAGTAGAGCATCTTCTCCTTCTGGTCGTGGATGATGCGGGCACCCTTGACCTGCCAGAGCGGCGGCTTCTTCGGATCGTCCTTGCACGGCGCGCAGGCGGTGTAGACGCCGTTTTCGAACACCGTGTAATTGCCGCTCGAACGGTCGGCGCGGGTCGCCGCCATCCGGGTCTCGTCTTCGGTGTCGACCCGCAGTGAATCGACGAAGCCGTCGCGATAGTCGTCGGACAAATCGAGGCTGTTGGCGTAGGTGATCTTGCCGTCGGCATCCGTCATGCGGATGTTGCCTTCGGCATGCAGCCGCTTGGTCTTCTGGTCGTAGATCACCTTGTCGGCTTCGACCGACGTGCCGTTGTAGAACAGCTGCACGTTGCCGTTCGCCACAACGCGCGAATTATTATAGTCGTAATCGACCTCGACCGCCTGGACCAGCATCTGGTTGTCGTTGGCCACCCGCGGCGGCTTCGGTTTCGGCGGACGCTGGTTATAGACGAAGCCCTGCGCGGCGGCAGGCGCTGTTGCCGCAAGGTCGAGCAGGGTCGCTCCCGCGAGCATCAGCGCGAGAGCAAGCAGAGGACGCATGACAGCGGACGCACGCAGACACAGCAGGCGCACACTCGCGCGCTGCCGGGCCACGGCGTTATTCCGCTGACGGACGGCGACGACAGACACTAACCGTCCTCCTGGTAGAGCAGGGCCAAAAAACCGGTGAGGCCGCCGACGAACACCGGCAGCCACGCCGCAGCGATCGGATTCATCAGCTCGGCCTTGCTCAAATCTTCAGTCACTTTCGACAGAACGTAGAGCAGAAACCCTGCGCCCACGCCACTCAAAACCATCTTTTGCACGCCGCCCATCCGGAAGAACCGCAAGCTTACGGATGCGGCCAGCATGACCATCGCAGCCAGCAAAAACGGTTGCGCGATCAGCTTATGATACTGCAGACGGTAGCCCGCGGTCGCGAACCCTGAGCTCTCCGACGAGCGGATGTAGCTCGGAAGTTGCCAAAACGACACAGTTTCGGGGGTCGAAAAGCTGTTGCGGACCTGGGCCGGGGTGAGGGTGGTCGGTACCGTATAGGTGTCCTGGTCGATCGGGGGGGCATTGAGGGAGAATCGGCGCACGTTCCTGAACACCCATCGCCCTTCCTCGAGCACCGCCGCGCGCGCCTCGATTCGCTCCTCGAACTGATCATGCTTATCGAACCGGAACAGGGTCAGACCGGTGAGCCGGACGCCCTGCTGCTCGCTGCGCGCCGCGTTGATGATGACCTGTCCGTCGGGGATGATCTGGTTGAGCCAGAAACCGGAAGCATCCTGAACGCCGCCGCCGGGCGCCGAGCCGAACAACTCAGCCTCCATCTTTTTCGACAGCTCCCGCAAATTCGCGGACATCGGATTGTAGGCAACCGTCGCGAGAAAGCCGAGCATGATAGCGCTGGCGAGCGCCGGCGCAATGAACTGCCAGGCGGACACGCCGGCGGCGCGCGCGACCACGAGCTCGAGCCGCCGCGACAGCGCGAGATAGCAGGTCATGGCGCCGATCAGGACGCAGAACGGCATCATCTTCTCGAGCAGCTGCGGCACCCGGAACAGCGATGTCTCCGCCACCATGATGGCCGAGGCCGAGACCAGCCCGGAGGTCTTGCGCACCATCTCGATGTAGTCGACCAGCACGAGCAGCACGAAGATGCTCGCGAACACGCCCACCGCATTGACCAGGAAGCGGCCGGCGAAATAGCGCCCCAGCGTGTTGGTGATCATGTTCATGCGGTGGCGGGCCTTCGGAACAGCCGCGCCAGGCGCGCATTGGACCGGTTGATCGCCTCCATCAGGGCCGCGGGCGGCTCGACCACGACGCCGCCGACGATGATCCAGACGGAGAGGCCGATCACGCCGAACAGCATGGCATATTGCACCAGCGCGGCGATCGGGGTCTTCACCGTCATCACCGAGCAGGCAAACCCGGCCATGCGGACGCCGAACACGGCCAGAATGGAGCTGCCCATCGAAAAGTTACGGCTCTGGCGGGTGGTGCGCGGCGCACCTAGGAAGGCGAAAGTCAGGGCGGCGAAGGCGAAGGGATAGATCGGGGCCATGAAGCGATCGTGCAGCTCCTGGCGGAATTGCCCGGGAATCTGCTTGTAGACCGGGTCTTTCTCGTCCGGAGAGAGCAGCTCCCACAGATAACGCTCGCGGATTCCGAGCGCGACGTCATGCCCCCCGCTGGAGAATTTGGACATGTCGAACGCGTAGCGGCCGAAAGCCACCATGGTCGGCTCGCGCTTGCCGACTTCGAAGCGTTCGAGATTGCCGTCCTCCAGCACCAGGAACGAGCCATCGGTGTTCTTCACCACGGTGCCGTGGTCGGCGATGATGGTGTTGCGTTCCTTCGGGTCGCGCCGGTCGTCGATCAGGATTCCCTTGAGTTCGCCGCCCGGCGCGCGCTCCCGGATGCGGATCGTCAGGTCCTGATCGAGCTGCTTGAAGCTGCCCGGCTGCAGGATGTTCGCCAGCACGTCGGCGGTGATCTCGGCGTCCCACTGCTTGATCCGGCGCAGACCGTCGGGCGCGACATAGGCGGAGATCACGGTCACCATCGCGGCGACCACGCAGGTTGCGTACACGAATGGAAGAAACAGCCGGACCGGCGACATGCCTGCGGCGTTCATGACGATGATCTCGGAATCGGTCGCGAGCTTGTTCAACGTATGCGAGATCGAGATCATCACCGCGATCGGCGCGATCACGCCGACCAGCGACGGAATCACGAGGCTGGTGATGCCGAGAAAGGTGACGATGGTCTGGCCCTGGCTCGTCATCAGGTCGATGCCGCGCAACGCCTGCGTAATCCAGATCACGCCGGTGAGGCTGACCAGGACCATCGCAAACGACGTCAACGTCGTGCGAAAGATATACCTGTCGATCGACCCCATCGTTACCGTACGATCCCCCACCCAGCACTCGCTCGGAGCAGCGCCGCAACCACCCCCGACAGGGGTCCCCCAGGTTGCTGGCACAATGACGTTCCGATGGCCGATCCTCTCACTACCATCCCTTTGATCCGTCAACAAAATGGCTGTGGCGTGGCACGTTAAAAATATGCTTAAAATTTAACTGATGTGGCCTCTCAGACACGGGACCCTTGGCAGCACCGGGGCAGCCGGGCCATAGTGGCACGACATGCGTTCCATAACGTTACTGCCGCGCCTCACGGACACGATTCCAGGAGCCGCTGCCGGTGGCTCCTGTTGCATTTTTGGAGGATCATTTGATGCCCGACGCCGTCAAGGTCGGTTTCGTTCCATTGTCTGCAACGCCGCGCGGCATCGTGGTGGTGTTTTGCGATGACGGCTTGCGAATAGGGCAGGCCTCGCAAAAGGCGCTGAACGGCGCGGCCGACCTCATCAAGCGCGCAGCTGCGACGGCCCAGTTCAAGGGCAAGGATGGTGCGGTGCTGGACCTCCTGGCGCCTCACGGAATCAAGATTCAGCGCTTGATGGTGATCGGAACCGGCAAGGGCAAGGACCTCAAGGATCGCGATTTCCTCAAATATGGCGGCACGTTAGCCGGGCGCCTGAATTCGGCGAGCGAACCGGTAACGGTTCTGACCGAGCTGCCCGAGGCAACCATGACACCGGAGCAGGTCAGCGCACTGGGCGCCGGCTTGAAGCTGCGGGCCTACCGTTTCGATCGCTACAAGACCAAGAAGAAGGACGAGGAGGGCGGCGTCCGTGCCGACATCGCCCTCGCCGTAGCCGATCCGGCTGCCGCCAAGAAGGCGTTCGCGCCCCAATCCCATCTCACGGACGGCGTCATCATCGCCCGCGATCTCGTCAACGAGCCACCGAACGTGCTGTATCCGGAGGAATTCGCCAAACGCGCCGCGGCCTTGCGCAAGCTCGGCGTCGTGGTCGAGATCCTCGACGTCCCGGCGATGAAGAAGCTCGGCATGGGCGCGCTGCTCGGCGTCGGCCAGGGTTCGGCCCGACCGAGCCGCACCGTGGTGATGCGCTACAATGGCGGCAAGGCCGGCGCGCAGCCGGTGGCCTTTATCGGCAAGGGTGTCTGCTTCGATACCGGCGGCATCTCGATCAAGCCGTCAGGCTCGATGGAGGACATGAAGGGCGACATGGGCGGCGCGGCCTGCGTGGTCGGGCTGATGCATGCGCTGGCGGCGCGCAAGGCCAAGGTCAACGTGGTCGGCGCCATCGGCCTGGTCGAGAACATGCCCGACGGCAATGCCCAGCGTCCCGGCGACATCGTGACCTCGATGTCGGGCCAGACCATCGAGATCATCAACACCGATGCCGAAGGGCGGCTGGTGCTGGCCGACGTGCTCTGGTACGTCGCGACCAAGTTCAAGCCGAAATTCATGATCGATCTTGCGACGCTCACCGGCGCGATCATGGTGGCGCTCGGGACCGAACATGCTGGCCTGTTCTCCAACAATGACGAACTGGCCGACCGGCTGATCAAGGCCGGGCAGGAGACCGGCGAGAAGGTGTGGCGCATGCCGCTCGGCCCCGAATACGACAAGCTGGTCGATTCGCAGTTTGCCGACATGAAGAACACCGGTGGCCGCCACGGAGGCTCGATCACGGCCGCCCAATTCCTGCAGCGTTTCGTCAATGACGTGCCGTGGGCGCATCTCGACATCGCTGGCACCGCGATGGGCGCGCCGAAATCCGAGATCAACCAGAGCTGGGGCTCAGGCTACGGCGTGCGGCTGCTCGACCGATTGGTGTGGGATTCCTACGAGGCCAAAAAGTAAGCCGGCGCATGACGGAAGTTCTGTTCTATCATCTGCAGAACATGTCGCTTGAGAACGTGTTGCCGCCGTTGCTCGAGAAATCGCTCGAGCGCGGCTGGCGCGTCGTGGTGCAATCGACATCACCGGAGCGGGCCGATGCGCTGGACGCGCATCTGTGGACCTATCGCGACGATTCGTTTCTGCCACACGCCACCTGGCGCGTGGCCGATGTTGCCGATCAGCCGATCGTGCTGGCCATCGAGGACGGCAACCCGAACGGAGCGCAGGTCCGGTTTCTGGTCGACAACGCGCCGCTGCCGCCTGATTCGGCCAGCTATGAGCGGATGGTATTGGTCTTCAACGGCGATGACGACGACGCGTTGGCGGCTGCGCGCGCAGCCTGGACCGATTGCAAGGCGCGGGGGTTCGAGTCCACCTATTGGCAGGCCGACGAACGCGGTCGTTGGCAGCGCCGGCAATAGCGAGAGCGCAGCGCACCCTCAGACCATGGCGACGGCGCGCAATTAATGATAATTTGTCGTTTATCCCGGCGCGCCAATTGGCAAAGCCACGGTCGTGCCGCAAAGTGATGGTGGGACGAGACGTTACGGCTAGTCGCGGGGGACTGGAACATTCGCTTTGATTTTGATGGCGAGTCCGGCTGCCGCAGCATTTGAAGTGACAATCCAACAAGGTTCATCGTGCGAGATCCCAACGAAAAGCTTACGCGCGTCCTGGCGTTCCTCGTGCTCACGTCGGCTGTGGCAGGCTGTTCCGGGGCGTCGGATATGCTGTCCATGAAGGATGCCGAATGGTTCTCGCGACCGGGGCGCCTGTTCATCCGCAGCGTCTCGATCGATACGCCGCCGCTGACGCCGGACAAGCCGATCACGGCGGATGATCTCGTCAGCGCCGAGGGTGGCTGTCCCGGCATGTCACCTCCGGGTGGGCCGGCCGATGCCAATGCGTCGAGCGAGGCCGCCGGCGCGCCGCCGCCTGGCGCGGGTGGCTCGG
>NZ_JBARGP010000554.1:0-3670 GCF_049798375.1 Bradyrhizobium sp.
CAATCGCGATGAGCGTCCGCGCGGCGAGCGGCCGTCTGGCGATCGCCCCTCACGCGGCGGTGACGGCGAAAAGCGCGTGTTCAAGCCGCGCGGTGACAAGCCGTTCGCCGATCGTCCCTCACGCGGCGGCGATGGCGAGAAGCGCGCATTCAAGCCGCGCGGCGACCGGCCGAAATTCGACCGCGACGATCGCGGTGGCGACAAGCGCCCCTACACGCCGCGCAGCGACCGTGACGGTGCACGTCCTGCGGCGCGATCGTCCGACCGGAAGTTCGGCGAGCGCAAGCCCTACGCAGCGCGCGACCGCGACGGAGAAAAGCGCAGCTACGCGCCGCGCGGCGATCGTGATGGCGACAAGCGGCCCTATACGCCGCGTGGTGAAGGGGCGCGCGATCGCAGCGATCGGCCGCGCACGGAGCGCAGCTTTGGCGACCGTCCCTCCGGTGATCGGCCGGAGCGGAAATTCGGTGGCGACAAGAAATTCTCGCGCGGCGCGCCGGATCGCGGTGGTTACAAGAGCGACCGTAGCGACCGCAACAACGATCGCGGCCCACGCCGGGAGTTCGGCGATCGTCCGCAGCGTGGTGAAACCAAGCCGTGGCAGAAGCGCGAGGGTGGCGCGGATCGTCCCGAACGCGGCACGCGTCCGCCCCGCGATGGCGCGCGCAGTTCTGAGCGGCCGCGGTTCGATCGTTCGAGCGAGGACCGTCCGAAATTTGATCGTCCGCGCGGCGATCGTCCCAAATTCGATCGGCCGCGCGAGCGCTCCGAGGGCCGCAGCGACTGGCACGAGCATCCGCGCAGCGAGCGTGGCGAAGGAGGTCTCTCCGATCGCCCGCGCCGCGACAACGAGGACGATAGCAGGGTCTTCACCAAGCGCCCGGCCTTCGGCGGCCGCGGCGCGTATCGCGAGCGCAAGCCTGATACTGACAAGCGAGCCAAGCGCGTCGTGCCCGACGAGGCGCCGAAGCCGGGCAAGACCGGCGAGCGCATCGCCAAAGTCGTGGCGCGCGCAGGTCTCGCCTCCCGTCGCGATGCCGAGGAGATGGTCACGCAGGGGCGCGTCAGCGTCAATGGCCGGGTCATCAACTCGCCGGCGCTCGACGTCACCGAGAACGACACCATCACGGTCGACGGCGCGCCGTTGCCGGAGCGCGAGCGCACGCGGCTGTTCCTTTATCACAAGCCGCGCGGCCTGATGACGACGCACGCCGACCCCGAGGGGCGACCGACCGTGTTCGACAATCTGCCGGAAGGCCTGCCACGGCTGATCTCGATCGGCCGGCTCGACTTCAACACCGAAGGCCTGTTGCTGCTGACCAATGATGGCGGTCTCGCGCGCGTGCTGGAATTGCCCGACACCGGCTGGCTGCGGCGCTATCGCGTCCGCGCCCATGGCGAGGTGACGCAGGCGCAGCTCGATCAGCTCAAGGAAGGCGTCGAGGTTGATGGCGTCAAATACGGGCCGATCGAGGCTGAACTCGAGCGCGACCAGGGCGCCAATGTCTGGCTGGTGGTTGCGATCCGCGAGGGCAAGAACCGCGAGGTGCGCAACGTGCTCGGCCATCTCGGGCTCGAAGTGAACCGGCTGATCCGCGTCTCCTACGGTCCGTTCCAGCTTGCCGAGCTCCCCGAGGGCGAGGTGCAGGAGATCAAGTCGCGGGTGCTGCGCGAGCAGCTCGGCGAGAAGGTGATCGCGCAGGCCAATGCCGATTTTGGCCCCCAGCCGGATAGCAAGGGGCGCGAGCCGCTGCCGGATCCGAAACCCAAGCCGAAGCGTGAGGTGGTCGCCGACCGCAAGGGCCGCCGGGTGCTGGTGCAGCGCACCGGCAGCGAGGAATCCCGCGCCCGCCGCGACGCTGAAGCGCGCTTCCCCGGGCAACCCAAGCGACCGAAGCGCGGCTATCATGGCAAGCGCGACATCGCGCCGAAGGACGAGTAGGGCGTCGGAATGCGCGTCGTCGGTGGGCGGCTGAGAGGCCGCAATATCGCGTCTCCCACCTCGCGCGACATCCGGCCGACGCAGGATCGCTTGCGCGAGTCGCTGTTCAACATCCTCGTCCATGCCTACGACAACCCGATCGAGGGCGCGCGCGTGCTCGACCTGTTCGCCGGCACCGGCGCGCTCGGCATCGAGGCGGTGTCGCGCGGCGCGGCGTTCACGCTGTTTGTCGACAATGGCGCCGAGGCGCGGGCGCTGTTGCGCAACAATGTCGAGGCGCTCGGACTTGGCGGCGTCACGAAGGTCTATCGCCGCGATGCGACCGATCTCGGTCCGGCGCATCCGGTCGAGCCGTTTGCGCTGGTATTTTGCGATCCGCCCTATGGCAGGGGTTTCGGCGAGCGGGCGCTTGCTTCGCTGCGTGACGGCGGTTGGCTAATGCCGCGTGCGCTGTTGGTCGTCGAGGAGTCCAAGGCCGCCGCGTTCAAGTCGCCTGATGGCTTTGAAGAGTTCGAACGCCGGGCGTATGACGACACGGAGTTCGTATTCTTGCGGGCTTCATGAGGTGTGCTGCAATGCTTCCCGCTCCTCCGCCGTCATCGTCTCTCTCCGCTGTCATCGTCCGCGCAGGCGGACGATCCAGTACGCTGTGACGTCTGGGTTCGACCTCTTCTGCCGCCGCGTACTGGATGCCCGCCTGCGCGGGGCATGACGGCTGAATGAATCACGCGCTGCCCGTTCGCCGGGACGACACCTTAGTTGTAGCTCTACCTCCGCCCGAACAGCTTCTCCACGTCGACGAGCTTGAGCTCGACATAGGTCGGGCGGCCGTGATTGCATTGGCCGGAATTCGGCGTCTGCTCCATCTCGCGCAGCAGCGCGTTCATCTCCTCGGGCTTCAGCCGGCGGCCGGCGCGCACCGAGCCATGGCAGGCCATGGTGGCGGCGACATGCATCAGCTTGCGCTCCAGCGGCAGCGCCTCGCCCCATTCCTCCATGTGCTCGGCGAGATCGCGTAGCAACCCCGCCGCATTGACCTTGCCGAGCAGCGACGGCGTCTCGCGCACCGCGACCGCGCCGGGGCCGAAGGATTCGATCGCAAGGCCAAACGACGCCAGCTCCTCGGCGCGGCCTAACAAAGTCTCGACCGTCGCCTCGTCGAGCTCGACGATATCGGGGATCAAAAGGATCTGCCGCTGTACGCCGTGTGCGGCGAGCGAAGCCTTCAGCCGCTCATAGACGATGCGCTCATGCGCGGCATGCTGGTCGACGATGACGAGGCCGTCGCGGGTCTGCGATACGATATAGGTGTCGTGGATCTGGGTGCGCGCCGCACCCAACGGCTGGTCGAGCAGATCGCCAGGTGCCGGTTGCTCGTGCAGCCGCACATCGGCGGTCGGCGCGCCGACATCGAAATTGGCCTGCGCCGGCTCGGCGAAGGCGGGCGCGGCGGTGCCCTCGAACACCGGCGTCGGGCTGACAGGAAATGACGGCGAGCGCTGCCAGTCCCAGTTGGCGGCACGCGGCGGTGTGAAAGCAGGTCGGAACGCGGCGATTGTGGTCCCGCCGTCATTGGCCGCGGTACGCCGGCCCTCGCGCGCCAAGCCCTCCTTTAGCGCATGCACGATTAGCGCACGCACCAGGCCCGCGTTGCGGAAGCGCACCTCGGTCTTGGCCGGATGGACGTTGGCGTCGACCTCGCGTGCATCGAGCGTCACGAACAGCGCC
>NZ_JBARGP010000555.1:0-11402 GCF_049798375.1 Bradyrhizobium sp.
CCCCTGCGCGAATCCGCACGATGGGTTTCTATTTGCGCTTCGATCTTGCAAGTCCCGGTTGTTTTACGGGGATGCGTTACTACGCAAACGTTGCGCAACTACGTGCGATCGGTACACGCGGCCGTTGAAAAATCCGCGCGATTACGGTGATCCGTGAAAAGTTCCGCCGTTTGGTGGACTTTATTAACCTTTTCCACAAAATACTCACATCACGTCAGTTTGATTCGTTCCGGTTGCGTCGCGTCCGTTCTCTTTTCTCACGGGCTTTCTATGACACATCGACTGGACGTGGCTCGGAATCGCGCACTGTCCGAGCGCTGGTGCGCACTTGCCGAGAAGCGGTTGGAGCATCTGACCGAGCTGTTCGAGAGCGGCCGCTGGCGCCGCTACTACAGCGAATACGCCTTTCTCGAAAATATCCAGGAAGCGAAGCTGGCGGTGAAGAATTGGCGTGCGCTGTCGCTCGGCGAGCCGTTTACGCCGCGACGCAACGGCTTCTGGCTGACGATCGCCGACGGCCAGCGGTCACTCGAGCCTGCAACGCCTGTCCGGGCTGCGGTCGTCGAGAGATACCAGCAACCGATCATGCGCGCGCCGACCATCGAGACCGTGGTCGCAGAGTCCGACATCATCGTCCCGGAATATGTCGAGGAGAGCGACGACGCCGACGACATCCTGATGCCCGAGGAGATCGTGACATCGGAGATCGCACCGCTTGCCCCTGGCATCGACATGGCGGCGCTGGAAGATGCGATCAGCGTCGATCTTGAGGAGGAGGAAACGCCTCCGCCGCCGGTGTTTGATCTCGACGAGATCGCCCGCCGCTATCCCGCATTGCGCCACGCGCTGTAACAGGCCGGATTCCTGATCCGCCATGGTCGCGGCGAGCCTTGCGCGGCTTCCGGATGGTGCATCGAAAACGATCGGCCTGATCGGCAATCTTCAACGCAATCCGCAATCCCAGGGCGGCGTCGCCCCGAACCGCTGCACCAAGAAGTCGACGAAGACCCGAACCTTGGTCGAGAGATGACGGTTGCTCGGGAACACTGCGCACAGGTCGAGCGGGCGGCTGGGATGGTCGGGAAGGATCTGTCGCAGACGTCCGGCTTGGACAAGCGGCCCAAGCACGAAACTCGGCCCGAAGACGATTCCGAGGCCCCGTTCCGCAGCAGAGCATAAAAGATCCATGCTGTTGGCTTGGAGCCGGCCCTTGATCTGGACCTGAATCTCCTCGCCCTCCGGAGTTTGATATCCCCAGATTCTCGGCGCAGCGGCGCTGCTCAGGGCAAAGCAGGCGTGGCTCGCCAGGTCGTGTGGATGACCAGGAAGCCCAAAGCGGTCGAGATAAGCCGGCGCCGCACAGGTGAGCATTCGGCAAGGGCCGAGGCGCCGCATGACCAGGGTCGAGTCCGGTAGGCGGCCGATCCGCACGGCGAGGTCGAAGCCCTCCTCGACAATGCTGACGAAGCGGTCGGTGAAATCAGCGTCGATTGCGATGTCCGGATAGAGCTCCATGAACTCGGCGATCGCGGGCGCGAGGTGCAGGCGTCCGAACGTGGCTGGCGCTGTCAGGCGCAGAAGGCCTCGGGGCGCAGCCTGGTACTGGGACGCTTCCAGTGCTGCATCCTCAACTTCGCCGATGATCTGCACGCAGCGGACGAGATAGCGCCGTCCGGCTTCGGTCAGGCTCAGCTTGCGGGTGGTCATGTCCAGAAGGCGAACGCCGAGCGTCTGCTCTAGCGCGCGAACGTGCTTGCTGACCATGGCATGGGACAGGCCCAAGGCACGCGCAGCAGCAGCGAGGCTACCGGATTCCGCACTTTTCACAAACACCGCCATGCTGGTCAGGCGGTCCATTTGAGCTCCATTTCACACCTATGGTGGGATCATCTGTTCATAGAGAGCGGATTATCCGGTGCATAGGTTTGAAATAGGTTTTCGCTGCGCTCGCCAGAACTGGCCGAGCCTGTGCAAACCATGAAAGCCTGGACATGTTCGATATCGTCACCGATCCCGCCGCCTATCCGCTCGAATTTGAAACTCCGCTGAACAGGGGCGACCTGGAGCGCCTTGCCGCGCTCTATGACGAGCAGGCTGTCGTTCGAGGGCAGTCCAACGAGATCTATTTCGGCGCAGCCGCCGTTCGCGCCGAGATGCAGCAGTTGATCTCGGCCAGGGCCAACATCACCAACACGTTGCGCCACATCCTGCGATATGGCGACACTGCGCTGATCATCGTCGACTACGTGCTGCGCCTGACCACACCTGATGGGAGCCCTGTCTCTGTAACCGGGACTGCGACCAACGTAATCCGACATCAGCCCGAGCGAGGCTGGCGAATGATCGCGGCCAATCCCCAAGGCGCCGCATGACCTCCCGGAGCTGAAACGTGAATTCGTACCAAGCTACGACCTGCAAGGAAGATAGCATGACCGACACTACCATTCAGACCCGCGGTGCGAAGATCGCGTATACCGAACGCGGTCGTGGCGCGATCAATTGCCTGTTTCTGCATTATTGGGGCGGATCCTCGTCGACCTGGAAGGAAGTCATGGCAGAACTAGACGCTGACGCGAGATGCGTCGCTGTCGATCAGCGCGGTTGGGGGCGTTCGCGGTCCCTGAATGGGCGCCACGACCTGGAAGTGATGGCCGACGATGTGGAGGACGTCGTCGCGGCGCTCGGCTTGACGCCCTATGTGCTGGTCGGCCATTCCATGGGCGGCAAGGTCGCACAGATCGTGGCTGCCCGCGGGAGGTCTTCCCCGGCCGGCTTGGTACTGGTGGCGCCGGCGCCTCCGCAGGCGATGCCGGTCTCGAACGAGCAGCGCCAAGCCATGCTCGCCTCGTATCAATCGCGTGCGGGCGTGGAACAGGCGCTCTCGATTCTCGCCGGACGCTCGCTGGACAGCGCCCAGCGCGAGCGGGTCATCGCCGACACACTCGCGGGGACGCCGGCCGCCAAGCGAGAGTGGACCCAACACGGCATGATCGCGACGGTCGATCTCGGTCTGCGGAATTTCGCAGGTCCCGTTCGCATCGTGGTCGGCGAACTCGACCGTGTGGAACGCCCGGAGGCGCTGCGCGCGGCGTTCGCGGAGGTTCTTCCACAAGCAATCATCGAGACCATTCCCGAGATGGGCCATCTTTCGCCGCTGGAAAAGCCCGATGCTATCGCATCGGCATGCCGGGCTGTCGCGTCAGCCCTGATGACGCTCTGAGCACCGGTCGCAGGCACGCTCCTTAGCGGCTGACATTGCCGCTCAGCATCACCTGTGCATAGCGCGGCGCGCCGTCCTGCGTCAGGTCTGACGTGACCGACCTGATGTGGTCGAGCCCGACCACCGCGCCGCGCGGCGTTCCTGACATCACATTGTTGCTGACGAGCGCGGTGCCGCCGTCCGCGGCCACCGACACGCCGATGCCTGCCAGCGCATTGCGGATCACATTGCCCGAGATCGCGACGTCGCGCAGATATTTGCCCCAGCCGGCGACGATGCCGTAAGCGGGTGCGTTCTCGATCACATTGCCCGACACGGTACTATCCGCTTCCACATAGATGCCGATACCGGCGTCATCATCCGGCGCGGTGCCGATCGGCCGCTTCGGGATCAAATTGCGGATGATGTTGCCCTGAACCACGGCGATCCGGCCGCCCTCGTTGAAATTGCAGACTGAGACGCCGAAGGCGGCACCGTCGACCGTGTTGTTGGCAATCACGGCGCCTTCGAAGGCGAATTCCGAATAGAGCGCGACTTCGCGGACATCGCTGACGCTGTTGCCTGAGATCTGGATGTTCGAGGCCGAATTGCCGCGCACGGCGGAGTAATCGCAATTCCTGATCCGGTTACCGCGCACGATCACGTTGCCGGCGCGAAACGCATTGATGGCGTTGCCATATTGTCCAGAGCCGCCGGGACCGGCCTTGATGTTCTCGATCCGGTTGTCGATCACCATCGTGCCGTCATCGCCGATCGCCGTGCGCAGGATCTCGATGCCGTTGTCGTTGGTGCCGAGGATGGTGTTGCGCGACACGATCAGGCCGGCGGCATCGAACGAGACAATCGCGGTCGAGGCGATATTGCCGATGATGTTGCCGCTGACCTCGCCCGAGATCTGCTCGAGCCAGATGCCGGCACCACTGGCGTTCATCACCTCGGCATCGATGATGCGGAGATCGCGGCCGCCGAGACAATGAATCAGCCCGCGGCGTGCGGGGAGGGGAATGTTGGCCCCATCCAGTGAAAGCCCGCTGAGGCCGACATGGCCGGCGCCCTCGCTCAATAACAGCGATGGGCCGCCGCCGGTGAAGACGAGCTTGGTCGCGCCCCTGAAACCGATAAGCTGGCTGCCTTCGGCAAGGCGCAGCGTCGAGCTGCGATAGATTCCGGGCGGCAGTGCCAGCGGCATCTGCGCCCGCGCGGCCTCGTCGATCGCACGTTGCAACGCGCGGGTCTGGTCATCGGGGCTGTTCGTCCTGACGCCATATTGGGTGGCGTCGCGCCCGAGCGTGGAGATCAAAGGGGCTGCGCGCACCGGCTCGGCCGGCAGCGCGAGCGCGCCGGCTGACACGGCAGCGGAAGCGCCTAACAGACGGCGGCGATTGACATCCATCCTGTGCAGCTCGCGCAAAAAGTGATGAGCAACCATCACTTAAGCCGAAATCTTGAATCCTCACGATGAGGAGGAGCGCGCGACGGCAGGATTGTCGCTGGTAGGGTTAAATCTTTACCCGCGGCAGTGGTCAGTAGGGTGTTCCATCCTTGTGGCGATACCCAGCAGCGGTATCGTGCAAATCGATATCCGGATAGTGGCACTCATCGCCGCCATCGATGGCAGATCCGATCTCCAGCACCCGCGCGGGCCTGTCGGACCGGTTCTGCAGGTGATGGCCGTTGGCCACGCCGGGCAGGAAGGCCGCGCAATCGCCGCGCCTCAGCGTCTCCTCGCGCCCGTCGGTCACCAGCACGACCTCACCGTCGACGACGTAGACGAACTCTTCCACTTCGGTGTGCCAATGCCGCTGACTCGACCAGGCCCCGGGCTGCAATTCCAGCAGGTTGATGCCGAGCTGTGTCAGGCCTCCGGCTTTGGCGAGCCGGCGACGAAACATGTTCATGCAGGGGACGTCGAAAGGCGCTGGGTAGCGCGAGCCCGTCAAGATCGGAGCCGCGTCAACATCGAGTTTCGCCATCTCTGCCTTCCCTTGCTCGGTTTCCGTCGTGGTCGGCTGCGGAGGCGCAACCGTGTTATCGCGTTCGCTGCGCTCGGTCAGTTGCCTGCCGGGTCAGCTTCACCAGCTCCATCAGCATGGCCTCGCCGGCATCGACCAGCGCCTCCAGCGTGATCCGCGTATCGCCTTGCCGGAGCGCCGTGCCAGGACGAGGCAGCAGGGGAACATGGATGAAGGCGGCCAGGCGCGGTCCATGCGCGGCCTGCGTCGCCTCGATCGCGCGCCAGCTCAGATAGTTGCAGAGATAGCTTCCGGCGTCGCGCGAGGGCCGCGCATCGATGCCGGTCGCCTGCGCGGCGCTCAGCAGCCGTGCCGTATGCGGGCCAAAGGGCAGCGGATGCGCACCTGATACGATCGAGCCCTTGCGGGCGATGGTGCGATCGGCGTCGGGGAAGGTTGTGGTGACCGCATTGCGGGCGCGGGTCTCGATCCGCAGATGCGCGGTGCGGTTGGCAAGCCCGAACATCAGCATTGCATCGGGATGCAGGCGTGCGATCAGTTCGGGCAGCTCGCGATCGACGGTGCGGTAGGTGACGTGGAAGATGTGGCTCGACAGCGCAGCATCGTCGAGCGCGGGCCGGCGCAGCGCCGTCAGCCGCTTCACCAGCGCCATGGTCGGGTTGTACGGCGCCCCGGGAAACGGGCCGAAACCGGTGAGGAGGATGCGAAGCGGCCGGCTCATTGCAACCTCATGGCGACCTCATTGCAGCAGCTCGGCAAGCCGTTCGGCGGCGATGGCCGGGGTGACCTGGCCGTCGGCGACCTCGCTTTCGAGCTTCCTGACCTTGCCGCGGATGGTGGCATCGGTGCGCAGCCGCGCCATGATGCGTTGCTCCAGCATCGACCACATCCATTTCACCTGCTGGTCGCGCCGGCGCTGGGCTAATTCGCCCGAAGCCGTCATGGCCTTGCGATGCTCAGTCACCTTCTGCCAGAGCTCGGCGATGCCGGTGCCGGCCATTGCCGAATAGGTCACGACCGGCGGATGCCAATGCTCGGAGCGGGGCGCCAGGAGATGCAGCGCGCCGCGATAGTCCGCGGCGGTGATCCCAGCGCGCTTGAGATTGTCGCCATCGGCCTTGTTGATCGCGATCATGTCGGCGAGCTCGACCAGCCCCTTCTTGATGCCCTGCAGCTCGTCGCCGCCGCCGGGCAGCATCAAGGCAAGGAAGAAATCGGTCATGTCGCAGACCGCGGTCTCGGACTGGCCGATGCCGACGGTCTCCACCAGGATCACGTCGAAGCCCGCGGCCTCACACAGCAGCATCGCCTCGCGGGTCTTGGCGGCGACGCCGCCGAGCGTGCCTGACGACGGCGAGGGGCGGATGAAGGCCTGGTCGGAAGCCGACAGCTGGGCCATGCGCGTCTTGTCGCCAAGGATCGAGCCGCCGGTGCGCGCCGAGGAGGGATCGACCGCCAGCACCGCAACCTTGTGGCCTTGCGCGATCAGATGCATGCCGAGCACATCGATCGTGGTCGATTTGCCGACGCCGGGCGAGCCGGTGATGCCGACGCGGATCGCCTGTCCGGTGTGCGGCAGCAGCGCCTGCACCAGCTCGCGCGCAGCAGCCTGATGATCGCCACGACGGCTTTCGACCAGCGTGATCGCCCGCGCCAGCGCCGCGCGCGATCCGGCACGGAGATCGCGGGCGAGGGTAGCAACGTCTGTGTGCGGGTTGGTCATGGATGAAGGGAGGCTCGCTATTTCAGTGCGGCGAGCTTGTCGGCCACGAACGCCTTCAAGGGCGGCAGTTCGCCGATGACAATGTCCCAGACCTTCGCGACATCAGTGGCATGATAGGCATGGCGCAACAGGTTTCCGAAGTCGACCATTTTTTGCCAGTGGATCGCCGGTGCCGTTTCCTTAATGTCGCCTGGGATGCTCCTCGATGCTTCGCAGACGATTTCGAGCAGACGTTCGGTTGCAAGACGCATCAGCCTGTCGGACGTGAATTGCTGGAAATCGGCGCCGCCGGTCAAGAGCTCGATCTCAACGATCGCCTCGAGAACGTCATGGAGCCGGTCTTCGACTGTCGGCGGCACCTCAAAACACCTCGATCAGGTCATCGGAAATCCGCGCGGCGATCCGCGGCTTCAACAGCTCCCGCTGCGCGACATGGGTGTGAAGGCCCATCCTGTCTTCGATCAGGTGCTGGACCGCAAAATAGTCGAACGTCGGCTCGGTGCCGGTCGCAGTGGTATCGACGAGCACGTCGAGATCGCTGTCCGCGCGTGCATCGCCGCGGGCTCGCGACCCAAACAGGGAGAGGCGGGTCACGCCCAGCGCCTTCAGATCCGGGGCAAGCTCGCATAGCTTGTCGACAATGACCTTGAGCGGGATGTCGGCAACATCGTTCATGTCTGCAGCATAGCATATCGCGCCGGCCCGAGGAGAGTGAAACCTCCTCATTGTGGCCGGACCAGATACAGAACGATTCAGGCGGCGAGGCGGGAGCCCCGGCGCTCGACGTAGCAATAACCGTTTCGGACATGGACCATCACGCGAAAGAGCAATCCAACAGAGCGATTCCGGCGTTCTTGATTGTCATGTCGTCAGAATGCAGCCTGCACGGAGCGCGTTTGTCAGGGCCGGTTACTGCTTCTCGTCCGCGTCGGTCTCCGGCCTGGCGCCTCCGAAGATGCGCTGGCCCTCGGGCGAGAGATAGGGCTTTAGCGTTTCCCAACTGACAAAAGCGACATACTCGCCTTCAGCGTAGGGGCCGACCTCGTAGGGGGAATAGTGGAAGGTGAGGCCGGAACTCTTGCCGGCTTCCGTGGAAGGCGCCAGTGTCACCGCGCCGATCTTGAGCAGCGCCGGCTTGACGTTGCCGAGCCACTCGTCGGTCGCTGTTTCCATCCCGCCGCGCTTCTTTTTCTCGTCCTTCAGCGCGGCGACGACCGCCGCTCGCATCGCCTTCAAAGTCGGGCCTTTATCGGCGGTCTCGGTGAAGAAGGGACGAATGCTGATGCGCTTTGTCTCGGTCCTGTCCCACAGGATGGTGTCGACCGTGCTGTTGGGATGAGCGCCGTGGGTGTCCATGTAATCGTCGCGGAGCACGCTGACATAGCGGTCGGCGACCACGGAGCGCGCGCTGTATTTGCGCTCGAAGCTCCAGCGGTTCTCTTTGAAGAATTGCGGATCCTCTTTCAAGTCCGCGGCGGCATCGGCCGCGCTCTTGGCGATCCATCGCCGGCCTTCAGCCAGGCAATTCGCCGCCAGTGCCGGATCGGCCTTGATCTGTGCGTCGAGGAACACGTTCGCCTCGATCGCCTTGACCTTGATCGCCGCGTCGGGGTTGGGATCGGCGGCAAACGCCGGCGCGAGCGAGAGGATGCCGAACAGCAGCGCGAGTGTGAATCTGGCAGACATGAATATCCTGATCCGATTTTTGATGATCTGTGACCACGCAGAGCAAAGGTTCAAGCGCGATCGCCAATGCGTGGTCATTCTGGCGTGTAGATGGTGAATTGCCGCGACCTTGAATTGCGGGTGCGCATCAGGTAGCGTTCACCCGAATTTTGATCATATCAGGTTTCGCTGGGAGCCATCGGTGATGAGCAGAATTTCTCTTCGTCGCATGATGGCGATGGCGATCGCACTCACCTGTGTTCACATCAGCGCGCAGGCGGAAGACAATTCGGCTGCGAGCCAGGCGAACAAGCTGGCCGAGAGCCAGGATACGACGTCGATCGCGCCGGTGGTCGACAAGATCGATGTCCGGCCAGGCGATCGCTGGACCTATCAGGTCATCGACGATATCACCGGCGAGACAAAATCAACTGTCGTGCACACGGTCACCGAGATCAAGGACAAGACTTACAGCGTGCAATCGACCTTCACGCCCTATGGTCAAAGCGTCAGCAGCAGCGCGCTGCAGGTTTTCGACGAAAGCTGGAATCTGATCGAGGATCAACTCTGGATGCAAAATCCGGCAAATCCATCGACCGGAATTCAGCTCCCCCTCAAGCTCGGCGCCGAGTGGAAGGTGCATCTCACCTCAAACCGGAAGAACCCGCCTGAAGTCCATTTCAACATCGATGCGACGGCGCAGGTCCTGGCCTACGAGCCTGTCATCTTGAAGTTCAACAAGACCTATGATGCCTTCAAGCTGGAGGTCGACGAGACGTTGACCAACAGTGCGACGCCATCATCCGTCATCACGAGCAAGGTGACGATGTGGTTTGCCCCGGCCGTCAATCGTTACGTCAAGCGGATCGTCGAATCCCGCATCAACGACCGCCTTCAGTCGCGAGGCATCGAAACGCTGATCGCCTATGCGCGCCGCCACGACGACAATTGAGGGCGCATTGGCCGCGAGCCCCTGAGCGTTGCTGCCGGCATGACGGGGGCATGTCGGATCGGAGCTGCAAAAATAACCGGCGAACTACTCCGCCGCCTCACTGTGGCCGAGCCGGGCGTTGAGCTTGTGGATCAGCTCCTCGGCGGCGTCCGCGATCACGGTGCCGGGCGGGAAGATCGCCTCCGCACCGGCCTTATAGAGCGCATCGTAATCCTGCGGCGGCACCACGCCGCCGATGATGATCATGATGTCCTCGCGGCCCTGCTTCTTCAGCGCAGCCTTCAATTCCGGCACCGCGGTCAGATGGGCGGCGGCGAGCGACGAGACGCCGAGAATATGGACGTCGTTCTCGACCGCCTGCCGTGCGGCCTCGTCGGCGGTCGCGAACAGCGGCCCGATATCGACGTCGAAGCCGATATCGGCAAAGGCCGTGGCGATCACCTTCTGGCCGCGGTCGTGGCCGTCCTGGCCGATCTTGGCGACCAGGATGCGGGGACGCCGGCCCTCGGCATCCTCGAAGGCGTCGATCAGCGCCGCTAGCTTCCCGACCTTATCAGACATGCTGGCGGCCTCCCGCTTATAGACGCCGGTAATGGACTTGATCTCGGCGCGGTGACGGCCGAACACCTTCTCCATCGCCTCTGAAATCTCGCCGACGGTGGCCTTGGCGCGCGCGGCGTCGATCGCCAGCGCCAGCAGATTGCCGCTGCCTTCGCTCGCCGAGCGCGTCAGCGCGGCCAGCGCCGCATCGACATCCGCCTGCTTGCGTTCGCCCTTCAGCCGCGACAGCTTGTTGATCTGCAGCCGGCGCACGGTGGAGTTCTCGACCTTGAGCACGTCGATCGGCGCTTCATCGACCGGCTTGTACTTGTTGACGCCGATCACGGCCTGGCGTCCGGCATCGATGCGGGCCTGGGTCTTGGCCGAGGCTTCCTCGATGCGCAACTTGGGCACGCCGGCCTCGATGGCCTTGGCCATGCCGCCGAGCTCCTCGATCTCCTGGATATGGCCCCAGGCTTTGGCGGCGAGATCACGGGTCAGCCGCTCGACATAATAGGAGCCGCCCCAGGGATCGATGATGCGGGTGGTGCCGCTCTCCTGCTGCAGGAACAGCTGGGTGTTGCGTGCGATCCGGGCGGAGAAGTCGGTCGGCAACGCCAGCGCCTCGTCGAGCGCGTTGGTGTGCAGCGACTGGGTGTGGCCTTGGGTCGCCGCCATCGCCTCGATCGCGGTGCGCGTCACGTTGTTGAAGACGTCCTGCGCGGTCAGCGACCAGCCGGAGGTCTGGCAATGCGTGCGCAACGACAGCGAGCGCGGGTCTTTCGGATTGAACGGCTTCAGCAGCTTGGCCCACAGCAGCCGCGCCGCGCGCAGCTTGGCGACTTCCATGAAGAAGTTCATGCCGATGGCCCAGAAGAACGACAGCCTCGGCGCGAAGCGGTCGACGTCGAGGCCGGCGGCGATGCCCGCGCGCAGATATTCGACGCCGTCGGCGAGCGTATAGGCGAGCTCGAGGTCCTGCGTCGCGCCGGCCTCCTGCATGTGATAGCCGGAGATCGAAATCGAGTTGAACTTCGGCATCCGCTGCGAGGTGAAGGCGAAGATGTCCGAGATGATCCGCATCGAGGGCGTCGGCGGATAGATGTAGGTATTACGCACCATGAACTCTTTCAGAATGTCATTCTGAATGGTGCCTGACAGCTTTTCCGGCGGCACGCCCTGTTCCTCGGCCGCGACCACGAACAGCGCCAGGATCGGCAGCACGGCGCCGTTCATGGTCATCGACACGCTCATCCGGTCGAGCGGGATGCCGGAGAACAGCGTGCGCATATCGTAGATCGAGTCGATCGCCACGCCGGCCATGCCGAC
>NZ_JBARGP010000556.1:0-6626 GCF_049798375.1 Bradyrhizobium sp.
GTCAGCAGTGGTCACGCGCAACGGAGGGCGCTACGGCGCCGCGCACCGCGCTCCGCCGACCCAAACCGACCCCGCGCTTTGGCCGCCTGATGATTTCGACGTGCTGGTGCAGGCGTTCAAGGCGCAAGGCTTCCGCCCGTCCTGCGCGTGGTACCTGAACGGCGGCGCCAACATCGCCTACGCGCGCGAGGCGCCCAGCGGCGGCCGCCTGTCGCAGCCGGTGCTGTTCGTCAACGGCGACCATGATCAGATCTGCAGCATCACCGGAAACCGTCAAGGCGATCCAATGCGCGCGGCCTGCGCGGATCTGACCGTGACGAGCTTGCCCGCCGGACATTGGCTGCCGCTGGAGCGCAAGGCAGAGCACATCCAGACCATCCGCACATGGCTCCGGAGCAAGGGGCTTTGATGGTAACAACCGGAAAGTGACGCATCGCGGCGACGCCGCATAAAGGAGGAAACGCTATGAGCGCGATCTGGCCGGAGATCCCCTTCGAGGCATGGCGCGAAACTTGTTCCGCGCTTCATTTGTATTGCCAAGTTGTCGGCAAGTATCGGCTCGCGCGGACGCCGTGGGTCAACCATTCGTGGCACGCGACTTTCTATGTGAATGCTCGCGGGCTCACCACGTCACTGATTCCAGACGCCACAGGTATCGAGATCACCTTCGATCTCTCCCGTCATGTCGTGATCGGAGAGGCCTGCGACGGAGGCCGGGTTGAAATGGCGCTCGGGCCGATGTCCGTTGCCGACTTTCGGGCCCGGTTCTGTGAGCTGGTGGAACGTCTCGGCGGTACACCGGAATTCGACGGCCGGCCCAATGAGGTCCCCGATCCGATTCCCTTCCAGGACGACCGTCAAATCCGCCCCTATGATGCAGACGCCGTGACGCGGTTCTTCAGGGCCATGGTTGCGATCGACCGTGTGTTTCATCGGTTTCGGACGGGCTTCACCGGAAAGGTCAGTCCGGTCCATCTCTTTTGGGGCAGCTTCGATCTCGCGGTGACGCGCTTCTCCGGACGTCCTGCTCCGCTTCACCCGGGGGGCGTACCGGGTTTACCGGACGAAGTGACGCGCGAGGCCTATAGTGATGAGGTCTCATCCGCTGGCTTCTGGCCGGGCGGCGGCGGCACAGACTTTGCGGCTTTCTACTCCTATGCCTATCCCACTCCGACCGGTTTTGCCGACGAACAGATTTTACCGACGGGCGCATATTTCGATCGGAAGCTCGGGGAGTATCTCCTGGCCTACGACGTTGTGAGGAAGTCGAGCGCCCCGGAGGCGACGCTCATGTCGTTTCTGGAAAGCACCTATCGGGCGGCAGCCGATGGCGGAGGCTGGGATCGTGCCGCGCTCGAATGTCCGATTGGTCAGCCACGCCGGCCCCGCCCCGTGGAGAGGACGAGATGAAGTTCGACGGGCCGGCGCGGCGCGATCGGTGCGTCGACGCGTGTCACTCTTCGCGATAGGCGCGTGCAGCTCAGGCTTTGTCAGGGTCTCGCGCGACACGGACATAGGTGAGACAGGCAAGTGCGCCCGAGAGAAGCAAGATGAGAGGGATCGAGACCGGCGCTGATATGAGCATCGCCCAACCGACCACATCCCCGCAGCTTCCATCGGGTGGGACGCAACGATCAAGCAGACCTAGCGCATAAGGCGTGACGAACACGGAGAGAAGGCATGTCACGACGAAGACGGCGACCGCCGCAAGGATCGCCCACAGTCTTCGTGCTGTATCAGGCAACCTGGGCAATTTTCCTCAGCCTTATGGCGTCGTCAGGAGTTAGGCTGGCAGTGCACTAAACCAGCGAGGTCCAGCAATGCTGCGCCCGGCTAATTTATGCCATGTCACGGCTGGCCTGCGCGTCGGAAGCGCGCTTCGCGTTGTACCCGATGAGGTCGCGAAGCTCCACCATACCAAAAAAGGACGCCCAAAGGCGCCCTTTTGGGAATTGATGCGGAGACCCGGCTTGAGGCCTGGAGCCCCGAGGACCGTCAGCGCAGCAGCATGATCAGGATGATGAGCGGGATCGGAATTCCGACGAGCCAGAGCAGGATGGGCATGATTGTCTCTCCTTAAGTTGCAGATTTCAGGTCAGCGATGGTCGGGTGGTCACGGCGGCCTTCTTTTTCCAGGTGCCGTCGCGCAGTCCGCCGCCTTCCATGGCCGCAAGCGTCGCGCAGAACGCGCCGATGAACAGCGACAGCGTCAGCCAGATCGCGGTCTGCATCGCGGCCTTGCGGGCGCTATCGAGGTCCGATTTGGCCTGCGCGACGACGTCGTTCACGCGCTTCTCCGCGTCGGCCTGGCTCAAGCCGGTGCGCGCGGCCACGACTTTGGCGACGTAGGTTTTATCGGCCGCGCTGAAGTCATGGCCGGAACGAAGATCCGTCGTGAACAAGCGGACCATTTCGGGCCGGGGATCGGATTGCTGAGTTTGCGCGGAGGGATCGTTCGGCCGCAGCAAGGTGTCGATGTAGCCCTCCATCGGTCCCGAGTTTGCAGCGCTCGCCGTGGCTTGCGCAGCCCCGCCGAGCGCGTTGCCGAGCAGTGAGCTCGCTGGCGACGCCAGCAGCGCGGCGCCAAGCACGGACGCGACCGCCCAGGCCAGGAAGCCGTGGGCCGTATCCCTGAATTGCACCTCAGTGGTCTGGATCCCGACCCATTTGGTCCGAAGACGCCCGGCCAAATAGCCGCCGATGGCCGAGGAAATCATCGCCATGACGACGAAGTACAGGCCGGTGGCGATCTTGAAGGTCGTCGCGGATACGCCGCTGTTGCCCCATGGCGAGACGACCGCAAAGCCCATCCCGGCGCCGAAGGACAGGAGCAGGAGGGTCAAGGCGAGCGAGGCTGCCGCGCCTGCCAGGACCGCCGCCCAGGAAACACCGGCGATCGACGGCTCGATCACGTCCGCTCCCGCCGTTTGCCGCAATCCGTCCGCCATCTCGATCCTCCATTGTGCTGTGCCCAAGAAATGCGCGGGAACTTATGAAGTTCCATGGGCATGCTGCGGATTCGGATGGCGGGTATTGAACTGGTCGGCGCTTCCATAAGCGGAGCGCGATGCGGGACGGGTGTCCCGGGGTCGCTGCGCTCGCCCGGGCTACGGCATATCGCTCACAACCACGGTGCCGGCTTGTCCATCGCGATCAGCGCGTCCACATCAATGCGCTCCCGGATCATGGCGGCCTGGTCGCCCTTGACCAGCACCTCCGGCACCAGCGGCTTTGTGTTGTAGGTGCCGGCCTGCACCGCGCCGTAGGCGACGGCGGTCATTGCGGAGATCGCCCGCCTTCGGCTCCGGTAGCGTGCGGTCGAGCGCGAGGTAGTCGCCGCTCTCGCAGACCGGACCGACCACGTCGGCAATAAAGCGCGGCGCGCCTGCGGCGGACTGCGCGACGGGGAGGATGTCGTGATGCGCCTCATACTGTGCGTCCTGAAATCCATAGAACCAAGCTCAGCGCAACCAGGAAACGTTCGGCACGTAAGTGATCTCGTTAGGACCCGAAACGGGCAGCGGTCGATCTTCACCGAACCAAGTTCAAATATCGGCAGCCCTGGTGCATGCAAAGCCGGTACAAAGCTATCCTTGCGAGGACAACACGGGCGATGTCAGGAGCAACAGGGGCATCCTGAAAGGATGTGTGCTCTTTGGCCGCGGTACGGGGCATGGCGAGAGGTCCTATATAGGGCAAGACATGACCCACGTCCTCGACATCGATCCGCGCATTGCGCGCCGTTGCTTGCACGCCGGACGGCTCCAAACAGGAGCTTAGCCGGACGGCCGGTTGTGCCGTCCGGATTCCCCTTCCCTTCATCAAACAGCTTTGGTGTGTGGCTCTCTCATGAGGGGAGCCCAACGAGGAGGCATGCCGTGAACAATCCCTCGATCCCGGACGTTACTCTTCCCGCGTCTGACTATCGCCGCTTGGAATGGCTCGCGCGGGCGGGCGCAGCGCAAGGCGACGTGGACGCACGTTTTCTGTTGAGTGAGATCAACCGAGCGGAGGTCGTCCCTGATCGCGCGGTCAGACTGGACAGCATCGTCACCATGGGTTCGTGGGTGACGTTCTTGGTCAACTGGGGCGTCCCTCGCGAGATGAGGCAACTGGTGTACCCCGACGACTACACGTCCGAGCGAACCCAAATCCCGGTTATGTCACCGTTGGGCGCAGCGCTGGTGGGGCTGAAGGTCGGAAGCGAAATCCCCTTCTTCACCGCTGGGCGCACCAATGTCGTCAGGATCGAACGCGTCAGTCGACGCGGTCCAGATGATGTTATCGGAATTCTATTTGGCGATCAGTTGCTCCAGGGCAAGACGCTCCTCGACGACGATGATCCGGGACCATCAGCCGCCTAGGAAGGAGCAGGTAATGAGCAGGACTAATCGCAAAGGCAAGCCCGAAAACGCGTTGCCGTCAGTCACGGTGATGGTCGGTGAGGCCAGGCGCCTGAACGCTTTGGCAAGTTCGAGCGAGGTGATCTTCCCGCGCGTGGCCCATTTCCTGGCGCAGGAGATCGAGCGTGCAACCGTGGTGGCGGACAATTCCGATCTGCGCGGCGTCGTCCGCATGGGCTCGCTGGTCCGGTACTGCGACAACAAGACTGGCGACGTCCGGGACGTGGTGTTGGTGTATCCACACGAAGCGGACATAACGCTAAAGCGCGTCTCCGTCCTTACGCCGGTCGGAGCTGCGTTGATTGGCCTGTCGGTTGGCCAGGCCATCGAGTTTCAAACGCCGAGCCACAATACGCGGTCCTTGACGGTACTAGGCGTGTCCAACTGAAGGTGGCTTCGACATGCACGACGTTTCAACTAAACAGGCCGCCCTGACCGTCATCGGTATCACCGTCGGTTTGGCTGCCATGTTGTACATTGTGACCTTCTTCATGCCCTGAAAGTCCAAATATCTGGACTGGCCCCTCTCGGTCTATGATCGAGCGGGGGCCACCCCAGGGGCTACCCGCAAGCGAGAACTCGCAGAACAACGCGCCGATGTCCTATCATGTGTGTAGGCCCGCCAGTTAGACAAACTGAATCACTGATCCAGCTGCGTCGCAACAGCTGCCTTTTCCGACAAGCAATGAAGCGTCCGGACTGCCCGCTCAGGTCTTTCTGCTCGTTTGAGCCAAAGCCAGAATGATCGCGCGGAAATCAACCTAAGACACCGGGGTCAGCACGGACAGCACGCACGCCCTCACAACCACGGTGCCGGCTTGTCCATCGCGATCAGTGCCTCGACATCGATGCGCGGGCGGATCACGGCGGCCTGGTCGCCCTTGACCAGCACCTCCGGCACCAGCGCGCGGGTGTTGTAGGTGCCGGCCTGCACCGCGCCGTAGGCGCCTGCGGTCATGATCGCCAGCAAATCGCCGGGCTTGGGCTCCGGCAATGTGCGGTCGAGCGCGAGATAGTCGCCGCTCTCGCAGACGGGACCGACCACGTCGGCTGTGAAGCGCGGCGCGCCGGCCGGGGCTTGCGTCACCGGCAGGATGTCGTGATGCGCCTCGTACAAGGTCGGGCGGATCAGATCGTTCATCGCTGCGTCGATGATGACGAAGTTCTTGGCCTCGCCGTGCTTCACATAGATCACGCGCGCGACCAAAATGCCGGCATTGCCGACGATCAGGCGGCCCGGCTCGAACAACAAAGTGCAGCCGAGATTGTGGCTGACGCGCTTGACCATCGCCGCATAGGCCACAGGCTCCGGCGGCGCGGCGCAGTCCATGTCGTAGGGAATGCCCAGGCCGCCGCCGAAATCGACGTGGCTGATGGTGTGGCCGTCGGCGCGCAGGGTTTGAACGAACTCGGTCAGGATGCGGAACGCGGTCTCCATCGGTCCGAGATCGGTGATCTGGCTGCCGATATGGACGTCGACGCCGGTGACCTGGATGCCCGGCAGCGCCGCGGCGCGGGCATAGACCTTCCGCGCATGCTCCAGCGGAATGCCGAACTTGTTCTCGGACTTGCCGGTGGAGATCTTTGCGTGGGTGCCGGCATCGACGTCGGGATTGACCCGCACCGAGATGCGCGCGACGCGCCCGGTCTCGACGGCGAGGCGCGACAGCAGCTCGAGCTCCGGCTCGGATTCGACGTTGAGGCAATGGATATCGGCGGCCAGCGCAGCGCGCAGCTCGGCCTGGGTCTTGCCGACGCCGGAGAACACGATCTTGCCCGGCGGGATGCCGGCCGCGAGCGCGCGCTTCAGCTCACCGCCCGAGACCACGTCGGCGCCGGCGCCGAGCTTCGCCAGCGTGCGCAGCACTGACTGGTTGGAATTGGCCTTCATCGCGTAGAGGATCTGCACCTTCTCGCCGGCAAAGGCATCGGCGAAGACGCGGTAATGCCGCTCCAGCGTCGCGGTCGAATAGCAGTAGAACGGCGTGCCGACCTGGTCGGCCAGCGCGGACAGATTGACCGCCTCGGCGTGCAGCACGCCATCGCGATAGTCGAAATGATTCATGACCTGGAGTCCGGTCTCAACGTTTTTGATCGACGACGGATGCGTGTCTGAGCCGCACGCGGGCTACGGCGCGCAGCACAAGCTGACAGTTCGCATTCGTGAAGATGCTAATGGGGAGAAAGTGCTGTGAATGTCAAATCGACGTTCAGGGCACGATC
>NZ_JBARGP010000557.1:0-2267 GCF_049798375.1 Bradyrhizobium sp.
GGTGAGGGGCAGACGCGCGATAGGTGCAAGTTGTTAGACCTGTACCCCCTCACCCGGATGTCATCTTCGATGCCATCCGACCTCTCCCCGCAAGCGGGGCGAGGTGAAGGAAGCCAGCCGCGAGATATGTGCATGCCCCGGCGCTTCCGCAGGAACCAGCGACATCACACCCGCTTCATCGTCACCGTAATCTTCGGGCCGTTCTTGATGGTCTGATAGACCACGCAATAGCGCTCGGTGAGCTTCAGCAGCAGATCGAGCTTGTCCTGCGGCGCGTCGGTGCCGACCTCGAAGCGCAGCCGAATCTCGGCGAAGCCGACCGGGGCCTCCTTGTCGACGCCAAGCGTGCCGCGAAAATCGAGATCGCCCTCGGCGATGACGTCGCCGCTCCTCAGCGGCACCTCGATCGCGGTCGCGACCGACTTCAAGGTGACGCCGGCGCAGGCGACCAGCGCCTCCAGCAGCATGTCGCCGGAGCACAGCTCCAGGCCCGAGCCGCCGGTGGCCGGATGCAGGCCGGCGGTGGCCAGCGCGCGGCCGGTCTCGACCTTGCAGGTCAACCCGTCATTGTCGACCGAGCCCTTGGCCTTCAGCGTGATGATGGCAGCCGACGGATCGGCCTTGTAGCGTTCCTTGATCGGCGCCTGCATGGCGCGCAACTCGGCGGCATCCATTGTCGTTCTCTCCGGATTCATTTCCCGAAAGATGTATCGGGCTGCAGCGGCGATGTCACCACCACATCGCCCCGCCGGCTTCACGCCTGCCCTGCGTCTCCGGTATCGTTCGGTCCAGCGAACGGTCCAGCGCGGTCATGACGTGGCGCTTGAACTGCTCGAACATCGGCGTGGTGCGGTCGCGCGGCCGCGACAGATTGATCGTGATCTCCTCGAACAGCCGCCCCGGATGCGGCCGCATCACCAGCACGCGATCGGCCATGACCACGGCCTCCTCGACGTCATGCGTGACCATGATCAGCGTCGGCCGCGTATCGGCCCAGAGGTCGAGCAGATGGTCCTGCAGATCCTTGCGGGTAAAGGCATCGAGCGCGGAGAACGGCTCGTCCAGCAGCAGCACCTCGGGCTGCGTGACCAGCGCGCGGGCGATCGCCACCCTCTGCGCCTGGCCGCCGGAGAGCTCGCGCGGCCATGCCCTGGCCTTCTCAGCGAGGCCGACGCGGCTCAGCGCCTGGGCGACGCGGGCGCGGCGCTGGTCTGCCGGCAGACCCGACAGGCCGAAACCGACATTGTCGGCGACGGAGAGCCACGGCAGCAGCCGCGGTTCCTGGAAGATGATGCCGACCCGCTCATGCGGCGCGGTGATGCGCTCGCCATCCAGCGTGACGGCGCCCTGGCTTGCCGGATCGAGGCCGGCGATGGCGCGCAACAAGGTCGACTTGCCGCAACCGGAGCCGCCGATGATGGCGAGGATCTCGCCATGCCTGATGTCGGCGGAGAACCGCTCCAGCGCATGAACGCGGTTCGGATAGGTCTTACTGAGCGATTGCAGCGACAGCATCAGCGCCCTCCGCTATTACGCGCGAAATTGTCCTGCCAGCGCAGCAGCGGCGCGGTCGCGACCTCCAGCAGCCAGTCGGTCGCCTTGCCGATGATGGCGAAGATCACGATGGCGGCGACGATCTGCGCCGGCTTGCCGAGTTGCTGGCCATCGATCAGGAGATAGCCGAGCCCTTCGGACGCGCCCATGAATTCGGCCGCCACGACGAACATCCACCCGAGGCCAAGCCCGACGCGCAGCGACACCACATAGGCCGGCAGCACCGCGGGCAATAGGATGCGGCGGATCATCGCCGGGCCGGACAGGCGGAACACGCGGCCGACCTCGACGATCTTGCGGTCGACCGAGAGGATCGCTCCCATCACGCCGAGATAGACCGGGAAGAACACGCCGACCGCGATCAGCGCCACCTTCGAGGTCTCGAAAATGCCGAGCCAGAGGATGAACAGCGGCACCCAGGCGATCGAAGGGATCGCGCGCAAGGCCTGGACCGTCGGATCAAAAAGCCGCCGCGCCAGGCTCCAATAGCCGCAGATGCCGCCCATCACTGTGCCGGCGGCAACGCCAAGGCCGAAGCCGATACCGACCCGCGCCAGCGTGATGCTGATATGGCGGGTCAGTTCGCCCGTGCGGGCGAGGTCGGCGATGGTCGCGATGATGCGGCTCGGCGGCGGCACCAGCCGGCCGTTGGACAGGCCGACATGAACGATCAGCTCCCAGCCGCCGGCAAGCAGCAGCGGCAGCAGCAGCCC
>NZ_JBARGP010000558.1:0-1527 GCF_049798375.1 Bradyrhizobium sp.
GCTGCGATCTCCACCCTGGTGTCGCGCGTCGCGAGCCCCGCGCGCGCAGCGCTGGCGTCGAAACCGGCGCGGCGGCGGCTACCTGTCGAGATCTCGGGCGGGCCGGCGACATGGCCGATGCCTCGATGGCCGAGCGCTGCGAGATGCGCGACGGCCAGCCGCATGCCCTCGGCCTCGTCGCTCGTCACCGACGGCAGTCGCGCGCTGCCGTCGAGGCGATTGACCAGCACGGCCGGGATCGCCGCATCGAGGCAATGCTTCACGATTGCATCGCGCAGGCTCACCGTCGCCAGCACCAGCCCGTCGACGCCGCGCCCGATCAGCCGGTCGACGAATTGCTGCTGCAAGCCGTGCGCGCCGACGTCCACCACGATGGTCGCATAGCCGGCGGCATCGAGTTGATCGGCGATGCCGGAGAGGATCGGCGGAAAGCCGGGATCGGCGATATCGGGCACCAGCACGCCGATCAGTCCGCTACGTCCGGTGCGCAAGCCCGCCGCCGCCATGTTCAGCCGATAGCCGAGCGCATCGGCCGCGATGTGGATGCGCTTGGCGACGTCGTCGGCAACGAGATGCCTCATCGCCGGACTAAGCGCGCGCGACACCGTAGAGGGATGCACGCCGCAGCGCTCCGCGATGTCCTTGATGGTGGGACGCGGCGCTGACGGCAGGGCGCGCGCGCGCTTTGGCTGTCGTCGGTTCTGGTCCATCGTCCCTTCATGTCGCGATGCAGCGACGATTGCGTCGCGCCGCTGCTTGACACTTCGCGCGCACATGCAATAAACCCCGCATTACAATCGATTGCAACAGCCGGTCGAAGTCGCCAACAGCTGGATATCCGCACATGACAGGCAACGCGCTCAAGCCGCATCTCGTCAGCCCGGAGCACCTCGATCCGCATTGGCGCTGGGATCGCGCCATTCCCTCGCACGGCCACATCTCGGTCGATTTCGAGCGCCGGGTGGATTTCGATCGTCTGCGCCGCTACCGCCTGGCGCGCGCACGGGCGGCGCTGAAGGCGTCGGGCAGCGGCGCGCTGCTGCTGTTCGACGTCAACAACATCCGCTACGTCTCCGGCACCAAGATCGGCGAATGGGAGCGCGACAAGCTGTGTCGGTTTGCACTGCTCGCCGGTGACGGCGAGCCGATCGTGTGGGATTTCGGTTCGGCCGCCGTGCATCACCGCATCTTCTGCGACTGGTTGGAGCCGGAGAATTGCCGCGCCGGCATGCTCGGCATGCGCGGCACCGTGCCGCCCGCGGTCGGGCTGATGAAGGCGCATGCCGAAGAGGTGATGAGCCTGTTGCGGTCAGCCGGCGTCGCCGACATGCCGGTCGGCGTCGACCTCGCCGAGACCGCGATGTTCTTCGAGCTGCAGAAGGCCGGCATGAAGGTCGTCGACGGCCAGCAGGTGATGCTGGACGCGCGCGAGATCAAGAACATCGACGAGATCATGCTGCTCAACCAGGCGGCAGCGATGGTCGACGGCGTCTATCACTCGATCTACGAGCATCTGAAGCCCGGCGT
>NZ_JBARGP010000559.1:0-15073 GCF_049798375.1 Bradyrhizobium sp.
GCTCAACACCAGCCTCAGCCAAGTGCTCGGTGTACTTAATGGATAGGTATTGGCTGCCTCTGTCGCTGTGGTGCACGAGCCCGCCACAGATGGACCGGCCTCCGATCATGCAGTGCCTGCTCTGGCGCATCGAGCACGAAACCTGCATGTGCCGTGCGCGAGGCTCGCCAGCCGACGATCCTTCGTGCATAAGCATCGATCACAAAGGCGACGTAGACAAAGCCGGTCCAGGTTGCGACATAGGTGAAGTCGGAGAGCCAAAGAACATTCGGCCTTGGCGCCTTGAACTGGCGGTTGACATGATCCCGCGGGCACGACGCGGCCTGGTCGCTGATCGTGGTCTTAACCGGTTTGCCACGGATAACCCCTTGCAAACCCATGTCCCGCATCAATCGCGACACTGTGCAACGCGCAACATCAAAGCCTTCGCGCTTTAGCTGGCGCCAGACCTTGCGTACGCAGCGTCTGCGGCGTGCAGCCAATCTTGGTCGCGATTGAGCTCACGGCCGCCCAGCGCGACGGGTGCTCGCCGGCGTGATCCAGAACCATCCGAACCGCTCGCGTCTGGACCTCGGGTGAAAACTTGTTCGTCGTCTTGCTCGTTATGGGTCATCCTCTCAGGAGTTGGAACCTCTGGCAAACCCGGAGCGGTTCATGCTGCTCTCCGGGAGAAGAGTACCATGACCAACTCTGGACAGAGCCGTCCTGACCGACCGTCCATAGTTCTAACGAGAATGGACCGACAAAAGCTGCTCAAAGACTTGCCGACGGGGAGCCTCGATACTGATCGTCTCCTTCGAGAGGAGATTGATCGCGCCGATATAATCTCAGACAACCGCGCGTGGAGTTCGGCAGTCAGCATGGGATGCGAGGTGAAGTTCGTCGAGCTTGGAACCTCACACCTTCGTCGCGGTCGTCTCGTTCTTCCGGACGAAACCAAAGCCGCTTGCTCCATCTCGGTTCTAAGTCCGATTGGCACCGCCCTCATTGGACTTGGACCTGGGCAGTCAATTCATTAGACCGAGCGTGGTAGGGAACGAAGCCTCGCGGTGCTTGAAGTGCGATCGAGCGGAGTATCACCACCGACCTAATCGGCGGCACAGCGTGTCGATGATGCATGGTGACGGCCGTCCCGACGTCGCCAGCGCTGACGCGCTTTTACGTGTTCTTGCCGAACGAGTCGTCACGGGATCTTGTCGAGCTATTTCCCGACGTTTGCGGCCTTGCGCAACGCGACGAGTGCCGCCTCCAACGCTGCGGCATCAACATTTGTCGCGTGTGTGGCGTAAACCGGGAATGAGAACCGAGGCGCGCCAGGAACCAGGTGAAGTGCGCCCTCGGCAAGATATGACTGAACCGCATGCATTCGGAAATATCCGGAACCTCCTTCCAGGAGGATATAGCTCAGCGCAAGCGGACCGAGATTTGTTACGAGACTCGGCACGGCTTCCGGAAAGCTCACTGCATGATGAAGAGCGAACTCTGAACCCCATTCGACGTGAACATATCGAGGATCATTCTCGCGATACTTTGCGAGATCGGTTGTCACGAGAACGAGTTCTTCCTCCATGACCAGATCGACCTCCAACCCCGGTCGATGTTGGGGGGCGTACATGATCGCGATATCTACAAGCCCGGCAGCAACGTGCGTAACCAAATCCTGAGGAACGTCGACGTGAACGCGAAGCGCAATGTCCGGGTGCGATCGCCTCATCGCCCTGACCCACTCGATCAGGAGCGGTCGCCATAAGCTGACTTCGCTTCCAATCGTCAAGACAGCGCTGTGTCCTTCCGGCACAGCCACTTGCTGTTTTGCGCGCTGCCATAATTGGACGAAGGTCGGCGCGAAACGAAGGAACTGTTCGCCAGCCGGGGTGAGGCTCGCACCGCCCTTGTTTCTAACGAACAGCGGACGCCCGAGCTGCTGCTCGAGGAGGCGCACACGTGCGCTGACCGTGGTCTGTGCGACATGCAAGCGGTCGGCAGCTTTGATGAAACTACCGGTTGACACGATCTCGATGAAAGTTCTGGCGAGTTCGATATCCATTATTTCATAGCATAATTGATGCAGCAAAATGTCAATCGAATTCGCTTTGAGCGAATACATACTGGGGCGTGGTGACAAGTGTTTGCACGAGATCCGTCGATCGATGGAGCAAGATTGCGATGAGCAGATCGCACAAAAGTATCAGGATGCGGAAGCCGGCAGCAGGAATGTCGAGATTCTTCAGCCAGTCGAACACGCGATCGCTATCACAAATTGGCAAGCAGTACGATCAGTTACGATGAGCAACATCAGCTATTGAACGATCTCTAAGAAAATGGCCGCGTTCAAGCGCGAGGCTCGCTGCTCCTTTCGCCGACAGGCGAGAATGGCAGCGCCGTCCCCGCTCTCCTGACCGGACCTGACCGTCACGAGACCAAGCCCCTTAATCGTGCTGCGGAGCCATCTTGTCCAGAGTACGACAAATGGTTCGATACGTTCAAAGCATCGGGACAGGAAAATCACGTCGAGGTCACTGCCGATTCCCATCGGCACATGAATATAGCAACGCTTCGTGTCCCTTACTCAAGCCGATGTCGTCACCGTGATCGATGCGCCGGACGAAGGCGCCTTTGGTCGCTTGAGACGGGGACGGAATCCATATTATCCTGGGAGCCGCAGGGATGCTTCAGATGTCGACGACGTCCGGGGTGTGGCAAGCCGATGGAGCGCGTGCCGGGCGACGCTGGGTTCGGCCACGATCTACACTTGCACGAATTGCGATAGCGTCGATCCGCTCAAAAACCCCGTCGCCCGAGGGTGGGGACATGTTCAATAGGCCGCGCCTGGCGATCGCCCGCAACGAGACTACGGCGAAGATTTTCAACGGCAGTCTCAAATTGGCTTTGGGAGGAATACAAGGCAAAAGCGGCGGGCTGGCGCGAGATGAAGGTTAGCACTCACAAGCAGCGCAACACTCTCATGAAGCATGTGCTGGAGGCCAACGGTAACAAGATGGCCGCCGCGATCCAGAAGCAGCACATCCTCGACGGACTTGGGCGGCGCGCTCAGAACCCGTCCGCCGCTCGGCACTTCCTGACCACCATGAGGCGCATGTGCGTTTGGGCGGTTGCGCAGAAGATATTGCCGGTCGATCCAACCGAAGGGATCAAGGCACCGAAGCCGGCTGCTGGTCTGACGAACCGATCAGCACACGGACTTCGCAAAGCGGCCGCGAACGTCGCAGCAAAGAATGGCGCGACCGAAGCCGAACTCGATGCGATCTTTGGTTGGACCGATCGTCGGATGGCGAGCCACTACACGAAGGCCGCCAATCGCAAGAAATTGGCGCACCGCGGCGTTGCAAAGCTCGAGCGAATGAGCGGCTCCATGGACCATAGAGCGAACGTCTATTCCCTCACCGACAGACTAGGTGCGAGAAATCGAGCAAAAAACTCAGTTCAATCAGATGGCCATCCGGAGGATGGTGGGCACGACAGGGATCGAACCTGTGACCCCTACCATGTCAAGGTAGTGCTCTCCCGCTGAGCTACGTGCCCAAAAACCAAACCGTCGTGTTCGGGTGGGGTCCCTATATCGGCTCCCACGCGGACAGGCAAGGACGCAAAGCCGCTGAAAGCTGGATAAATTCGCCCCCGGGCGGCCGACGTCAGGCCGCCAACATCTTGTTGACCTCGCTGACCAACTCGCGCAGGTGCACCGGCTTGGACAGCACCTTGGCGTTCTTCGGTGCCTCCGAATCGGAATTCAGCGCCACCGCGGCGAAGCCGGTGATGAACATGATCTTGATGTCGGGATCGAGCTCCGAGGCCCGGCGGGCAAGCTCGATGCCGTCCATCTCCGGCATCACGATGTCGGTCAGCAGCATCTCGAACGGCTCCTCGCGCAGCCGCTGGTAGGCCGACATGCCGTTATCATGGTGCGACACCTGGAAACCGGCATTTTCCAATGCCTTGACCAGGAAGCGGCGCATGTCGTTGTCGTCTTCGGCGAGGAGAATTTTGTGCATGGCGATGGGCCGCTTGAATCCCGTTTGGTGAGGAGCGCTGCCGTCACTTAGCCTGACGGAGGGTAAATTTGGGGTGAAAGACCGTCTCACCCCATCCGACTTCTGCAAGGCAATTTGAGGGCCGGGCTGCGGCTTCCTTCAACGTGAACGCGTCCCGCGCGGAAACAAGGCAAGCGTCGGACGGCTGGTACAACTTAAAAGATGTTCCATGAAAGTCGTGAACTTTTTGCCTGCTTTTCGCTTGGCAGAGCGACCGGGATTGCCGACAATACGACCCCAAATCAGAGAGTTCATGTTGCCAGAGCCTTGAATGGCCGCGACACACCGGTAAACACCGCGGATTCACCCAGAGGGAACGGCGCCCGAGCATGACCGAGTTTGATGGCGATCTGCCGCCGTTCGAGATCGTGGAGCCGGCCGAATGGCGCGCCCCCATCATCTTCAACTCGCCGCATTCGGGGTCGGTCTATCCCGAGAGCTTCCTGAAGGCGTCTCGGATCGACCTGGCAACGCTGCGCCGCTCCGAAGATTCGTTCATGGATGAGTTGATCGCGGATCTCACCGGCCGCGGCTTTCCGGTCGTCCGCGTCAATTTTCCGCGCTGCTATGTCGATGTGAACCGCGAGCCCTATGAGCTCGATCCGCGGATGTTCGCCGGCCGGCTGCCGAGCTTTGCCAATACCCGCTCGATGCGGGTGGCCGGAGGGCTCGGCACCATTCCGCGCGTGGTCGGCGACGGCCAGGAGATCTATCGGGACCGGCTCGGTGTCGAGGAGGCGTTGCAGCGCATCGAGATGCTTTACAAACCGTATCACCGGGCGCTGCGGCGATTGATCAACCGCGCGCATCAGCATTTTGGCATTGCCGTGATCGTCGACTGCCATTCGATGCCGTCGGTCGGCGTCTCCCGCGACGAGCCGCGCCGGCCCGATATCGTGATCGGCGACCGCTATGGCACGAGCTGCGCGGCACTGCTGCCCGACCTCGTCGAGGACGTGATGGGGCGCCTCGGCCATTCGATCGGGCGCAACAAGCCTTATGCCGGCGGCTTCATCACCGAACACTATGGCAACCCGGCCAGTGGGCTGCATGCAATCCAGCTCGAGTTCAACCGCGCCATCTATATGGACGAGCGACGGCGCGAGCGCGGGCCGCGCTTTGCCGAGATCGCGTCGGACTTCACGGAGCTGGCCGAAGCCCTGGCGACCGTGCCGCTCGGCGAACTCGGCCCCTTCCAGGCCGCCGCCGAATAACGAGACTGTTCGTTGTCGATTGAGCTGGACACTGCCGATTCAGGATGCCTGCCGAGGGGTCGTGGTGCGCATGCGTGCGCCGCTGGTCTTCCGACAGAAGACTGTACTTGAAAAAAAAGGGCCGCTTGTGAAAACAAGCGGCCCAAGTCTAGGGAGGAAACGCCCAAGGAGGGCAGCGGTAACGCGAAGCGCTACCGCACCGCAACAATATGCGTTCGCGCTGCACAAAGCGCAAGAGTTTTTCTGTCTAATCCCATGCAAAAATCGCAAGGCCGGGTCCCGCCCACAACGACCCCGCAGCGATTTTCCATAAGAAACCTCAATGGGTTGATCGAAAATCTGAGACGACTGCCAGTCTGATGCAGTTTCGGTATCGGTTTCGTGATCAGTTTGATCGCAAGCAAAACGCGCGCTGAGGCTCCGATTTCGCAACGCCGGTATCAAATCGCGAGGCATGTCGTTCCATCTCTCGATGCAGAACGACCGCGTTTGCGTTAGGCATACTGCGTAAGTTCCTCGATCTCTCAATGAAGGATGTCTTGTGACGGTCATCGATTTCTCTGCCTTCATTGGCCGCCTGGCCGCCGCCGCCGGTGAGACCATCCTGCCGTTCTTCCGGACCTCGCTGTCGATCGAGGACAAGAGCGACCGCCAGGAGTTCGATCCGGTGACGGAAGCCGATCGCGCCGCCGAAGCGGTGATGCGGCGGCTGATCAAGGCCAGCTTCCCGCAACATGGCATCGTCGGCGAGGAATTCGGTAACGAACGCGAGGACGCCGATTACGTCTGGGTGCTCGATCCGATCGACGGCACCAAGTCCTTCATCGCCGGGTTCCCGATCTGGGGCACGTTGATCGCCCTGCTGCACAAGGGATTGCCGGTCTACGGGATGATGGACCAGCCCTTCATCGGCGAGCGCTTCTCGGGCGACAACGGCTCTGCCAATTACCAGAGCAACCATGGTCAGCGGCGGCTCGCGGTACGGCGTTGCGGCGCGCTGAAGGAGGCCACCTGCTACACGACGAGTCCGCGGCTGATGAACGATTCCGACCGCGCCATTTTCGGCCGGGTCGAATCCGCGGTGCGGCTGTCGCGCTATGGCGGTGACTGCTACTCCTACTGCATGCTGGCGGCTGGCCATCTCGACCTCGTCATCGAGACCGAACTGAAGCCCTATGACATCGCGGCCCTGTTCCCGATCGTCGCTGGCGCCGGCGGCGTCGTCACCAACTGGGACGGCGGCCCGGCGCAGAACGGCGGCCGCATCATCGCAGCCGGCGATCCGCGCATCCACGAGGCGGCGCTGAAACTGCTGAGAGACTAACTGCAGAGACCGCAGCTTGACGCCGACCACTCCATGGTCGGCAGTCTCGCGCCCACAACTGTCAGCAAAAATCCCGTATTCTTCCGGACTCCCTGAGCACATCAGCAGGCATTTGCTTAACTCGGTCTTGACCGGTGTTGCCTAAACTCGCGCCTTTGAAAAGCAAATAGCTACTTTCTGTGCGACGACGAAGCAGCTCGCGGGAGTCATATGATCGGTTTTTCATTCCGCCTGACCCACAAGGTCATGGCCATTGCCTTGATCGGCCTCCTGAGCCTCATCGCGTTCGGCAGCATCTACCTCGTCGGCCGCGCCTCGCAGGACGCTTCGCGCACGGGGGCAGCGAATGCCCGCGCAATCGCCGATCTCAATCGCAAGCTCGCCAGCGACCTGCTCGACGGGCGACGGGCCGAGAAGGATTTTCAGCTGCGCCGTGATCTGGCCTATGCCAAACGCCACGCCGACCTCAGCGCAGCGATCGGCCGCGAGCTCTCCGAGCTTCGCAGCGCGACGCTTGCGGACGGCTTTACAACCCTGGCCGACAAGGTCGACGCGGTCACCAAGGGGTTCGAGAGCTACGATAAGGAATTCACCGCAGTGGAGCAGGCGGAGGTGCGCCTCGGATTGAACGAGACGCTTGGCCTGTCCGGCTCGCTGCGCGGCGCCGTGCACGACATCGAAGCCAAGCTGAAGGATCTCGACGATCCCAAACTGACCAGCGGCATGCTGATGATGCGCCGGCATGAGAAGGACTTCATGCTTCGGCGCGACGCCAAATATGTCGGCGAGCTGACCAAGACCGCAGCCGAATTCGCGAAGGCCACCGCAAATTCGGACCTGTCGGCCGCCGTGAAGGCCGACATTGCGCAGAAACTCGCGAAATACCAGGCCGACTTCGGCGCCTGGGCCGAGGGCGCGCAGGACACCGCCCGCCACGGCGCCGCCATGTCGAAGAACTATGCCGGGATCGAGCCCGTCATCGCCGAGATCGGCAAGGATGTCGCCGAGCGCTATCGCCTCGCGCAAGCAGCCGAAACCGCGACCGAAGCTGCGGTGAAGCAGTGGATGCTGATCACGCTCGGTCTGGCGCTGATCATCGTCGGTGCCGTGTCGTTCCTGATCGGCCACGGCATTTCCCAGGCCATCCGCGGCATGGTCAATGCGATGACGCGGCTCGCAAAGGGTGACGCCACCGTGACTATCCCGGGCGTGGGCCGCCGCGACGAGATCGGCGAGATGGCCGGCGCCGTCGAGGTGTTCAAGACCAATATGATCGAAGCTGAGCGGATGCGCGGCGAGCAGGCGGCGATCGAGCAGCGCCAGCGGGCGCAACGCAAGGACGACATGAACCGGCTGGCCGCGGGATTCGAGGCAGCGGTCGGCGAGATCATCGAGACGGTATCGTCGGCGTCGACCGAGCTCGAGGCGTCCGCAGCGACGCTGACATCGACCGCCGAGCACGGGCAGTCGCTGGCCACGCGTGTCGCGTCGGCCTCCGAGGAAGCCGCTGCCAGCGTGCAATCGGTGGCGTCCGCGACAGAAGAACTGTCGGTTTCCGTCACCGAGATCGGCCGGCAGGTGCAGGAATCCGCGCGCATCGCCAGTGATGCCGTCGGTCAGGCCCGTCGGACCAACGACCGCGTCAGCGAATTGTCGAAGGCCGCGAACCGAATCGGCGATGTCGTCGAGCTGATCAACACCATCGCGGGCCAGACCAACCTGCTCGCGCTGAATGCGACCATCGAGGCCGCGCGCGCAGGCGAGGCCGGTCGTGGCTTTGCGGTCGTCGCTTCCGAGGTGAAAGCGCTGGCCGAGCAGACCGCGAAAGCGACCGGCGAGATCGGCCAGCAGATTTCCGGCATTCAGGCCGCGACCGCGGAATCGGTCGCTGTCATCAAGGACATCTCGCACACCATCGAGCGGCTGTCGGAGATCGCGTCGGCGGTTGCCGCGGCCGTCGAGCAGCAGGGCGCGGCGACGCAGGATATCTCGCGCAACGTCCAGAATACTGCGGAGGGCACTCGCAGCGTCTCGGCCAACATCAGCGACGTGCAGCGTGGCGCCACCGAAACCGGCTCGGCCTCCGTTCAGGTGTTCTCGGCGGCGCAATCGCTGTCGCAGGAGAGCAGCCGGCTCAAGCTCGAGGTCGGCAAATTCCTGGAGACAGTCCGCGCAGCCTGAGCCGCGCGGGGCTCTGTCCAAGGCGTCCGGCTGCGTGATAGGTTCGTCGCCGTCAACAAGGCGGCAAGCCTGGATCGAGGGTAAGCGGGAGGGTACCGATGCGCCGAAGCGGCATGCTGCTGTTGGGTTTGGCACTCCTGCTGTCGCCTTCTGTCGGCCTCGCCGAGGACTTTCCGAGCAAGCCGATCCGGCTGATCGTGCCGTTCCCGGCCGGCGGCCCCAACGACATCATCGCGCGCGTGGTCGGGCAGCGCCTGTCCGAGCTGTTCAAGCAGACGGTCGTGATCGACAATCGCGGCGGCCAGGGCGGCGTGCTCGGCACCGATGCGGTGGCGAAGGCCGCGCCCGACGGCTACACGATCGCGATCTCGAGTGCAGGCGCGCTTGCGATCAGCCCGTCGATGGAGAAGGTCGCCTACGACACCCTGCAGGATCTCGCGCCGGTCACGTTGGTCGCCACCGTACCGGAGATGCTGGTGGTCGCGCCCGACCTGCCGGCCAAGGACATGGCCGGACTGATCGCGTTGGCGAAGTCGAAGCCCGGCCAGCTCAATTTCGCATCCTCCGGTGCCGGCAGTCTCCCGCATCTGGCAGGCGAGCTGCTTCACATCACGGCCGGGATAGACATCGTCCACGTGCCCTATCGAGGCGCGGCGCCGGCGGTGAACGATTTGATCGGACAGCAGGTACAGATGGCGTTTCTCGATCTGCCGGTGCTGCTGCCGCAGGTCAAGGCCGGTTCGCTGCGGCCGATCGCGGTCGGCTCGGCAGAGCGCGCCCCGACCGCGCCCGACGTGCCGACGTTGGCAGAAGCCGGCTATCCCACGCTGCGTATCGAGAACTGGTACGGCATGGTGGCGCCGAAGGGCACGCCGGATGCGATCATCGCGACGTTGAACCGGGTCACCCGCGAGGCAATGGCCGACCCGACCGTGAAGGAGAAGCTCGCGGCCCAGGGCGCATCGCTCGCCGGCGACAGCCCCGAGCATTTCCGCAGCTTCATTGCGGACGAGATCAAGCGGTGGGCCGGCGTCATCAAGGATGCCGGCGTCGAGACCGCGAAGTAGCTTTACACGGCCGCCTTGCGCAGATGGTCGACCAAGAGCTTCGCGGGCCGCGGCAATGCCTTGAAGCTGCGCGCGCAGATCACGAGCTTGCGGTTGGCGAAGGCGTCGCGCAAGGTCAGCACCGCGATCGGCATGGTGCGGGCGCAGCGCCGTGCCGCGGCTTCCGGCACCACCGCGATGCCGACGCCTGCCGCCACCATCTGGCAGATGGCGTCGAAATCGCGCAGGCGGGCACGCACATGCAGCCGCAAGCCGAGCCGCGCCGCATGCTTCGAGATGTGGACCTGCAGCGCGGTCGCCTGGGTCAGGCCGACGAAATCGTGACCGGCCGCTTCGACGAAATCTAGCTGCCGGCGTCCTGCGAACGGGCCGCGGCGTGACGCTACCAGCATCAGCCGGTCCTCGCCGAACACGAAGCGCTCGATCGTGTCGGGCAGCGCATGCTCGGCGGCAAAACCGAGCTCGGCGGAGCCGGTTGCGATCGAAGCTGCGATGTCGGTGCTCTCGCGCTCCTCGACATCGACATTGATGTCGGGATTGTCGCGCAGGAAGGCGGCGAGCGCCTTCGGCAGATGCTCCGCAAGGCCGACCGTGTTGGCGAGCAATTGCACGTTGGCGCGTAGCCCTGCGGCGAAGCGCGCCAGCTCGCCCTGCATCGCATCGACATTGTGCATGATGAGACGGGCGTGATCGAGCAGGCTCTCGCCGGCCGCCGTCAGCTCGACGCCGCGGCGGCCGCGCTTGAACAGCGCCACCGCAAAGGCCTCCTCTAGTCCCTTGATCCGCGCGCTCGCTGACGCCAGCGCCAGATGCGCGCGCGCCGCGCCGCCGGTGATGCTGCGAGCGTCGGCCACGGCGACAAACAACCTGAGATCGACCAGATCGAACCGCATCGCGAGCTCCGAGGCTTCGCCTTAGACGAAGGCTTTCTCCGTAACCTCCAGATTGTGCCGTGTCCGGCGATCGGTCAAGGTGGCGCCATGACCGATCCCATGCTCATGTTCATTGCCGCCGCGCTCCTGCTCGCGGGCTTCGTCAAGGGCGCGCTTGGCCTCGGGCTGCCGACCGTCTCGGTCGGCCTGCTCGCGGTGGCGATGCCGCCGGGACGCGCGCTCGCAATCGTGATCGTGCCGGCCGTCGTCACCAACATCTGGCAGACCTTCGTCGGCCGCTATCTGCGCGACATCGCGCGGCGGCTGTGGCCGCTGATGATCGGCACCGTCATCGGCATCTGCCTGAATGCGGCCGCGCTGAGCCATCCCTCGACCGGGTTCGGCAACATCGCGCTCGGCGTGTTGCTGGTGGTCTACGCCGTGATCGGGCTGTCGAAATTCGCCTTCACGGTGGCGCCGAAGAATGAGAAATGGGTCGGCGGCATCGTCGGCCTCGCCACCGGGCTGATCTCGGCCGCGACCGGCATCCAGGTGGTGCCGTCGGTGCCCTACATGCAGGCGATCGGGCTCGAGAAGGACGAGCTGATCCAGGCGCTGGGCGTGTTCTTTACGGTCGCGACGATCACGCTCGCCTTCAATCTTACCAGCTCCGGCCTGCTCTCCACCGCGACCGCCCTGCCCGGCGCCATCGCCATGGCCTGCGCCTTCATCGGCATGTATCTCGGCCAGGCGGCACGCTCGAGGATGCCGGCCGAAACCTTCCGCCGCGTCTTCTTGATCGCGATGATCCTGCTCGGGGTCTATCTCGCCGGCACCGCGGTCTACGAACTCTATCTCGCCTGAAGCATCGCGATGCGAACGCCGAAATAGACGAAGCAGCCGCCGATCGCGCGGTTGACCCATCGCACGGCGCGCCCTGCCTGCCTGATCCGCCCCGCCGCGCGCGTTGTCACGACGCTGACACAGAGCAGCCAGATCACCCCGTTGCAGACGAAGGTCACTCCGAGCGCGATGAAGGCCAACGCCTTGTGCGGGGAATCGGCTGCGACGAATTGCGGCAGGAAGGCCAGAAAGAACAGCGCCACCTTCGGATTGAGCACGTCGGTCAGAACGCCCTGCCAGAACACCGCGCGGAATGATGCCGGCCGCCGCTCGGCCGGACTGTCCTCCTTTGGCACAGACGGCCGCGACAACAGCATGACGATGCCGAGATAGATGAGATAGGCCGCGCCCAGCCACTTCACCACGGTAAATGCCATCGCCGAGGCCGCCAGCAGCGCGGATAGTCCGAGCGCTCCGCCAAATACATGGACCAGACAGCCGGTGCTGATACCAAAGGTGGCGGCCACGCCGCCGCGCCATCCCGTCTGCACGCTGCGTGCGACCACATAGGCCGTATCGGGGCCAGGCGTCACGTTGAGCAATAGGGCAGAGACAAAGAACAACCAGAAATCGTGAATTCCGAGCATGCTGATCCGTTTCATTCCACAGCCGATGCCGCGGCCTTGTCCCATCCGGCTGTTTTATCCGCCGCACGGCATGATCGGCAACCGCCGGAGACGGAGCTAGGTCGCGACGAAAGCGCCGCGCAAGCAAAAGCATTGGATTTAGTGACCAGTACCGTGGTATCGCCGCTGTGGGAGCATAGGAGCAATGGAAAGACGCCTCGCTGCCATTGTCTGCGCCGACGTGGCCGGTTACTCGCGCATGATGGGCGCGGACGAGGCCGGTACGCACGCCGCGTTCAAGGCTCATCGCAGCGCGATCCACCCGATCATTCTCAATCATGGCGGCCGGATCGTGAAGAACACCGGCGACGGCTTCCTGCTGGAATTCCCGAGCGTCGTCGGCGCGATCGAAGCTGCGGTGGCGATGCAGACGCTGATGGCTGAACGTAATGCTCACCTGCCACCCGAGCGGATCATGCAGTTCCGCCTGGGTGCTCACATGGGCGATGTCATCGTCGATGAGGATGAAGTGTTCGGCGACGGTGTCAACATCGCGGTCCGGCTCGAGGCGGCAGCGGCGCCGGGCTCCGTATGGGTGTCGGCGAAGGCCTACAACGAGGCCAGCCGGCATCTCTCGGTGAGCTTCACCGATGCCGGCAGCTTTCGCCTCAAGAACATCGAACAAACGGTCAACGTCTGGACCTGGTCGCCCGGCGGTTCCGAGCGCGAGCCTCGGAGCGCGACGAGCCTGCCGCCGCAATATCGGACCGCGATCGTCGGCGTGCTGCCGTTCACCAACCTCAATGACGAGGCCGATGAATATTTCTCCGACGGGCTCGCCGAGGACCTGATCCACGCTTTGTCGCTGCAGTCCTTCTTCAGGGTGCTGAGCCGCAATGCCACCTTCACTTTCAAGAACGGGGGACTGAGCGCACGCCTGATCGCCCGTGAGATCGACGCCACCTATCTGATCCAGGGTACGCTGCGCCGTTCCGGCCAGAAGATCCGGGTGACGGCCGAGCTGGTGGCGCCGGAGAACGGCGAGCAGCTCTGGGCCGATCGATATGACCGCGATATCGACGATGTGTTTGCGGTCCAGGACGACATCACCGCCAATCTGTGCGCCGCGCTAATCCCGGAGATCTATCGGGCGGAAGCTACAGTTCCGACCCGGTCGCTGACCACGGATATCAGCGCCTGGGACCGTTTCCTGCGCGGCTTGTCGCACTATTATCGGCCGACCAAGGCGGACTACGAGCGTTCCGTCGCGCTGTTCCGGGAAGCGATCGCAATCGACCCCGCGCTTGCGATCGCCCACACCTATCTCGGAACTGTCCTGCTGCAGGGCGCCCATTTCGGCTGGATCAAGAACAGCCACGAATTATGGGACGAGGCGATGCATCTCGCCGAGACCGGGGTGCAACTCGCCCCCCGCTCCTCCTTCGCCTATTCGCTGCTGGCCTATGTCCACGCAATGGCAGGCCGGCACGAGCCGGGGATGGAGGCCGCCCGCAAGGCGGTCGCGCTGAATCCTTATGACATGGGCGCGCGCGGCGTGCTCGGCGTCTGCCATTTCACGGCGGGCGAACACGGCCACGCCATCGAGCTGTTCTCGACCGCCGCCCAGCGCGGCAACAGCGATCCGCGCTACCAATGGGGCGTCTTGAGCGCGTTCAGCCACTATCTGCTTGGCCAATATGATGCCGCGCTGTCGTGGGCGCGGGAATCCTCTTACGAGAATCCCAGTCACATGCAGTGCATGTCGATCCGCGCCGCGGCGTTGGCCCAGATCGGGCGGCTGGAGGAGGCAAAGCAGGCGGCCGAACTGCTGCTCGAGCGCTATCCCTGGCTCACGGTGCAGAGACTCCTGAGCAACATCCGCTGGAAGCGGCCGGAGGACGTCACGCATTATCGCGATGGCCTGCTGACGGCCGGCCTGCCAGCCGCCCAGGGCAATGTGGTCTGGATCGAGCCTGCGACGCGGCGCGCCGGGGAATCATAACCCGCAAGTGTGGCTGACCACGTAGTCCGGTTACGCCCGTCATTAAAAAATAGCGTGATTTCCGAGTTCTTGTGGGCTGGATCACCAAGACTGCGTCCAATTCTGTTCTATGGGTTTCATTGGTCCGTACCGGGGGATGCGATTCCATGTCCATGCACGAGGACGACGCCGGCCAGATGCGGGTTTCCGAAGACAATCCCTGCCCGTTCCTGCGCGCATTGGTTGCCAATGGCTTCGTCGACGGCGGCACCGTGCCGCTGCCGAAGCTCGGCGGCACCATCGAGGCGGCCAGCGGCAAGCACGGCCTTGCGGCGCGGATCGTCGGGATCAAGACCTTCGGTGTGGCGCTGATCGCCAACGGCCTGAACCCGCTGCGCCTGTTGCGGAGCCTGGTGTCGGGCGCTGAGCTTGATCATCTGCGCAACGGCCCGCTGGACAAGCATGGCGGCGGCTCGCGCATCCTCAATGTGGACGCGCAGGTGCAAGAGGACGAGATCGCGCGGCTCGAAGGCTTCGGCAGCGACCGGCCGCTTCCCGGCGGCGGCACCGAACGCGGCCTCGACGCCGGCCAGATCCAGATCTTCATGGCCGCCAATTTGAAGCGAGACGGCGCCCAGGCGCGCTGGTACTTCCCGTTCTTGATGAAGGGCGAGTGGCCGGTCCTGCTCGACATCATGGGCAAGGGTGACGGCAGCAACCGCTATCTCAGCACGACCGAGGTCCGCACTTTGTTTGTCGAGCGCCGGTTTCCGGAGCGGATCACAGCCCGGCTGATGGCCAAGCCGGTACCGGGCGGCACGATCTGGCGGATCGGCAAGGCAGTGATCGGCGTTGTCGGCACGGTGGTGATCTGCCTGATCGCGCTGTCGCTGGTGGCAGCACTGGCCTATGT
>NZ_JBARGP010000560.1:0-2846 GCF_049798375.1 Bradyrhizobium sp.
GCCGCGAAGGTGCGCGCGGAGATCGGCTGAGCGGTCGCGATCAGATCGCATCGCTCCGTTCCAGCGTGTCGATCGTCACCACGCCATGGGCGCGCGACACGCAGGGGCAGAGCTTGCGGTTGTCCGCCTTCTGCGCGGCGCTGAAGAACACATCGCGATGGTCGATCTGGCCGTCGACGTCGACCACGTCGACGACGCAGATGCCGCACTCGCCGCGGCGGCAGTCGGCGATGATCTCGTGCCCCGCCGCGTTCAGCACATCCAGCATGGTGCGGTCGCGCGGCACCACGAACTCCTCGCCGCTGTCGCGCAGCTGCACGCGGAATGGCTCGGCCGCGAATTGCCCCGACGAGCCGAAGGTCTCGTAGCTCAAATCGGTCGCGACACGGCCATCGGCTGACCAGGCGCGGCGCGCCTCCTCCAGCATTCGCATCGGACCGCAGAACAGCACCGCGGCGTTGCGCGGCAGGCCCGCGAACAGGCCCGTCATGACAAGGCGGCGGCCTTCGTCGGCAGCATGGATGGTCATTCGATCGCCAAGCAGCGCGGCCAGCTCATCGGCATAGGCGGCATCGCGGCGCGACCGCACCGCGTAATGCAGCGAGACGTTCGGTGTCTTCCGCAGCAGCGCCTGTGCCGCACCGAGCAGAGGCGTGATGCCGATGCCGCCGGCCACCAGGCAATAATGCTCGCGCTGCCAATCGAGCTGCATCAGGGAAGCGGGAGCCGCGATGTTCAGCCGCGCACCCGGCGCCAGCGACCAGAGATAGCGCGAGCCGCCGCGAGAATCTTCGGCCCGCCGCACCGCGATCCGATAGAGCCCCGGCGCGGCCTCGCCGATCAGCGAGTAGGAGCGCACGTCCGGCTGGCCGTCGATCAGCACGCCGACCTTGATGTGGCTGCCGACCGCATAAGGCTGTCCGGCGCTATCGTCCGGCCGCAGAGTGAACTCGCGAATGTCAGGTGTCAGGTCGCGGATGCCGGCCAGCGTTGCAACGGTCCAGTGATCCTCGAAGCGCATGCTCGTGTCTCCTAACCCACGCCCGGCGTCTTGATCAGTGCGGATGCTGGAACGAGATTGAAATGGCTGCGTGTCTTGAGCGCGGCACGCAGATTGCGCGCGGCGAGCCGTGCATGCTCGCGCATGATGCTTTCGGCGCGCGCGCCCTCGCGGTTCTCGATGGCATCGACCACGACGCGATGATGATCCTGCGCGATCAGCAGGATCTGATGCGCTTCCGGCAGCGCCGATTGCACCATCACGAAGCCGCTCGGGGACGCAAAGGGCAACGCCGAAGCCCGGTCGACCTGGCGAATGACCGGCGCGCTGCGCGAGAGTTCGGCGAGCAGCGCGTGGAAGCGCGCGTTGAGCGTGACATAGGCGGAGAAGGCCTCGATCGAGATCGGATCCTGCGCCACCAGCGCGTCGATCTGCGCCAGGCACTCGCGCAAGGGGTCGAGATCACGCGCCGACACACCGCGTTCGGCCGCAAGCCGGGCCGCGAGCCCTTCCAGCGTGCCGCGCAGCTCGATGGAATCTAGGATGTCGCGCTCGGAGAACGACTTCACCATGAAGCCGCCGGAGGGGATCATCTCGAGCAGCCCTTCTTCCTCCAGCCGCACCAGCGCCATCCGCACCGGCGTCCGCGACACGCCGATCGTATCCACGGCCTGCAGCTCCGAGATCCGCTCGCCCGGACGCAAGCCGCCCGAGAGGATCAGGTCGCGCAACGCGAGCTGCGCCCGCACTGTTTGCGACACGGATCGCTCGACCTCGCGCTCGGCCATTCCTGCTACTCCGCGGCTTCGCGCTGCGGCGTCTCGCGCGCGATCATGCGGTCGATGATCCGGCGTGCCCACATCGCGCCGGCATCGATATTGAGGTTGTAGAACAGCCGCGTCGGGTTCTCGTCGATGGCACGCTGCTGCGCTTCCAGGATCAGCTCGTCCTCATGGAAGATGCCCGAGACACCCTCGCGCAGTTCGGTGGTCAGCCGCTGCTCGTCGAGCCGGTAGTTGCGCACGAAGGTCCAGAAATAGTGGCAGGTCCGCTCGGTCTCCGGCGTGATGGTGTTGAGCACGAAGCCGTTGACCCCTTGCGAGCGGTCGCCCTCGGGCGCACCGGTGCCGCTCGGCGCCACGCCGACGTCGATTGCCACCGTGCACGGCGCCTCGAAGCGGATGATCTGCCAGCGGTCGACCAGGCCGTCCTTACCGAGTTGCTTCGCCCAGAACGGCGGCGGCTCGATGCCGTGCATCCAGCGCGACACGGTCGCGGTGCGCTCGCCATGGGTGACATCGAACGGCGCCTCGGTCACCGCCTCGTTGCCGATCGACGAGCCGTGCACGAAGGTCTCGTGCGTCAGGTCCATCAGGTTATCGACGACGAGCCGATAATCGCAGTTGACGTGAATGGTCTTGCCGTCGCCGGCCCAGGCGGGATCGTGATTCCAATGCATGTCCGGGATGGTGGCCGGATCTGCCAGCGCCGGATTGCCCATCCACAGCCAGATGAAGCGATGCCGCTCGACCGCCGGATAGGCGCGCACGCAGGCGGACGGATTAATCGTCTCCTGCGCTGGCATGTAGGTGCAGCGGCCCTGCGGGTTGTATTTGAGGCCGTGATAGCCGCAGACGACGGTGTCGCCTTCGAGCCGGCCCTTCGAGAGCGGCACTAGCCGATGCCAGCAGGCATCCTCCAGCGCGGCAATGCTGCCGTCGGCCTTGCGATACATCACAACGTGCTTGCCGCAGATCGTGCGCGGCAGCAGCGCCGGCTTCACCTCGGCGTCCCAAGCGGCGGCATACCAGGCGTTCATCGGGAAGGAAGCGGCCATGGAAGTTTC
>NZ_JBARGP010000561.1:0-13097 GCF_049798375.1 Bradyrhizobium sp.
CCATCGGTCTCGAACACCTGGACCGAGGCCTCTCCCACCCGCTCCTGCTCACCATCCAGCAATCGATCATACGGACCACCCAGGCAATAAGGCTGGAGCGCACGTTTCAGGACATTGGACTGGAGCAGAACCGAAAGGCCGGTCAAGGTCCGCTCCTCGCGCGGCGCCGATGCCAGCGACGTCAGCGCCGACCAGATGTGCTCCCTGGTCTCAGGCGTGACCTCGATGCGCTCGCGCGCCAGGATCGATGCGATCCATTCGGCTGCCCATCCTCGTTCCGCAACGCCGTCAATCCGCGCGAGCGGCTGCAGCGCGACGAACTCGGCGGCATCTCCCGAGACCGCGGCGCCGAGATCATGCCAGTCCCCGGCCATGGCCGTTGCGGCAGCACGGATCGATCCGCCGAAATCGAAGGCGAATATCTGCGCCTCGGGATAACGGCGGAACTGCAGCGCCATCAGCGCCAGCAGCACCGATTTCCCGGCGCCGGTCGGCCCGACAATCAAGGTGTGTCCGACGTCACCGACATGCAGCGAAAACCGGAACGGAGTCGATCCCTCGGTCTTGCCGAAAAACAGCGGCGGCGCCTTGAGATGATGATCCCTCGCCTCTCCGGCCCAAACCGCCGAGAGCGGAATCATATGGGCGAGGTTCATTGTCGAGATCGGCGGCTGGCGAACATTGGCATAGACGTGCCCCGGCAGGCTGCCGAGCCAGGCTTCGACGCTATTGACCGTCTCGACCATGCAGGTGAAGTCGCGGCCCTGGATGACCTTCTCGACCAGCCGCAACTTTTCATCGGCCGCATGCGGGTCCCTGTCCCAGACGGTGACCGTCGCCGTGACGAAGGCTTCTCCGATCTGGTCCGAGCCCAATTCCTGCAGCGCCGCGTCAGCGTCGATCGCCTTGTTGTAGGCATCGGTGTCCACAAGGCTCGCGGCCTCGCTTGTCATGACCTCCTTCAGGATCGCCGCGATGGACTTGCGCTTGGCGAACCACTGGCGGCGGATCCTGGTCAGCAGCTTTGTGGCATCGGTCTTGTCGAGCATGATCGCCCGGGTCGACCAGCGATACGCGAATGCCTGGCGATTGAGGTCGTCGAGAATCCCGGGCGTCGTCGCTGTAGGGAATCCGACGATTGTCAGAACGCGCAAATGCGCGTCGCCCAGCATCGGCTCCAAGCCGCCGGTCAGCGGTTGATCAGCCAATAGCGCATCGAGATACATGGGGATCTCGGGCACTCTGACGCGATGACGCTTGGCCGAGATGGTGGAGTGCAGATAGGTCAGCGTCGCCTCGTCATCCAGCCAGGCGCATTCCGGCATGAAGCCCTCGGTGAGCTGCAGGACGCGATTCGTGCGATCGATGAAGCCGCTGAGCACCTCGCGCGCATCTGTCCCGATTGTGCGGCGGCTGCCCTCGTACAAGAGCCGCTCCGCCATGGCGGCGCTCTCCTCGGGCGGCAGATAAAGAAAAGTCAGGTAGTAGCTCGATTCAAAGTGAGCCCCCTCCTCCTCGAACTGCGCCCTGCGCTCGGCGCCGACCAGCGCGGATGCGATATCCGGAAACGTATCCGCAGGGTAATCGCTCGCGGAATGGCGCTGCGCTTCAACGAAGACGGCCCATCCGGATCCGAGGCGACGCAACGCGTTGTTCAGGCGGCCCGCAACTGCGACCAGCTCAGCGGAGACGGCGCTGTCGAGATCCGGCCCACGAAACCTCGCCGTTCGTTGAAACGAACCATCCTTGTTGAGGACGATCCCTTCATCGACTAGCGCTGCCCAGGGCAGGAAATCGGCGAGACAAATGTTCGAACGGCGGTATTCGACGAGGTTCATCATGGCAATCACGTGGAAAGATGCGTGGGAAAGCGAACATGGCGGCGAACCACCGCAACGAATTCGGGATCGCGCTTGGCCGCCCAGACGGCGATCATGTGACCGACGAACCAGAGCAGAAGGCCCGCCAGCCAAAGCCGAAGCCCGAGGCCGAGCGCCGCTGCTAACGTTCCATTGACGATCGCGACCGAGCGCGGCGCGCCACCCATCAGGATCGGCTCGGTGAGCGCGCGGTGCACGGGCGCGACAAAGCCTGGAACCGGTTCATGCATCAGATCATCACTCCGCCGCCGAACGAGAAGAATGAGAGGAAGAAGCTCGAGGCGCCGAAGGCGATGGACAGACCGAACACGATCTGGATCAGCCGCCGGAAACCGCCCGACGTGTCGCCGAACGCCAACGACAGACCTGTGACGATGATGATGATGACGGCCATGATCTTGGCGACCGGACCCTCGACCGATTGCAGGATCTGGTTGAGCGGCTGCTCCCATGGCATGTTCGAGCCGGCGGCGAAGGCCGGCATAGCGCCCAGGCACGAACTCACCCACACTGCGCCCGCGAGAGGGCCTTTTCGAAGCGACAACCGCCCGCTCATGACTGATCTCCCATTGCTGAAAGGCTGTAGTCGCCGGACGCTTCAAGCCCCTGCACAACAGCGAGCTCAGCAAGCCGGCGTTTCGCGCCACGGCCGGCAAGCACGGCGATCACGTTGACGGTCTCGGCGATCAACGCGCGTGGGACCGTCATCACGACCTCCTGGATCAGCTGCTCGAGCCGGCGCAGGGCTCCAAGCGCGGTGCCCGCGTGGATGGTCCCGATGCCACCGGGATGACCCGTGCCCCAGGCCTTGAGCAGGTCGAGCGCCTCACCGCCGCGCACCTCACCGATCGGGATACGGTCGGGCCGCAAGCGCAGCGAGGACCGGACAAGATCCGGCAGCGACGCCACGCCTTCCTTGGTGCGCAACGAGACCAGGTTCGGTGCCCTGCACTGGAGCTCACGTGTGTCTTCGATGAGCACGACCCGATCGGTGGTCCTGGCGACTTCCGCAAGCAGCGCGTTCGTCAGTGTGGTCTTGCCTGTCGAAGTCCCGCCAGCAACAAGGATGTTCTGGCGCGCGACCACGGCATGGCGCAATGCCTCGGCCTGATCCGATGTCATGATGCGCTCAGTGACGTAGTCGTCCAACGTGAACACGGCGACGGCCGGCTTGCGGATCGCAAATGCCGCAGCCGCAACAACCGGCGGCAGCAGACCTTCGAAGCGCTCCCCGGTTTCTGGCAGTTCTGCCGAAACACGTGGCGCACCCGCGTGGACCTCGACACCCACATGGTGAGCGACGAGCCGGATGATCCGCTCGCCATCCGACGCGGACAAGGTTTCGCCGCTATCTGCCAAACCGCTCGACAGCCGATCGATCCATAGCCTGCCATCAGGATTGAGCATGATCTCAACGACAGACGGATCTTCCAGGAAACGTGCGATCGCAGATCCCATCGCGGTGCGGAGCATGCGCACCCCCCGCAAAGCCGATTCCGAATGCTGAGAAAGGATCGTCACGTTTTCCCCCGATAAAACGAGGGATCGAAGCGCCCCCTCGGATCCGGATCATCGATCCGCGCACGAGGTCAGCGCAACAAACGGCGGGCGGTCGTCATAGGATGGCGTAGGAAAAGAAACCTTCCATTCGCTTTCGCAAACGCCTTGTCGACCTGCGTCGAACCGGCGCGCAATCGCTGCGGCGCGGCGACGCCGGCTCGCTCGGCCTCAACGCGTCGGCTTGCTGGTACGATGGCCGTTGACCCGTCTCAAGCGACCGCGGCCGCGATAGGGGGATCGACGAGCGCGATATCGTATGCAATCCAAGCCGTGAGGACACGGCCATCCTCGAAGACCACTCGCAGCGTGGCGCCAGGCTGATGTGAACGCGGTCGCAGCGCAACGCGCGCTCGTTGAGCCGCAACGGCGCCATGACAGGTCGTGCGCGAAATGACCGACCGCCACGATCCCGAAGCGCTGGTTGCGAATGAAACAACCACCAATGATGTCGCCCAAGATCCCGACCGGCGGCACATCTCGCGTGTCCAGATCAGATGTTCGACGATACCGCATCGATAACGGCATCACGAAGCCTCGACGACCTCACGCGCGAATATGCTCTTCCAGCCACTTGCTGCCAGAATCACTAACGCCGGCCCATTCCGCCCGCGCGCCAGTGATGTCGACGACAAGTAACTGATCGTCCGGACCGATATACACCTTCAATTGGTCTCGTAAATCTTCCGGCGTCTTGTCCGACCGGACAATCCAGGCTGTTTCCATGTGGTGCCACCAAACGCCCGATGCTCGAATAGCGTTGACAAGCGCGTCATAGGCCGCGCCCTCTGCTGGATGAAGGTCGTAAGCAATCAGTATTGTCGCTGCGTGGTCGCCCTTCATCAAAAGCCTGAACGCTTGGTGTTCTGGGCCCTGTCCGGCGGATAGAAAGCTTTCAATGTCCTGGTACGAGACATGGCCGCCGGACTGCGGGTTTGCGACATGTCTAACCACACGCGATCCTGTTGCTGGATCCTCGGCCAAGTACCACCGGTCACCGTTGCTGCTTCGGTAGAACGGCTTTTCGGCGGGGACTGACGGCTCGCTATCTTGGTCGCCGGGCATTTTGTCTCCTCGAATGAGACACATCTTAGCACGTGCCGCGGGACCCCGGAGTTATAAGTTCACCGGCGGCCAGCTAGCAATGGCGGCCAAACCGCTGGCCGGTTCGTTTGCTTAGTTCCCTGTTGCAGGATGCGCGCCGAAACGCCCCCCTTGATCTCTCTCCGTGGTTGCGATTTGATGAGATGCTGGGAGAATCCCTGTCTGGTATCTTGCTCTTTTGCTGCTTTGCAGCGCATTTTCGACTGTGGCACTGCGGATGAAACTGTCTCCTTCGTAGCTTTGCGTCGCCGGCGGCACACATTGATGCGCGACGGCTAACTCTCGTTCGCGGCAACTACTCTCTTGTGCCGCCTGGCTTGCGCCAGATCCGAACTCAATCACTTTAGCAGGCAACCACGCCGATTTCGAAATGAAGATCGTCACCTGTGAGATCCTTGAGGAGCAAGGCTGCCAGGAGGCTCGTATCGTCCTCGCGGACCTTGCTGCGGGCGTGAACTCTTGCGGCCCTCGAAGGCAGGCTACCGTCGTTGCCTCCGACGGACGGACAGGCACATTTTACGCCGCAACGGCCGCGGCGATCACGCAAGAGGGCTGCGGCGGTGCAGATCGATCGCCACGTCGACAACGTATCCGAGGTCCCTGCCGGGGTATAGGCCGATGAGACTTAGGACGGTCATCTTCCTCGTGGCCATGACTGCCCTCGTCTCGTATTCCCTGGGCCGCCAGGACGCGCCCGCGGACAACAAGGCGGCAGCTTCGGTTGCTCTGGCTGCCGCAAACTTCAACAAGCCCGTCACGCTGGCCGCCGTTTCTGAGGAGGCCGCCCGTCCTATTCAAGGCAAGCCAGAGCCCGTAGCTCGGATCGATCAGCCGCCAGCCAGGACTCGCCTACCCGCTCCTGCGGCCCGGACCGAGACCACGCGAAGCGCAGACACCGCCCTCGCTGCCGCAGCCATCGCCGCTATACTGATCAAAGCCAGCCGGGATCAGTACCACGCGACGGGTCATCCTTGCGCCTGCCCGGACGATCTCATGCGCAATGGTCGTTCATGCGGCGCACGTAGCGCCTATTCCAGGCCGGGCGGCGCGGCGCCGATATGCTATCCCGGCGATGTCACAGAAGCGATGATCAGCGCGTATCGCCGGACGGCATCGCGATAAACATGGCGCGCAATAAACTTCTTGGCTGCATCTGGCGTTGCTCCTGTTCAGATGGCTCGCGCGTCGAGCTGTGTGGAAACTGGCGGGTCAGTATGGCTCAGGCGCCTGCATAGATGACCTTGACCTGCTCTGCATGGCCTCGCCAATCCCGCCTGACCGGGGACACAAATAGATCGCGTAACGTTTACTGGTCTATTTATGCACCAATTGCAGAACTACGACCAAGGTCAAATTTACACTACAAGCAACAGCTCATTGCGACACAAGGGTTCGAAGGCCCCTCCCCGATCCGCACCTGCGCATCCGTTGTCGGCTGAGGTCATTCAGCTTCGATGCATCAGCAAATCCGGCTACATCAAAACTTCAGCTGGCCATCAGTCAGGTCCCAAGAATGAGTGGCCCGACGGTGCCACGTCGAGGCGCACTGCAACACCATCAAGGTCCGGGCTAGGTGCCGGGTAAAGCTTCATAACGAGCGGATCATGGCCTGGAACGATGTGGTCCGCTTGCGGTGCCGCGGCTCGCAATTTGTCGAAGCCTGCCAGCATGTCACCGACATGGAACGCCGTCGTGAACGGACGTTCGCTCGTCATGTTTTCGTAGAAATGACTGACGTCGGAGGCGAGCACGACAAGACCTCGCCGTGTGCGGACGCGGACAAATTGGAGGCCGGCCGAATGCCCCCCCGCGGCATGCACCGTCAGTCCGGGCGCAATCTCAGCGTCCCCGTCGTAGAACAGCACGCGGCGCGCGTAGTTCAGCCTTACGATCCCGCAGACGTCGTCAACTTCGAAGGAATGCGACAGCCTCGGATATTGCATATAGCGGCCGGTCGCGTAGGCGAGCTCGCGCTCCTGAAGATGGAACCGCGCATTCGGAAACCGGTCGAAATTGCCGGCATGGTCGTAATGCAAATGCGTGAGGATCACGTCCCTGACGTCGACGGCGTCGATATCGAACGCACGAAGCGTCTCCACCGGACAACGCAGAAATGTCCGCTTGCGCCGCATCGCGATCTCCGCGTTGAAGCCGGTGTCGATGACAAAAATGCGCCCCGCTCCTCTGGCCAGCCACATGAAGTAATCCATCGGCATCGGCCCCTCGTGCGGGTCGCCACCGATGAAGTGCTCGCTCCGCTGCGCATCCCGAGTAGCGTAACGGATGGCAAAGAGCTCGTATTCAGGGTCAGCCATAGCAAGATCCGATCAAATGAGCCGGCTCAGGAAGACCCCGCGTCGACCTCGTTGAACGCCTCGCGCGCGTTCCGGAATGCGTCGATTCCGGCGGGAACGCCGCAATAGACCGCGACCTGGAGCAAGATCTCCTTGATCTCCTCCTTGGTGAGCCCGTTCTTCAGGGCGCCTTTCACGTGCAGCTTCAGCTCATGCGGGCGGTTCAGCGCGCCGAGCATCGCCAGGTTGACGATGGAGCGCGTGCGCCGGTCGACGCCGGGCCGCGTCCACAAGGCGCCCCAACAGAACTCGGTCGACCATTCGGCCATCGTGCGCGTGAAGTCGTCGGCGCCGGCGATTGATTTGTTGACGTAGTCCTCGCCGAGCACCTCCTTGCGAACTTTGAGGCCCTTCTCGAACAGTTCGGTCTTGCTCATGGTCGTCCTTTCAGGTCTTGAGATTGGTCTGGCGTCAATTGGTAGTCATGGCGCGCGATGCCGGCCGCGGCCGCAAGGATTGCAAGAGATCGGCGACGTCCTCGACCGCATCGAGCCGCCAGGCCGCATCGATGACACTGTCCGCGTCCCAGTCGCTCTGGCCTGTCCGCACGCCATCGCGCAGCTTGGCTGCGATATCGTGGTCAGTGAGCGGAGCGGCGAGGCTGCCGCGCGGCGAGATAACGGTTTCGACGAAAACTTCCCCGGACGACAAGCGCAAGCTGACCCGCGCAGCGCCGTCCGGCAGCTCGCCGTCAAGCTCCGCCCTCACCTTTTGTCGCAGCCGCGCGACATCGGGACGGTGCACGACGTCCGACGAAAATTCGGCAACGCCGGCTGCGCCGACAACCAGTCCGCAGGCGACGCAATGATGAATGCTGACGCGCGCATCGCGCTCGTTGTTGATGGCCCGGTCGCCTCGCGCGAGTAGCAGCGCCGAGCCTTGCACCGTCACCGACGCGATCTGGTCGAGCCGTCCACTGATCCGTCCGCGCAGGAGAAGGCAGGCATCGACCACCGAATGAAACACGATCCCTGCCGGATACGGCTTGTAGGTGTTCTTCGCGATCTCCCAGCTCTCACCGAGCGAGCCGAGCAGGCGCGCAAGATCGAGCTCGTCCCCCATGGTGCGTGCCCAGCCCAGCGGACCCTCGATAGCACGTGGCGCGGCCTCAAAGCCCTGCTGCGCGAGCAGTGCGGCAAACAACCCGTTGCGCGCAGCATTGCCCACGCTGACATTCTTGGCGGCGCTTGGCAGATTCTCCACGTTCCCGGCAGACTGGCTCGCCGCCATCCCGATCGCGTCAGCGATTCCTTGGGCCGGCAGCCCCAACAATTTGGCGCAAGCGGCCGCCGCGCCAAAAATCCCGCAAGTCGAGGTGATATGCCAGCCGCGCGCGTAATGCCGTGGTGAGACGGCATTGCCAAAGCGGCATGCGACGTCCACGCCCAGGATGAACGCCGTCAATACGTCGCGCCCCGACAGCCGACGTGTCTCTGCAAGCGCCAGCACGGGAGCGAGGACCGGTGCGGTGGGATGAATGATCGTCTCGGGATGCGTATCGTCGAAGTCGAGCAAGTTCGCCGAGACCGCATTGAGGAACGACGCGCACAGCGCATCCCGCCGCTCCGAATGTCCGATGACGGTCGCGGTCGCAGCGCCACTGAACGGCGACAAGGCCCGCAACGCGGCGGTAACTATCGGATCGCACGCGGAGCCGAGCGCGGTCGCAAAGAAATTGAGGATCGATCGCTTGGCCTCGCGGCTTTGAGCCTGCACGTCGACCCATGACGAGGCAGCGACGAAATCGGCGAGCGTCCTGCTCACACTGCAAGCTTGATCTTCCGGCACGCAGAGCGCCTTCCTCGTTTTCGCGGACATTATGCCGATCCGCGACAAACTGTCGATCAAAAAATGTTATGCTTGACAGTTTGTCTGACAATCATAACAATTCCCCAGCTGGCGCGAAGGGCGCGGCTACGACAGCGGCATCGATCATGCCGACCGATCGCAAAGATCGTCCGATAGAGACGAGTAAGGCGCATCCCATCACGGGATCGCCCGACAGGGAGCGAACGATGGCGGGAGAGACACTCGGCGTAATCGGCACGGGCCGGATGGGCGGTCCGATGGCAGGACGATTGATGGACGCGGGCTATTCGCTCGTCGTCTATGACGCGCAAGCCGAGGCGGCTCAATCGCTCATCAAGCGCGGCGCACAAATGGCCAGCTCATCTGCGGATGTGGCTTCCCGGGCCGACATCGTGCTGGCCAGCCTGCCCACGCCTGATATCGTGAAGGCGGTCGCACTCGGAGCGGACGGCATCAAAAATGGCAGCCGCGCGAAGATCGTCATCGATCTGTCAACCACGGGACCTGGCGCGGCGAAGATCGTCGCGGAAGGCCTCAAAGAAAAGGGCATGACGCTGGTCGATGCGCCCGTGAGCGGCGGTATCAAGGGCGCCGTGAACGGCACCTTGGCCGTGATGGTGTCCTGCCCGCAGGCAACCTACGAGACCGTGCAGCCAATCCTGAAAAACTTCGGCAAGCTGTTCTATACCGGTGACCAACCCGGCGTGGCGCAGACCGCCAAGCTCGCCAACAATCTGATGGCGGCAGCAGCCCTGGTAATCACGTCGGAGGCGGTCGCGATGGGTGTGAAGGGCGGCGTGAACGCCAAGGTGCTGATCGACATCATCAACGCCAGCAGCGGCCGCAACAGCGCGTCGGAAGATAAATTCCCGCGCGCGGTGCTGCCCGGCACCTTCGACTTCGGCTTCGCGACCGGTCTTTCGTATAAGGATGTCCGGTTGTGTGTGGACGAGGCTGAGGCGATGGGCGTGCCGATGGTCTGTGGTGCAGTGGTGCGGCAGATGCTCGCGATCACCAACGCGAAGTACGGCGCGGCTTCCGATTTCACCTCGATCGCCAAGGTCGTCGAGGAATGGGCCGGAGTGCAGATGCGCGGCTGACGACGCAGTCCATCAGGGAGCATCGAATGCGATGACGATAGGCCCGATCGGATCCAGCAAGGTCTCGCTCACACGCCGGATGGCACGGAGCGGGCTTGCGCTTGAGTTCAGGGATTTCGGGCTCGACGTGATCGCCAAGGCCAGGATCTGCCTGCTTGATTTTCTGTCATGCGCCTTTGAGGCGGGCGATCATCCGTGGAGCCGGCAGGCGATTGCGATCACACAGCCCGGCGGCAGTGCGACGATCATCGGCACCTCGCGGCTCTCCTCGCCGGCCGACGCCGCCTTCGCCAATGCCGTGATGGGTCACGGCCTGGTGCGTGAAGACATGCATGCGGCCAGCATCGCGCACCATGGCGTCGTGATCTGGCCGACCCTGCTCGCCCTGTCGGAGCAGGTCCCGATGCACGGAACCAGGCTGCTGGCGGCCGCCATCATCGGCTACGAGACCGGCGCCCGGATCGGCCGCGCGCTCCTGACCTCCGAGCTCGCGCGCCTGTACCGCCCGACCGGGCTGGTGGCGCCGTTGGGCGCCGCGCTCGCCGGAAGTTACGCTCTCCGCCTCTCCGAGGACGCAGCGACCAGCGCGGTCGCCATCGCGGCGAACACCTCCAGCGGCCTCAATGAGTGGCCGCACGCCGGCGGCTCGGACATGTATTTTCATCCAGGGTTCGCGGCCAGCAATGCGATCAAGGCGGTTGGCCTTGCCGCGGCCGGCGCGTTTGGCTCGGAGACCATCCTCGAAGGCGAAGCGGGCCTGTTCGCCGCTTATCGGCGTCAAGCCGCGCCTGACGCCATCACGCTCTTCTCTGACGGCGAGAGCGAGATCATGGCCGTCTACAACAAGCCGGTCCCGGCCTGCAATTTCGCGCAGACCTCGGCGCAAGCGGCGCTTCGTATCTCGCACGAACTCACAGACGCGGGCGAGATCGATCGGATCATCATTCGTGCGCCTGAGGCCGCAGTTCGTTATCCTGGCTGCGACGCCAAAGGCCCCTATCGTAACGCGCTCCAGGCCAAGATGAGCATTCCGTTCAGCGTCGCGGTGACGCTGGCGCGGGGCGAGATCAGGGAAGAGAACTACGCCCGGCTTGATGATGCCGCAATCCTGCGTCTGGTTTCGGTCACCGAGCTCGAGGCAGATGCCGGCTTCACCGCCGCCTTCCCGGGCAAGCAGGGCGCGGAAGTGTCGGTGCACCTGCGTGACGGACGGATGCTTCGGCATTCTTTGGCCGACGTCATCGCCGCATCGCCTGCAGATATTCGCACACGCTTTCGAGCTGCCGCCGGCCGCATCATTGGGGGCGAGCGCGCGTATCTGCTCGAGCAACTGATCGACGGCTGCGAGCAGCTTGGCGATGCCCGCATCATCGCAGCTCAGTGCCGGTTAGACACGTCGGAGCGGGCTTTGCGATCGGCATCTTGAAACATAAGAGAGTACGGGGGAAACATGGTCGACCGGGAGATCAGCCTGACGGCACCACCGGAGAAAATTCGCCGACAGACTGGCCGGCACCCCGCGTCGGGATGGCGCTGATGGAAGGCTTTCTGCAGGCCCTCGCCGCCGGCCTTCTGATCGGCGCCATCTACGGATTGATGTGCGTCGGTCTCGGCCTCATCTTCGGCGTCATGCGGGTGATCAACTTCGCCCACGGCGACTTCATGATGCTCGGCATGTATGTCGCCTTCTATCTCTTCACCGCCGCCGGCATCCAGGCCGTCTTCGGCAACACGGTGGGACCGTTCGTTGCGATCCTGCTGGCCGGACCTGCACTTGCCCTGTTCGGCTACATCGTCCATCTGGCTTTGATTTCGCGTGTTTCGGGCACCCGCACCGCATCGCTCGAGGGCGAAGGCCATTACGCGCAGCTCATTCTCACGCTCGGGATCGCTCTGATCCTTCAGAACGGCGGCCTGATCATCTTTGGATCGGTCCTGGCCTCGATCCGCACGCCGTTGTCGAGCTCGGCCTGGGAACTTGGTCCCTTGTTCGACATGAGCATCTTTCTCAACAAGGCGCGCAGCATCGATGCGGTGATGTCGCTGGCGATCATGGTTCTGCTCTCGCTGTTGATCACGCGGACGCGGATCGGCAAGTCGTTGCGTGCCGCTGCCGACAATCCGACGGCCGCGACCTACATGGGCATCGATGTCGATCGCGCGCACCGTACCGCGTTCGCGCTTGGCTGCGGCATCACGGCGATTGCCGGCGGCCTGCTCGCCACTAATTATCCATTTCACCCCTTCGTCGGGCTCGAATATGTGATCGTCATGTATGCCGGCGTCGTGCTCGGCGGCATGGGTAGCATTATCGGCGCCTTCTGGGGCGGCATGACGATCGGTCTCGTGCAGCAGATGTCGACGCTGATTCTGCCGACGCAGCTGCAAAACGCGGCCATCTTCGTGGTCTTCCTCCTCATCATCTTCTTCCGTCCGCAAGGCTTCTTCGGGCGCATGGTGGAGAGGACATGATCATGCTCCGGATGCGTTCCCTGCTTCCTCCCCTGCTCTTCACGATCGCCTATGCAGTGGTCTCGCTCAGCGTTACCAACTCCTATTACCAGCTCATCCTGACGCTCGTGCCGGTCTGGGCGGTATTCGGATTGTCATGGAACCTGCTGAGCGGTTACACCGGGCTGATCTCATTCGGCCACGCAGCCTTCTTCGGGATCGGCGCCTATGCGACCGCGCTCGGCCAGATCTATTTTGATCTCTCCCCGTGGCTGCTGATTCCGGTCGCCGCAATGCTCGGCGGCATTGCCGGGCTGCTGATCGGATTCCCCACCTTTCGCCTGCAGGGTCACTACTTCGCGTTGGCGATGCTCGCCTACCCGCTCGCCATTCTCTACGTGTTCGAGTGGCTCGGTTTCCAGGAGGTGACGCTTCCGATCAAGCGCGATGCGACGATCGCCTATATGCAGTTCGCCGATCCCCGCCTCTATACGTTGCTGGCGCTTGCGATCCTGTTTGCCATCATCGTACTGACGCAGATCATCGAGCGCTCCCGTTTCGGCATGGCGCTGCTCGCGATCAAGCAGAACGAAGCGGCCGCAGAAGCCGCCGGCATCGATACGTTGATCTGGAAGCTGCGCGCGATCACGCTGAGCGGTGCGATTGCAGCCGCCATCGGCGCGTTCTACGCTCAGGTTCTGCTGGTCGTAACACCGCAATCGGTGTTTGGAATGCTGGTGTCCGCGCAGGCGCTCACGGTTGCGATGTTCGGCGGCGTCGGCACCGTATGGGGGCCGGTCATTGGCGCGGTGATCCTGATCCCGCTCGCCGAAATCCTGAAC
>NZ_JBARGP010000562.1:0-2332 GCF_049798375.1 Bradyrhizobium sp.
TCATCAATAGTCCCGCAGTGCGCGTGCACTCGTCGAGGCCGCCCGGCCGAAGACCTCCGTGCCGGATTGATCTCGCAGGCGCCGCCGCGTATCGAAGCTCATTCATCGATCCGACGAGGGATGAGCCGACATGCCCACCGACCTGACCATTCGCGCCGTAACCCCTAGGGATTACGAACGTTGGCTGCCGCTGTGGGATGGCTACAATGCGTTCTACGGCCGCTCCGGCCCGACCGCGCTGCCCGAGGCCGTCACGGCCATGACGTGGTCGCGCTTCTTCGATGCTTATGAGCCGGTGCATGCGCTGGTCGCCGAGAGCAATGGCGAGTTGCTCGGGCTTGCGCACTACCTCTATCACCGCACCACGACCGCGATCGCGCCGCTGTGCTACCTCAACGATCTCTTCACGACGGAGGCGGCGCGCGGCAAGGGCGTGGGCCGCGCGCTGATCGAGGCGGTCTATGACGCGGCCCGGCGCGCCGGCTCGCCGCGCGTCTACTGGCTGACACACGAGACCAACACGACCGCGCAGGCGCTCTACGACAAGCTCGCCGACAAGTCTGGCTTCATCGTCTATCGCCGGCCGATGTGAGCCCGCGGTCGCGGCGCAACGGCCAAAATGACAAGCATCTGTCACGACCGCGTTACATGACAAGGCTAGGTTGTACCTGCGCTTGATGTGGCCCCCCGTCACCGATCATGCGTATAGCGGTCCCGTCAGTTGCCGCATCTGACCGGGGCCGCATTTTTTTGTCGGAGCGTTCCATCTGCGTGGCAGAAGCCAGGCCCGCACCTTGCCGCCGACGGCGCGCAGGACAGGATGCGCGCCGCTGATCCAGCCTTCTCACCGGCAAGTACAAGCGGGAGCTCGCCTTCTCCTGGCTCGCGCAGCGCCCGCAACCGCCGGTGCCACGGGGCCGGCGCAGATCAAGCAGAACGTCAAGGCGATCGCGTGGAATCTGAGCGCCGAGGAGATGGCGGAGATCGATCAGATTACGCTGGGGTAGCTTGCTGCGATTGGCTTGCCATGTTGGCCGAGCGAACGGTGCGCTCCCTCTCCCCGTTCTTCACGGGGAGAGGGTTGGGGTGGGGGCAGACGCACAAGTGGTGTAAGTTGTGAGTGCCGTAGGATGGGTGGAGCGCAGCGATACCCATCACTCAACCGCACAATTTGATAGAAGCGATGGGTATCGCTGCGCTCCACCCATCCTACGCTCCTCCAATGGCCTACTTCTTCACCGTCTGGCGTACCTCGAAGCCCTCGAACTGCGGGTGGCCGAGATAGTGCACCTTGCTCTCGCCGGCGCGGTGATGCGCGGCGCGGAATGCATCCGACTTGGTCCAGGCCTCGAAGGCCGCGTAGTTGGCCCAGATCGTGTGCGAGGCATAGAGCGTGTGATCCTCCGCCTCCGGCCCTTTCAACAGATGAAACTCGATGAAGCCGGGCACCTTATCGAGATGCGAGTCGCGCGACAGCCAGACCTGCTCGAAGTCGGCCTCCGAGCCCTTGGCGATGTGAAAGCGATTCATGGCGATATACATGCGGGTCTCCTGCACGAGATTGACTGCCTCGCCCCTTCCCTAGCAGAAAATCCTGGATCATGCGCGGCCCGGCCTCTCCTGAGTAAAGCAGCCGGGAGATATCGTGCCGCCGCCCTATCCGATCAGTCCCTTCATCGGCTTCACCGCCGCGCTGTCAGGAAATACTGATAGCGCCAGCACGCGTTCGCTTAAGCCCAGATGATCCGCCAGCACGCCCTTGATCACGGCGCGCAGATCGGTCGTCGCCGCGAGATCACGATTCTGATACAGGCTCGCCGCCTTCAGCGACGGCCAATCCGTGATCACGCGGCCGCCCTTCACCGCGCCACCGGCCAGCAGCGCGATGGTGCCGGTGCCGTGATCGGTGCCTTCGGTGCCGTTGATGCGCGCGGTGCGTCCGAACTCGGTCGCAACCACGATGGCCGTGTCGCGCCAATGCGTGCCGAGGCCGCTTTCGAACTCGGCCAGCGCGCCGTCGAGCCCCGACAGCAGCATCGCCAGTCGACCGACCGGACCACCTTCGTTGGCATGGGTGTCCCAGCCATCGAACGCCAGCGCCGCGATGCGCGGCCCGTCATCGGCGGCCATCAGCTTGGCGGCGCCACGCGCGACCTGCCGCATCGTGGCCGCGGCATTGCCGCCGGGCTTGCGCTTCATGTCGTCGCCGAGCGCGACTTTCTCGAGCTGCAGCCCTTGCGAGAGCGCGGCGGACAGCGCCGGGTCACGATGCGTGTAGAGATCGACCAGCCGCATCGCGGTGTCGTCCTCGGCCTGCGGCAGACTCACCGGT
>NZ_JBARGP010000563.1:0-11441 GCF_049798375.1 Bradyrhizobium sp.
GCTGTGGCTGCGGGGCAGGGCTGGAGCGAAAGCCGAACTGCTGGAGCCAGCCGTCGAACGCCCGGCTTACCTTGCTTTTCTTGCTCTTCTTCGCGGCCTTCTGCGACGCTTTGCGGCCGGCCGGCGAACGGCGGCCCTGCCTTGCGCCAGTGCGGTCGAATTCGTTGTCATCCTCGAAGGCGCGTTGCAGCCGCTGCAATTCGAGGATTAGGGCGTCGCCCTGCGGGCCGACGTGACGGCTCGGAGGCGGCGTGAAATCGTCGTCATCGAACGGCCTGAGGTCGTTGACGTGCTTCATGATCAGGCATTCTCCGCAGCGGGAGCGGCACGGCGGACCGGCCGCGTGGCCGGCGCCGGCGCTGCCCGAATCTGCTGCTGCTGCGGCGCAGCCCTGGCAACAGCTGGCGCCGCGTTGGTGGCGACCGGTGCTGCTCTGGTGACGGCGGGCGGGACTTTTCCGACCGCGGGCGCGGCCTGGCCGGGCTTGCCGCCGGACACGCGCGCGAAGATCTCCTGACAGGAGCCGAACGCGATCGCCTTGCCCTCATAGAGCACCATGGCCATGTCGAGCGCGGCCAGCGCGCTCGGCCGGTGTGAGATCACGATCACGATGCTCTTCATCTGCCGCATGATCTGGATCGCGCGGCTCAGCGCGTTCTCGCCATCCGCGTCCAGGTTGGCATTCGGCTCGTCGAGCACGATCAGGAAGGGATCGCCGAACACGGCGCGGGCAAGCCCGATGCGCTGCCGCTGACCTGCGGAGAGCGACATGCCGCCTTGGCCGATCCGCGTGGCATAGCCCTCGGGGAGACGCAGGATGATGTCATGGACGCCGGCGATCCGCGCCGCCTTCAGGATCGCTTCCGAGTCCGCATTGCGGTCGAAACGGCAGATGTTCTCTGCCACCGTGCCGTCGATCAACGCGACGTCCTGCGGCAGGTAGCCGATGTGGCGGCCGAGATCCGTGTTGCTCCATTGGTCGAGCGCTGCGCCATCGAGCCGGACCACGCCGTGCTGCGCCGGCCAGATCCCGACCAGCGCTTTGGAGAGCGACGTCTTGCCCGAGGCGCTGGCACCGAGCAAAGCGAGGCCCGTCCCGGCTTTGATCGTGAACGAGATGTTGGACACGATCGGGCGCTCGTTGCCGGGCGCGCCGACGGCCAGCTCCTGCACCACCAGTTCACGGGACGGCCGCGGCAGCGACACCGCCGGGACCGGCGGCTTGGCGGTGGCCTTGCAAGTCTCGCGCAGGCGGACGATGCCCTGGCGCGCCGCGACCAGCTGCTTCCAGGTGCCGAGCGCAACCTCGACCGGTGCGAGCGCACGGCCCATCAGGATCGACGATGCCATCATGACGCCGCCCGAGGCCTGCTCGGACACCACGAGCGCGGCGCCGATGCCGAGCATCCCGGACTGCAGGATGAAGCGCAGCACCTTCGCCGCCGAGCCGAGGTTGGCGTACACGTCGGAGGCGCGGATGTTGTCCTTCAGGTAGCGCTCGTTGACCTCGGTCCAGCGCGCGGCGAATCGGTCGGTCATGCCGAGCGCATGCAGCACTTCGGCATTGCGCTGGGTGGCGTCGGCCAGCACCTGGCGTGCCGCACTCGTGTCCGATGCGGATTTGGCGGCGCGACGCGACAGCCGTTCCGTCATCAGCGTCATCGAGATGATGGCGGCCGTGCCGGCGACCGCGGTCAAGCCGATCAGCGGATGAAACAGAAACAGGCCGATCAGGAAGATCGGGATCCACGGCATGTCGAGGAAAGCGGTCGGACCCATGCTCGACATGAAGGCACGCAGCTGGTCGAGATCGCGCAGCGGCTGCTGCATCAGCATCGGCCGGGTGCCGCGCAGCGGCAGCATCGCCAGCGCATGATGGATCGGCTCCTGCAGGCTTGCATCGAACACGGTGGCGACCCGGCACAGCATGCGCGCGCGCAGCGCGTCGAAATAGCCCTGCATGACATAGGCGAGCAGAATCATCAGCGACAGGCCGGCCAACGTCGCCAGGTTGCGGCTCGGGATGACCCGGTCATAGACCTGCATCATATAGACCGAGCCCGAGAGCATCAGGATGTTGATGGCGCCGCTGAAGATGCCGATGCCGGCGATTCGGCGCGCAGCCTGCCGCAAGCCCCGCGTCACCGGATCGTCTCCATTGCCGAGAAAGTCTGCAAGGCCAGCGGCAACTGTCGTCCGCGGATGATCTTGGGCGACACTCATGTCGTTGCGCCTCCTCAGCGGCCGGTTGTCGTGATTGAACACCTCTCTTGACGGCTGATGCCGACGAATTTCCGGCGACAATTGGACGCTGGCCAAATTCCGCAAAAAACTTGAGACGGCCACAAACATCATCTCCCGCGTGCGGACACGCAGTGCAAAAAATTATTCCGAGCCTTTCGCAAAATTGTGGCTGCGCAAATTTTCATTGAAGATGCTGATACTTAGTCGCCGCGCTGCGCGCAGCATCGTTACATTTGTCACAGATTAGTCCGGCTATCACCTTGCTTCAGTGCGCATTGGTCGCGGTGCGGGCCGATTGACGCCACGAAGCCCCATAAATCTCTCTGCAGCGCAACGGCTGCGCCGCTCAATCTCAAGTTCTCGATGACAGAGGACAGTAGCAGGGACGATCAATGGCGACAGGATATGCATCCGCACGCAGGGATCTCGACATCATGATCGAGATACCACCCGGAATGTGCAGGGCTAATTCTCGCTGACGCCGATCAAGGTGGGTGATCGCGCTTTCGTCATCTGCTCCGTCGTACGAGCAGCGGAGTGATTGCGGAGCTTAAGGCCGGTCATGCGTACCGGCACGAGACGGTGGGGTGATGAGCCGTCCAACGCGTCGCGACGGCATCGGTCGCGGCGTCGGAGAGGTATTCTCGATTGCCGTGAAAGGCATCTGGGGGAATGACAAGTTGCGTACCAAGACCAACATCTGGCGGATGATCGCGCGGCCCGATGCATGCTTAGATCAGAACCGCCGCTGCGCGCGCTCATGCATATCAGCCGATCACTCCAACATCGTCGTGCGCCGGTTCGGTGCCATTGACCGCATGCTCTGCGAAGCGGAGGTGCGTGCGTGAGAATTCGTCGGACCGACTATGGAACGATCATCCTGCACTGGCTGCTGGCCGGCGCCACAATCGTTGCCTTCATTACTGGCTTGCGGATCGCGACGGAAGCGCCCGATCACGAATGGCTCAATAAGATCGACTGGGTGTTGCCGCGGGCCCACGTCTGGACCTGGCACATGCCGGCGGCGATCGTGCTGGTCGGCGTCGCCGTGGCCTACACGATCTATGTGATGCGCTCCGGATTGAGCCGGCGCGTGGCGATGGACAAGATCAGGCTGCGCGGCCTGTTCGGTCGGCCGCAGGCCCGCAAAGGATCGATCAGCATCCTCCTGCACTGGTTGTTGTTTCTCGCGATGCTTGCCCTGATCGTGAGCGGCGGGCTGCTGTTCTTCGGCGTCGAGTCCGGGCATCTCACGATGCAGATCCATTGGTACGCGACCTGGATCGTGCCGGTGTTCATCCTCTTGCATGTGTTGACGCACTACAGCATCGGCGGCACGTCGCAGCTGTTTCGCGTGATCAGGCCGTCGGCATTGCCGCCGCCGCCGCCGAAGCTCGACGCGGTCGAGTTGCTCACCATGCTGGTCGCGCAGACCGAGCGGTTGGAGGAGAGCGAGGTGCCGGTGCGGGCGGCGCCGCCATCCGCGCCCACGGCAAGCCCGGCCATGAAGCGGCCTGACGGCATCCGCACGCGCGGCGAGCCACAGGGATCCGGCGGCGGTCGGCGTGGCCCGGGCAAAACCAATTCACGACGTCGCAATGCGACCTTCCAGTCCAATCCGTTCGTCGTCGCCATCGCGGTCGCGATCACGGCAGGATCGGCGGTCGTCGCTGCGGACTATTTTGCAGAAGATTCGCTGACGATCCATCGCATCGCCTCGGCCGACACGCCGACGCTGGATGGCGACACGTCCGATCACATCTGGCGCACGGTTGCACCGCACGAGGTCATGACCAATCAGGGTGGCAATTTTGATGGCACCGGCGAATCGCGCGTCGAAATCCGCGCGGTGCATGACGGCACCTGGGCGTATTTCCTGTTCACCTGGGATGATCCGACCCGCTCGCTGAAGCAGCTGCCGATGGTGAAGAAGGCCGACGGCTGGTACCTGCTGCATAATGGCTACGAGGTCGGCGACGAGCACGACTACAACGAGGACAAGTTCTCGGTGCTGTTCACCACGCTCGACGTCACGCTCGCCGGCGACCGCACCTTCCATGCGAGCCCGCGGCCGATGTCCGACAAGCCGGCGACGATGTCCGGCCGCGGCATCCACTACACGCCCGGGACGGACGTCTATGCCGACGTCTGGCAGTGGAAGGCGACCAACGGCGGCCCGACCGGCTGGCTCGACGACGACCACTTCGGTCCGCCGGCGGAGCCGACGCCGGAGCAGGTGAGTAACACCGTGCCCTACCGGGGCGGCTTCGCGCCTGATCCCGGCAATGCCAACTATAAGGACAACTTCGTGCTCGACACCGAGGCGATGAAGCTCGGCAATCGCGGCGTGCGACCGCTGCGGCTGCCGAAGGATGTGGCGGCGATGACGGCTGCTATGGGCGATATCAGTCTCGATCCCAACATGGGCGAGAGCGAAAACGCGCGCTGGTTCCTGATGGAGGCCGATTCGGTGCCGTATTCGGCGGAGGCGGATGCCCGCATTCCGGTCGGCACGGTGCTGCCCGGTGTCGTACTCTCCGGCGACTATTCGGGCGACCGCGCGGATGTGCGTTGCGCGGCGCGCTGGGCATCCGGGCGTTGGGCGTTGGAGGTCGCGCGCAAGCTCGATACCGGCAGCAAATACGATATTCCGCTGAAGAGCGGGGTCTACATGCGCGTGTCAGCGTTCGATCACAGCCAGATCCGGCATACAAGGCACGTCCGGCCAATCCGACTTGAGGTGGAATGATGGCGAAGATTTGCAAGGTCACCTTGAACAAGGAAACCTTTTACGCCAACTGCGGCGATCTCCTGCTCGACAGTGCGATCACCAATGGCGTCGAATTACCTCATGATTGCCGCAGCGGCATCTGCGGCTCGTGCAAGGTGCGTGTCGTCGACGGCAAGCTGTTCGGCGGTACCGAAGGCGACATGGCGCATGCCTGCCAGGCGCGTGTCGTCTCCGATCTGAAGATCGTGATCGAGCCGACGCCGGAGACAGTGACGATGCAGGCCGAGGTCGGTGACCTCGTGCGCTTGGCGCCCGACGTGGTCGGCGTCTCGCTCGATCTGCCACAGCCGCTGAAATATTTCCCCGGCCAGTACATCAAGGTGCAATTTCGCGGCTTCCCCGCGCGCTGCTACAGCCCGACCTATCCGATGGTCGGCGCACCGGACGATCACCTGCTCTACCTGCACATCCGCAAGCTCAAGGACGGGCTGGTGTCCTCAGCACTCGGACGCGATATCAAGCCCGGCCACAAGGTCAAGGTGATCGGGCCGCTCGGCACTGCCTTCTTTCGGCCCAAGCATCGCGGACGCACCGTGCTGGTCGCGAGCGGCACCGGCTTTGCGCCGATGTGGTCGATCGCGGTGGCCGCCATCACCGAGAACCCAAAGCGCGAGATGGTGTTCATCGTCACCGCACGCAGCCTGCAGTCGTTCTACATGCATCAGGCGCTGTGTCGGCTGGCGCTGTTCCCGAACGTCAAGATCATTCCTATCGTATCCGAGCCGCAGAACGTATCGCCGGCAATCCGCAGCGGGCGGCCGACCGAGCACCTGCCGGAACTGACGCCGGATGACGTGGTCTATACCTGCGGCGCACCTGCGATGACCGACGCCGTGGCGAAGATTGCGCGCGCCGCCGGTGCGCGTTGCCATTGCGATCCGTTCGTATCATCGGGGCAGCCGTCGGAGCAGGGCGGCAATCTGATGGGACGCCTGGCCGACTGGCTCGACAGCCAGCGCGGCCGGCCGGCCATGCTGCAGCCGGCCGAAGCGCGGATGACCGCGTAATCCGCGCGGCCGCATGTGATGCGGCCGCTACACGGGTCTTCAGGATGCGACGAAGGCGAGTAGGGTGCCGGTGGCGGACGCCGGCGGCACGACGATATTGGCACCGCTGCGCGTGCCTGCCGGTCCCAGCGCCTTCTCGGTCGCCGCAAGGTCGTGCGAGGCGATGACGAGGCCGATCCCGCCGCGCTCCGCCAGACCATCGAGCGACACGCCGGGATAACGGCCGGCGAGTTGGTCCCGGGTCAGGAACACGAAACCGGCGCGGTCGCCGCCGGACGTCACGGTGACGGCGCCATCGGGTTCACGCTGTCCTTCGCGGTCGATCATGCGGGTGAGATGGGCCGCGTCCTGCGCTGGCTCAGGCGTCACGATCAGCGCCTGCCTGAGACGCGCGGCGGCGTTGGCGTGTCGCATCAGTTCGGGAATCCACACCGTCTCGCGGGTCTTGTGCTGGCAGGCGAAGATTCGCAGGCCCCCCGGCGCTTCCGTGACGGGCCATTGGAAGACGCGAAACTTGGCTGCCGACAGGCTGCCGTCCGGCATCGTTACCGGACGTTCGAAATCGGTCGGGCCGATCGGCTCGAAGCCGCGCGCGCGGATCTCCTCGGCACCGGCAGCGGAATCGATCGCTGTGAAGGCGATGCGCTCGATGCCTTCGCCACGCTTGGCGAGGAAAGCACGGGTCGGTGCATTGTGGTCGGTCTCCGCCAGCACGCCGAGCAGTTCGATGTAATCCGGATCGAGCATGATGGTGTAATTGCCGGAACCCATTTTCGCGCTGTGAGTGCCGCGCGGGGACAGCGTGAAGCCGAGCCGCTTCCAGGTCTCGGCCGCCGCATCGAGCTCCTTCACCACGACCACGGCGTGATCAATACCGATGACATTCTTCAGGGCCACGCGTTTGTCTCCTTGCACCGAACTTGGCATATTAGCGGCCGGACTATGCCCAATCGATCCATGCCTCGCAACCGCCGCGGCCATGCCGATGGCGCAAGGCGAGAATGATCTCCCGCAGAGATCGCACGGATAAGAAAGTTCTGATGCAGATGGCAACGACGACAAGCAATATTCCAGGCAACGTTCAATGGCCGCAATCGTTGTGGGCCGCGCAGACGCCGCCGGGGCCTGATTGTCCCACTCTCGAGGGCAGCGCACATGCCGATGTCGTGGTGATCGGCGCCGGCTTTACCGGGCTGTCGACGGCGCTGCATCTTCGCGAGGCGGGCGTCGACGTCGCGATCGTGGAGGCGATCGAGCCGGGCTGGGGCGCCTCGGGCCGCAACAACGGCCAGGTGATTCCGACCTTGTCGCGTCCTGATCCCGACGACATCGTCGCGCGTCACGGTGCCGCGGGCGAACGCTTTGTCGCGGTGCTGCGCGACAGTGCCGCAGCCTTGTTCGACACGGTCAGGCGCTACGGCATCGAGGCCGAGCAGGAGCAGGCGGGCTGGGTGCAGCCGGTGCATTCGCCGGGACGCATCAAGATTGCCGAGCGGCGCTTCAAGCAGTGGTCGACATTCGGTGCTGATGTGGAGCTGCTGTCGCGCGAGCAGGTCAGGGATATGCTGGGCTCCAACGCCTGGTATGGCGGCTTCTGGAACAAGACGGGCGGCCACATCAATCCACTGGCGCTGGCGCGCGGCCTTGCGCGCACGGTGCTCGGCCTCGGCGCGCGCATCTATGCGCGCTCGCCGGTGATCGATTTCGAGCGCCGCGGCGATCGCTGGGTGGTGCGAACAGAAAAAGGTGAGCTTTCGGCTCGCGCGCTGGTGCTGGCGAGCAATGCCTATAGCGGCGAGTTCTCCAAGGCGCTCGCACCCGACATCGCGCATGAGGTGATGCCGGTGCTGTCGTGGCAGATGGCGACGCAGCCGCTATCGGACAACGTGCGTAAATCCATCATCCCGGCGCGCCAGGCGATGTCGGATACCCATGGCGAGCTCTATTTCGCCCGCTACGACGCGCGCAATCGTCTGGTCACGGGCGGTGCGGTGATCGGTCCCGGCAACAAGGCGGAGCGGCTGAAGGCGCGCGTCGCCGAGCGGCTGCAGCGATTATGGCCGCAGATCGGCGAGGTCAGCTTCGACTACGTCTGGAACGGCTATGTCGGTATGACCACGGACTACATGCCGCGCATCCACAAGCTTGGGCCCGATGCCTATGGTTGGACCGGCTGCAACGGCCGCGCCGTCGCGCTGACCATGCCGCTCGGTGCTGAGCTCGCAAAGGCCGTGCGCGGGGTCCCGGAGAACGAGCTGGCGCTGCCATTCTCCGAGCCCGTCACGATTCCGGCGCACGCGTTGCTGCGCAAGCTCGCGCCGCTGATGCTGTTGCTCTATCGCCAGCGCGACGCGCGGGAGGTATCATAACTTTCTGTCGTCGCCCGCGAAGGCGGGTGATCCAGTATTCCATCGCTCGTGATGTTCATATGACAGGCTGCGGCCTACTGGATGCCCCGGTCAAGCCGGGGCATGACGGCGTTTTTTATCAAGGCGACGTAACGGAACCGCGCGCCCTTGCGAACTCGCCGCCGGGAATGGCGTCGATGAGCGCGCGCGTATAGGGGTGTTGCGGCCGGCCGAACACCTCATGGGTCAAGCCATGCTCGACCACAGCGCCGTCCTGCATGACGGCAACGAGATCGCAGATCTGCGCCGCCACGCGCAGATCATGGGTGATGAAGACGATCGAGAGCCCGAGCCGTTCGCGCAGGCCCGTGAGCAGCTTTAGCACCTGCGCCTGCACAGAGACGTCGAGCGCGGAGACGGGTTCGTCGGCCACGAGCACCGCTGGCTTCAGCGCCAGCGCTCGCGCAAGGCCGATGCGCTGACGCTGCCCGCCTGAGAACTCATGCGGGAAGCGGTCACCGGCCGACGGATCGAGGCCGACCAGCGAAAACAGTTCTCTCGCCTCGGCCAGCGCCTGCGCGCGGGGCGTGCCATGCACGATCGGTCCCTGCGCAACGAGATCTGCCGCCTTGCGGCGCGGATTGAGCGAAGCGAACGGATCCTGGAACACCATCTGCATGCACCGCGTCTGCCGGCGCATCTCCGTGCGCGACAGCTTGGTCCAATCTTGTCCCTCGAGCCGGATCGCACCTGCATCGGGATCGATCAGGCGGATGATGCAGCGGGCGAGCGTCGACTTGCCCGAGCCCGATTCGCCGACAATGCCGAGCGTCGCGCCCCTTGGCAGCGCCAGCGACACGTCCTTCACCGCATGCGTGACGCGCACGCCGCGGCCGAGGAAACCGCCGGTGCGGTAAGTCTTGGTGACCTTGTCCAGCTTCAGAATGATGTCATCGGCAAGCGTGCGCGGCGGCGGCGCTTGCAGCGGCGGTACGGCCGCGATGAGCTGCCTGGTATAGGCATGCCGCGGCTGCCCGAGAACGACCTTGGCCGGTCCTTGCTCGACCACGACGCCATGCTGCATCACCACGACGCGGTCGGCGATCTCCGCGACGACGCCGAAATCATGAGTGATGAACAGCACGGCCGTCCCGCGCCGCGTTTGCAGCTCGCGGATCAGCTTGAGGATCTGCGCTTGCGTGGTGACATCGAGCGCGGTGGTCGGCTCGTCGGCGACCAAAACCTTTGGATCGAGCGCGAGCGCCATCGCGATCATGGCGCGCTGACGCTGGCCGCCTGACAGCTCATGCGGATAGGCCCTCGCTGCGGCCTTCGGATCGGGAATGTGCACGTCTGACAGCAGCGCCTGCACGCGCGCCTTGATCTCGGCCTTGGAGAACTTGGTATGGATCTCCAGCATCTCGCCGATTTGGTCGCCGATCGTGCGCAGCGGATTGAGCGCGGTCATCGGCTCCTGGAAGATCATCGCGATCTCGGCGCCGCGGACTTTGCGCATCTCGGCCGGCGACATTATGCAGAGATCGCGGTCCTCAAACAGGATGCGGCCGCCCTCGATCGTCACGCTCTCGGGCAGCAGCCGCATGATGGCGTTGGCCAGCATCGATTTGCCGGAGCCGGATTCGCCGACGATGCAGAGGATCTCGTTTGCCGCGATCGACAGCGATACCTTGCTCAGCGCGTTGGCACGGTCGGCGCCCTTCGGCAGGCGCACGCTGAGGCCTTCGACGGCGAGGAGGGGATCGGCACTCATCGCTGCTTCAGCCTCGGATTGAGGGCGTCGTTGAGACCCTGGCCGACCAGCGACACCGCGAGCACCGTCAGCAGGATTGCAACGCCGGGGATGGCCGAGACGTACCATTGCACGCGCAGCACGTCGCGCCCGAGGCCGATGAGGTTGCCCCAGGAGGCGACATTGGCATCGGACAGGCGCAGGAAGGCGAGCGCGCTTTCCAGCAGGATCGCGACCGCCATCACCACGCTGGCATAGACGATGATCGGCGGCAGCGCGTTGGGGAGGATCTCGCCGAGGATCAGCTGCGTGTCACGCATGCCGAGGATCCGGCCCGCCTGGACGAATTCGCGATTGCGGAGCGACAGGAATTCGGCGCGTGTCAGCCGTGCCGGCGCCGGCCACGACACGATGCCCACCGCCACGATCACCGTGGTCAATGTCGAGCCGAACACCGCGACCAGCACCAGCAGCAGCACGAAGTTCGGCAAGGTCTGGAACGCCTCGGTGATACGCATCAGGATGTTGTCGATCCAGCCGCCATAATAACCGGCGATGGCGCCGACCAGCACGCCGATCGCCACCGCGATCAGCGTGGCGACGCCGCCGATCAAGAGCGAAATCCGGGCGCCGTAGAAGATCTGGGCGGCGATATCGCGCCCCGAATTGTCGGTGCCGAGTGGAAAGCGCGGATTGGCGAACGGCCACAGCAGCGGCCGGCCGGCCAGCGCCAGGGGATCGCGCGGATAGAGCGTGCTGGCGCTCAGCGCCATCGCGATCACGACCAGCAGCAGGAACAGGCCGATCACCGCGGCTGGACTACGGAAGTAGCGCTTCACGGTATCCACTGTCAGCTCTCCGCCGTGATGCGCGGGTCGAGCCGCGCATAGAGCAGATCGGTGATGAAATTGACAGATATCACCAGCAGCGCGGAGACGAAGACGATGCCGAGCAGTGTGTTGAGGTCGCGCTGCACTACGGATTCATAGGCGAGCCGGCCAAGACCTGGGAGCGAGAATACGGTTTCGACCACGACCGAGCCGCCCAGCATGGTGCCGGCCTGCAGCCCGATCAAGGTCACCATCGGCAGCAGCGCGTTGCGCAGCACATGCCGCGTCACGATGCGGGTCTCGTCCAGCCCCTTGGCGCGCGCGGTGCGGACGAAGTCCAGGTTGAGCACCTCCAGCATCGAGGCGCGCATGATGCGCAGATAAATCGCGAGAAAGATCAATCCGAGCGTCAGCGTCGGCAGCACCAGATGGCTCGCGATATCGAGCACGCGCCAGATGCCGGTCCTGACC
>NZ_JBARGP010000564.1:0-1604 GCF_049798375.1 Bradyrhizobium sp.
CGATCGTCGAGTTCATGACCTTCAACTTCGCCATGCAGGCGATGGACCAGATCATCAACTCGGCTGCCAAGACGCTCTATATGTCCGGCGGCCAGATGGGCTGCTCGATCGTGTTCCGCGGGCCGAATGGCGCGGCGGCGCGGGTCGCCGCCCAGCACAGCCAGGATTACTCGTCCTGGTACTCGCACGTCCCGGGCCTCAAGGTGATCGCGCCGTTCTCGGCCGCCGATTACAAGGGCCTCTTGAAGGCCGCGATCCGCGATCCCAACCCGGTGATCTTCCTCGAGAATGAGGTGCTCTACGGTCACTCCGGCGAGGTGCCGAAGCTCGACGACTACGTGATCCCGATCGGCAAGGCGCGCGTCGTGCGCTCCGGCAAGGACGTCACTTTGGTGTCCTGGTCGAACGGTATGACCTATGCGCTGAAAGCCGCCGAGGAGCTCGCCAAGGAGGGCATCGAGTCCGAGGTGATCGACCTGCGCACGCTGCGGCCCATGGACACCGAGACCATCGTCGAGTCGGTGAAGAAGACCGGCCGCGCGGTGACGGTGGAAGAGGGTTGGGCGCAGAGCGGTGTCGGCGCCGAGATCGTCGCGCGCATCATGGAGCACGCCTTCGATTTTCTCGACGCGCCGGTGCTGCGCGTCTCGGGCAAGGACGTGCCGATGCCCTATGCGGCCAATCTCGAGAAGCTCGCGCTGCCCTCGGCCGCCGAGGTGGTGCAGGCCGCCAAAGCCGTCTGCTACCGGTAACGGCTGAGGACACGACCATGGCGGGTCCCAAGGAACAGCCGCTGCCGCCCGACGTCGCCGGCCGCGAGGATGCCACCGAGGTGTTGCGTGCCTTCGTGCTCGATGGCGGGCTCTCGATCGCGTTCCAGCGCGCCTTCGAGGAGCCGGATGTCTGGGGCCTGCTGCTGGTCGACGTCGCCCGCCACGCCGCCCGCGCCTATGCGCGCGAGAGCGACTATTCCGAAGAGGAAGCTCTGCAGCGCATCGTCGAGATGTTCGAGGCCGAGCTCGCGCGTCCCACCGACACCGGCACCACCACGTCACGTTCGCAGAAGGGACATTGAGCGTGGTGTATCCGGGTCGGGCGCGGATCTGCGGGGCGACAGCTGCAATTGACCGATTTGGTCGGGCGCGCCCTGTGCCCAAATGAATTCGGTTGGCTCCCAATGAGGAAGACAGCCCGTCAAAATTAGCTTCGTGAGGTCACCATGCCGATCAACATCCTGATGCCCGCGCTGTCTCCGACGATGGAGAAGGGCAACCTCGCCAAATGGCTGAAGAAGGAGGGCGATCAGATCAAGTCGGGCGATGTGATCGCCGAGATCGAAACCGACAAGGCGACCATGGAGGTTGAGGCTGTCGACGAGGGCACGCTGGCCAAGATCCTGGTGCCCGAGGGCACGCAGGATGTCGCCGTCAACGATGTGATCGCGGTGCTTGCCGCCGACGGCGAGGACGTCAAGGCTGCCGGCAGCGCCGCGCCCGCCAAAGCGGACAACAAGCCGGCACCGAAGGCAGAAGAGAAGCCCGCGCAAGCCGAGCCGCCGAAGCCGGCTTCAGCTCCGGCGCCTGCCGCCGCGCCGGCCGCGAAGC
>NZ_JBARGP010000565.1:0-1572 GCF_049798375.1 Bradyrhizobium sp.
CTCGGCTCCGGCCCGATCGCCAGCCGCCGGCTGATCACCTCGCGCGTCTTCTCGTTCCAGGACGGCCCGGACCATTTGGCGAGAACGTTATAGTCGGGATAGCGATCAGGACTATCAGAAGGCCGCCGCGGATCATGCATCGGGATGCTCCCTCATCAGGCCGAGCCCGGCGAGGCCAGCAAGGGCAAGGCCCGCAAAGCTCGGCGGCGCCGGCAGCGGCGGCCCGTTCAGAATGTTCTGGCTCCAGTTGCGCCAGCCGCCCATGTTGCGCGAGACGCCATAGGCATGGAAGCCGACGCCGACGAAACCCATCAAGGCAAGCAGCCGCATCCACCAGCGCGTGAAGCGATGGATGCGCCCACGCCGGCCGGCCGCAGCCGACAGCAGCAGCGCGGCGCCGATCGGCGGCAGCGTGACCGGGACTGCCATGAACGGATTATGATAGGCGCCGCGGAAGTGCAGCAGACCCGCCTCACCGGCGGTGCCGAGCAGACCGGCGCCGGTTACGGCGGCGATGGTGCGCCCGGCGGGCAGCCGGAAAATTTTTGGCCGGCCGAGTCGATTGGTTTCCCGCACGCGCTCGGAGCAGAAGCCAAGCAGCCCGGACAGCAGAATGGCCATCGGCGCGCCGACCGGAGCGCCATAGAAGAAGTTCTGCCAGGAGAAGCCGCCGACCTTCTTGCCGATATTGTAGACGTGGAAGCCGGTACCGGCCAGCCCGGTCGCCGCCGCCAGCAGATAGGTCGCGTCGCGCGCCTTGTGCGCGAGCGCCCTCATATCGGCGGTGCCGTGCAGACTTGTCGCGAGCGTCAGCGCCGAAACCAGCAGCGGCGTGTACATCGCCTTGTTCTTGAACGAGCCACGATAGTGCTCGACGGCGGAATCGGCGAGCACCGAGACGGCAAGCGTCCCGGCCGCGGTGTTGAGCTTACGCGCGATGTTCACGGTCTGCTGCGTTCCGCGACCATCGTGTCGCGACGCGATCGCCCGCCGCGAACGTGGCTGCGGCATCCGCGCCGACATCACCGATGCGAGCGCGAACCCCGATACGGCGAGGCCCGCCAGCGCCAGCAGATCTCGTTGGTCCGGCTTGGTCATGACGCCCCCGCAACCGCATAGCGTGCGGCGTCTGCATGCTTGAACACCAGCCCATTTCCGGCACAGGTGAGATCCGGCACGATCTGTCCATCGCGCGGTCGTGGCGCGCCGTCGAACAACATGTGCTCGATGCGCACATGATCATGGAACCATTCCAGGTGACGCAGGCGCGGCGCGGCGCAGGCGACATGCAGATGCAGCGCAGGCGCACAGTGGCCGGAGAGATCGGTATGAAAGGCATCGCAGAGCGCGGCGGCCTGCAGAAATCCCGTATAGCCGCCGCAGCGGGTTGCATCGGCCTGCTGCACGTCGACCGCGCCGTGCTGCAGCATGGTGCGAACATAGTCCGTCGTGTAGGCATACTCGCCGGCCGCAACTTCCATCCCGACCGGCAGCTGTGCGCGGACCAGCGCCAAACCCTCTAGATCGTCTGATGACACCGGCTCCTCGAACCAGCCGACATCCTGCTCCGCA
>NZ_JBARGP010000566.1:0-7728 GCF_049798375.1 Bradyrhizobium sp.
TTCATGATCTCGACCACGGTAAGCCCGCGCTCGGGATCGATCTCCTGTCCCCAGACCTTCTCGAAGGCGCCGCGCATGTCGTTGCGACCGACGGGCTGATAGTCCGGCAGGAACATCGGGATCAAGCCCGCATCGGAGGCGCCCTGCACGTTGTTTTGGCCGCGCAGCGGATGCAGGCCGGTGCCGGGGCGGCCGACCTGGCCGGTGATCAGCGCCAGCGCGATCAGGCAGCGCGCGTTGTCGGTACCGTGCACGTGCTGGCTGATGCCCATGCCCCAGAAGATGATGGACGATTTGGCGCTGGCATAGGCCCGCGCGACTTCGCGCAAGGTGTCCGCTGGGATGCCGCAGACCGGCGCCATCTTCTCCGGCGTAAACTCCTGGATCTTCGCCTTCAGTTCGTCATAACCTTCGGTGTAGCCGGCAATGTACTGCTCGTCGGTCAGGCCTTCCGTGATGATGGTGTGGATCATCGCGTTCAGCATCGCGACGTCGCTGCCGGGCTTGAAAGCGAGATGCGCCGTCGCATGGCGCGACAGCGTCTGGCGCCGCGGATCCATCACGTAGAGCTTGGCGCCGCGCTTGGCGGCGTTCTTGATGTAGGTCGCGGCGACCGGATGGTTCACGGTTGGGTTGGCACCGATCACCCAGATCACCTCGGCGTCCGCAGCCGCCGCGAACGGCGCCGACACCGCGCCGGAGCTCAAGCCTTCGAACAGCGCCGCCACCGAGGAGGCGTGGCACAGCCTCGTGCAGTGATCGACATTGTTAGAGCCGAAGCCGGTACGCACCAGCTTCTGGAACAGATAGGCCTCCTCGTTCGAGCCCTTGGCCGAACCGAAGCCGGCCAGCGCCTTCGGTCCCTTCTCGTCGCGGATCTTGACGAGACCCTTGGCGGCGATGTCGAGCGCCTCTTCCCACGACGCCTCGCGGAAATGCGTGAACGGATTGGCCGGGTCGACCTGGTCGTAGGCGTCCTTCTTGACGCCGGGCAGACGCACCAGCGGCTTGGTCAGGCGGTTCGGATGATGAATGTAGTCGAAGCCGAAGCGGCCCTTGACGCAGAGCCGGTTGTGATTGGCCGGACCGTCGCGCCCTTCCGCATAGATCACCTTCTCGTCCTTGACCTGATAGGTGACCTGACAGCCGACGCCGCAATAGGGGCACAATGAGTCGACCTTGCGATCGGCATAGGTGACGCGGGTCTGGTTCTCGTCGAGCATCACCGCCGGCATCAGCGCGCCGGTCGGACAGGCCTGCACGCATTCGCCGCAGGCGACGCAAGTTGATTCGCCCATCGGATCGTCGAAATCGAACACGACTTTCGACCCGTGATTGCGATAGGCCATGCCGATGACGTCGTTGACCTGGACCTCACGGCAGGCGCGCACGCACAGCCCGCATTGGATGCAGGCATCGAGATTGACGCGCATCGCCGGATGGCTGGGATCGGCCTGCCAGCGCTCGACGGACGGAAACCGGCTTTCGGTAACGCCGGTCTTCTCCGCCCAGTGCCAGAACTTGGAGTCGGGATCGTGCGAGGTGGCGCGGGCCGGCTGGTCGGCGACCAGAAGCTCCATCACCATCTTCTGCGCCGCGACCGCGCGCGCGCTCTCGGTCTTCACCTTCATGCCGACGCTTGGCGTACGCTTGCACGAGGCAGCCAGCACGCGCTCGCCTTCGATCTCCACCATGCAGGCGCGACAATTGCCGTCAGCGCGATAGTCGGGCGCGGGCGAGTAGCACAGATGCGGGATTTCCTTGCCCTGCCGCTGCGCCACCTGCCAGATGGTTTCACCTGCCTTGGCTTCGACGTTGATACCGTCGAGCTCGAACGTAATCGTGGTCATTCGGCGGCGTCCTTGAATTCATCGGGAAAGTATTTGATGACCGAGGTCAGCGGGTTCGAAGCCGCCTGGCCGAGCCCGCAGATCGAGGCATCGCGCATCGCCTGGCTCAATTCGTCGAGCAATGGCTTGTCCCAGACCGGCTGCTGCATCAGCAGTGCGGCTTTCTGCGTGCCAACGCGGCACGGCGTGCACTGGCCGCAGCTCTCGTCCTCGAAGAACTTCATCAGGTTCAGCGCCGCCGCCCGCACGCTGTCGTGCTGCGACAGGATCACCACCGCGGCCGAGCCGATGAAGCAGCCATACTTCTCCAGCGTGCCGAAATCGAGCGGGATGTCGCCCATCGATGCCGGCAGGATACCGCCGGATGCGCCGCCGGGCAGATAGGCATAGAAGCTGTGGCCTTCGGCCATGCCGCCGCAATATCCGTCGATCAGTTCGCGCACCGTGATGCCGGCGGGTGCCAGCTTGACGCCCGTGCTCTTCACCCGCCCTGACACCGAAAAGCTGCGCAGACCTTGCCGGCCGTTCCGGCCATGGCTGGTCCACCATTCCGTGCCCTTCTCGACGATGTCGCGCACCCACCACAGCGTCTCGATGTTGTTGATCAGCGTCGGCAATCCGAACAGGCCGACCTGGAACGGATAAGGCGGCTTGTGCCGCGGCAGGCCGCGCTTGCCTTCGATGCTTTCCAGCAGTGAGGATTCCTCGCCGCAGATATAGGCGCCGGCGCCGCGCCGCAGATGCAGCACCGGGCCGCCCCGCGGCAGCTTCGCAATCTCGCGCATCAGGATCTCGCGCGCAGCCGGATATTCGTCGCGCAAATAGATGTAGACCTCGCCGGCGCCAACGATATGAGCGCCGATCAGCATGCCCTCGAGGAAGCGATGCGGATCGGTCATCAAATAAAGCCGGTCCTTGAATGTGCCAGGCTCGCCCTCGTCGCCATTCACCGCCATCAATCGCGGCCCAGGTTCGCCGAGCACAGCGCGCCATTTGCGGCCCGTCGGGAAGCCGGCCCCGCCAAGTCCGCGCAGGCTGGAATCATCCAGCGCTTTCAGGATTGCGTCGGTGGTGATACGCCCCGCGCGCAGATCATTGAGCAGCTTGTAGCCGCCACCAGCGATATAAGCGTCGTAGCCGACATAGCCTGGTACGTGTGGATGGACGTCGCCGCGTCCCGCCGCGGACAGCACCTTGTCGACGGTGGCCTCCTGGACGAAATGATGGCCGACCTCGACCGCAGGCGCGACGTCGCACAAGCCGACGCACGGTGCGCGCACAACGCGGATGCCGGGACCTGCCTGCTGTTGCAGCTGTTCCAGCAAGGGCTCGGCGCCCATCATGGCGCAAGTGATGGAATCGCAGACGCGGATGGTGAGCGGCGGAACCGCGCGATCGCCCTCCTTCACGACGTCGAAATGCGCATAGAAGGTCGCGGTCTCGAACACCTCGGCAAAGGACAGCTTCATCTCGTCGGCGAGCGCGGCGAGATGCGCGGCCGAGATCTGGTGATATCGGTCTTGGATCAGGTGCAGGTGCTCGATCAGGAGATCGCGGCGCCGCGGCAGATCGCCGAGCAGTTCCGCGATCTCGTGCGCGGCGGTCGGATCGACCTGCCGTCCCTTCGGCGTCGCCTTGGCGCGGCGGCGCCCCTCTCCGGGATGTTCGAATGCGCGCACGCGATGCACATCGTCAGTCATGAGGCATTCCGTTTCGATTTTATGCTTGCATCCATTTTAGTGATTGGCATGCCAGATACAAGCAGAACTGCCCCCTCACTTCGTCGATAGCAAAGCGGCACCCACATACCCTTCCGAATGATCCGCGTTCAGCTCTTGGTCATGCAGTCCTGCATGAAGAACCAGCGATCATCGCCGACCAGACCCTTGGTCTTCAGGTCGGCGCGGCACGCCTTCATCTTCGGCTTGTTGGCGCGCCACTGTGCCTTCATCTCCTTCAACTTCACAACCGTCAGCTTGATCCGTGACGATTTGGCGCTGTCTGACGACGTCGTGGCGGCTGGCGGCGTGGCCTGTGCCATCGCGGCCGAAAGCGGGCTCGCCACAAGCGCCAAGGCTACCAGGCAAACGCTGATACGAAACATGTAAATCCCCCCGAATCTGGTGTTGTCGTTGAAAAAAGAAGCTGCGGGAGACCTGGGCTTCGCACCCGGATCTCCCGCAGCCAAGAGCGATCAGAAGATCTTGAGCGCACTCTGCAGCGTCATCCACACGCCCCACAGCAGCGGGATGCCGACAAAGATCCAGAACAGGCCGGCCGAGAGGTCGAGACCGCCGGTCCCGATGCCGAACGAGCCGTGCTGGACAGCCGCCTCGTTCTCGGCGCTCTCCGCGCGCAGGCGCATCGCCTCTTCCTTGCTGAGGTGCCATTTGTCGGCAACCGGCCGGACCAGCAAATTGCAGATCAAGCCGATCACCAACAGGCCCACCAGGATGTACATGGTGCGGTCGTAGACCAGCGAGCGCTGCACGCCGGCTTGCAACTGGGCATCGCGGATGTAGCCCACCAGCATCGGGCCGATCACGCCGGCCGCAGACCATGCGGTCAGGATCCGTCCATGGATCGCACCGACAAATTGCGCACCGAACAGGTCCGCAAGATAGGCCGGAATGGTGGAGAAACCACCGCCGTACATGGTGAGGATGATGCAGAACGCAGCCACGAACAGCGCCCGCGAGCCCATATGGGCGAAGCTCGGCACCAGCGCGTAGAGCACGATGCCGAGCAGGAAGAACACGTAATAGGTGTTCTTGCGGCCGATATAGTCCGACAGCGAGGCCCAGAAGAAGCGGCCGCCGATGTTGAACAGCGACAGCAGCCCGACGAAGCCCGCAGCGATCGTCGCGACAGCGACTTTATCTGCTCCCTGGAGGGCGGCAAAGCCGATCTCCGGTTTTCCGATCAGCGCGCCGGCGAAGATCTCCTGCAGCATCGGAGAGGCCACTGCCAACACGCCGATGCCAGCCGAGACGTTCAGGCAGAGCGCCAGCCACAACAGCCAGAATTGCGGCGTCTTGTGCGCATTGTCGAGATGAACGGTGCTGGCCGTGATCATGGCGTTGGTCCTGGACGGCGGGGTCCAGCCCTCCGGCTGCCAGCCGTCCGGTGTCACCCGGTAGGCAAAGGCGCCGATCATCATGAACACGAAATAGATCAGGCCCATCACGACGAACGTCTGCCAGACGCCGACCGAGGTCGGAGTCTTGAAATAGTTGATCAGGTGATTGGCGAGCGGCGAACCGATCATGGCGCCGCCACCGAAGCCCATGATCGCCATGCCAGTGGCCATGCCGCGCCGGTCGGGAAACCACTTCACCAGCGTCGATACCGGCGAGATATAGCCGAGGCCGAGGCCAACGCCGCCGATCAGGCCGAGCCCGATCCACAAGATCCAGAGTTGATGGACGTAAACGCCGAGCGCCGACAGCAGGAAGCCGCCCGACCAGCACAAGGCCGCCACCGCGCCGGCCTTGCGCGGACCGGCCCGTTCGAGCCAGCCACCGAACACCGCCGCCGACAATCCCAGCATCACGATGCCGATCGTGAAGATGATCAAGAGATTGGTGATCTGCCAGTCGCAGGTCGTGGTGAAAAGATCCGTGATCATCGACTGGCCGGCGCAGGCCACCGGCTTGTCGATGCCGATCGCGCGCGACAGCGGCAACCAGAACACGCTCAATCCATAGGACATGCCTATGCACAAATGAATGCACAGCGCCGCCGGTGGCACCAACCAGCGATTGAATCCCGGCTTCGCGATCGTGTGCTCGCGATCGAAAATCCCCGCGTCCGTGCCGGTTGTCCTTCCGGCACTATCAACAACTGCCATGCCATCCTCCCCTAAAGGCATCGATCCCATGCCTGAATATCATCGTCTGTCCCCTTTGATCTGAATCACCGCAGTGATACCGCGGTATCCCGTAGTGTTGCTCCGCGACATTTTCGCGATGCACAAGAAGTGATCGTGTTTTCAACACGCATAACACCCCCTCGGCTGTCTTATGCCGTCTGCCATCTTTGAGACTCGGTTCTGAGCCTGGGTCCCCACCTTGGCCAGCAGCGCGCACGACAGATCATCCGCAACCTCCGCGGAATTACGGAATTGGTGCAGAAGCCATCGCGGATGTCGATAGATAAATGGTAGCGGAGGTTCCAGAATCGTCGGGATTCACTGCGCTGCAGCGAATGACAGGCCTGCCGAACTGCGCGGCCCGAGGCGAGACATTCGTTGCGAATGCTGCGACCATCGCTCTCGTCCATCGCCCCCCGGCGAATCGCAGATCTCCGATAGCCAATGAAGATCGATCTGATCGACTAATCAATTGATCTGATTTTTCAATGGAACTCACGACGCCACGCTCTCGTTACGCATTATGCCGGAGGCATAAGCGGCTGCGCCTCCCCCTTGCAAGTCGGAGCCGAAGGCCCGTGCGACAGATTGGCGCAACGGGCAATGTGGGCATGCTGGTGCGCCACATCTCTCTTTCATTATTCAGGGGACATCGCGAAGCGATGGGCCGGAATGACGGCAAAGAGCCGGGCCGATCAGCTGCCGGCCGCGCCGTCCTGCTTCTCGATCAGAAACACGATTCGCGTCTCGCTGCGTTCGGTGATCTCGACCATGTCGCCGGTCTCGCGGATCAAATTGGGGATGTCGATCACCGACAAGGGATCGGTGCAGTGCACCTCCAGCCGTTCGCCGGCCTTCAGCGGCTTCAGCGCCTTGCGCGTCTTGAGCGCTGGCAGCGGGCATTTCAGTCCGGTGAGATCAAGGATGGTCGTCGTGGTCATGCGGCGACCATGGCGAGCCGAAAGTGCAGCGTCAACCATCCCGAGCGCTCACAGCAGGTCCGCGTAGGACAGAAAGCCGATGCCCTGCCCCGGCTCGACCCTGGTGACCTCCTCGCCGAGCTCGGCGAGACCGTCGGTCTCGATTAGCGATGACAGCAATCCGGCGCCCTCACGCGGAAACTTGAAGGCATCGAGGCCGCCATCGGCGGCCCTGCGCAGCGAGACCCGGACATATTCGCGGCGGTTGGCTTTCTTCTTGTAGGTGAAGGCCGCGCGCACCGGCAGCGGCGTGAGCGGCTCCGGCAGGCTTCCCGCCAGCGCCAGCACGGTCGGGCGCACCACATGCACAAAAGTAACGAAGCTCGCCACGGGATTGCCGGGCAGTCCGATGAAGGGCGTGCCGCCGATGATGCCCATCGCCACCGGGCGTCCCGGCTTGATCGCCATGCGCCATAGCACCAGCGAGCCGACGCTTTCGACCGCGGCCTTGACGTGATCCTCCTCGCCGGTCGAGACGCCGCCGGTCGTCAGCAGCAGATCATGGGCGCCGGCGACCTCGCGCAGCGCGCTTGCCAATGGCGCGCGCCGGTCATCGAAGATGCCGAGATCTGACACCTCGCAGCCGAGCCGTTTCAGCATCGCCAACAACATCAAGCGATTGGAATCATACAGTTGCGATGGCGCGCGCGGCGCGCCTGGCGTGGCCAGCTCGTCGCCAGTCGAGAACACGGCAACGCGGATGCGCCGCCGCACCTTGAGCTCGGTGAGGCCGAACGCCGCCGCGACCGCGACATGCTGCGGCCGCAAGCGCTGGCCGGCCTTCAGCGCGATTGCGCCGAGCGCGATATCCTCGCCCGCTGGACGCACATTGGCCCCAGGCCTGAGGCCCGCGGGCAGCACGACGCCACCGTCAACGGCGACACGAACGTCCTCCTGCATGAACACGGTGTCGGCGCCGTCAGGCATCGGCGCGCCGGTGAAAATGCGCATCGCATGCGCTGGCGCGATCGGCATTGCCGCAGCGCCGGCCGCGACACGTCCGGTCACGGGCCACACGGCTTCAGCC
>NZ_JBARGP010000567.1:0-3709 GCF_049798375.1 Bradyrhizobium sp.
TTTACCCTCTCCCCTTGTGGGAGAGGGTGCCGAGCGAAGCGAGGCGGGTGAGGGGTTCTCTCCGCACATGCGCCTGCCGAGAGAGACCCCTCACCCGCCGCGAATTCGCGTCGCTCATTCTCGCCACCCTCTCCCACAAGGGGAGAGGGTGCACCGTCTTCGCCGAAAGTGCTCGACCTCATCTCATGATGATCCCATATATCGCATCACCTTCGTTTACCGTTCGCTAACTTTGCACCCCGGCGTTAGCCGTCTCACGACATCCGACAGTTCCGCACATCCATGGACCGCGCGACCGATCTCTTTCCAAGTGCCGCCGCTTCGACCCGCGTGGTCGATGTGCTGGTTCCGGTCGCGCTCGACCACACCTATTCCTACCGGGTGCCGCGCGACATGGATTTAAGGCCGGGCGACGTGGTTGCTGTGCCGCTCGGACCGCGCGAGGTGTTGGCGGTGGTGTGGGCCAATAACCCAAATCCCGAGCCGCGCCTGCACAATCGGCTGAAGGACGTCTCCGAAAAGCTCGACGTGCCGCCGCTCAAGGATGAGCTGCGCGCGCTGGTCGACTGGGTCTCGACCTACACGCTGTCGGCGCGCGGCATGGTGTTGCGGATGTCCCTGCGCATGGGCGAGCATCTCGGCCCCGAGCGCGTCAGGATCGGCGTGCGGCTCACCGGCGAGCCGCCGAAGCGGCTGACGCCGGCACGGCAGCGGGTGATCGGGGCGGTGTCGGACGGCCTGCTGCACGGCAAGTCGGATCTCATGCGCGAGGTCGGCGTCTCGCCCAGCGTGATCGACGGCCTGGTCGACGAAGGCACGTTGACGGTGGAAGCGATGCCGCCCGCGCCGCCGCCCCCAGTGCCCGATCCGTCCTTCGCGCAGCCGGAATTTTCGTCCCTCCAGCGCAGCGCCGTCGATGCGATGCGCGCGCTTGCGGCCAACGGCAGCTTTCATGTCGCGCTGCTCGACGGCGTCACCGGCTCGGGCAAGACCGAGGTCTATTTCGAGGCGGTGGCCGAGACCATCCGCCGCGGCAAGCAGTCGCTGCTGCTGATGCCGGAGATCGCGCTCACAGGCCAATTCCTCGATCGCTTCTCGCGCCGCTTCGGTGTGCGTCCGCTGGAATGGCATTCGGAGTTGACGCCGCGCACGCGGCAGCGCAATTGGGCCGCGATTGCGGCCGGCGAGGCGCCGGTCGTGGTTGGCGCGCGCTCGGCGCTGTTTCTGCCCTACGGCAATCTCGGCCTCATCATCGTCGATGAGGAGCACGACCAGGCCTATAAGCAGGACGAGGGCGCGCACTACCACGCCCGCGACATGGCGGTGGTGCGCGGCCACATCGCAAAAATCCCGGTGGTGCTGGCCTCCGCCACGCCCTCGGTCGAGAGCGAGGTCAACGCGCGCAAGGGCCGCTACCAGCGCGTGGCGCTGCCGTCACGCTTCGGCGGCCAGCACATGCCGCATATCGAGGCCATCGATCTCCGTCGCGAGCCGCCGCCGCGCGGCCGCTTCATTTCGCCGCGGCTGGCGGGCGAGATCAGGCAGGCAGTGGAGCGGCGCGAGCAGGCGCTCTTGTTCCTCAATCGCCGCGGCTACGCGCCGCTGACCTTGTGCCGTGCCTGCGGCCATCGCTTCGCCTGCACCATCTGCGATGCTTGGCTGGTCGACCATCGTTTCCGCCAGCGGCTGGTCTGTCATCATTGCGGTTTCTCAATGCCGCGGCCGCACGCCTGCCCGCATTGCGCCGCGGAGGAATCCCTGGTCGCGGTCGGGCCCGGCGTCGAGCGGCTGCAGGAGGAGGCGGCGGCGCTGTTTCCGGAGGCGCGCAGCATGGTGCTGTCGAGCGATCTCATCACCTCGATCGAGACCATGCGCGCCGAATTGACCGAGATCGCGGAAGGCCGTGTCGACATCATCATCGGCACCCAGCTCGTCGCCAAGGGCCATCATTTTCCAAGGCTCAATCTGGTCGGCGTGGTTGATGCCGATTTGGGCCTCGGCAACGGCGATCCGCGTGCCGCCGAGCGTACCTGGCAATTGCTGAACCAGGTGATCGGGCGGGCCGGCCGCGATCAGGGCCGCGGCATTGGCTACATGCAGACCCACCAGCCCGAGCATCCCGTGATGAAGGCCTTGATCGCCTGCGACCGTGAGGCGTTCTATGCCAGTGAGATCGAGGCGCGCGAGCGCACCGGTTATCCGCCGTTCGGCCGGCTAGCGAGCCTGATCATCTCGGCCGGCGACCGTCCGACCGCGGAAGGCTTTGCACGCAGGCTGGCGGCGTCGGCGCCGCGCGAGGACGGCGTAACGGTGTTAGGCCCGGCAGAGGCGCCGCTCGCCGTCATCAAGGGCCGCTATCGCTTCAGGCTGCTGCTGAAATCGGCGCGCAATTTCGATCTGTCGGATTATCTGCGCCACTGGATGGCGCATGCTGAGAAGCCCAAGGGCAATCTCAAGCTCGAGGTCGATGTGGACCCTCAGAGCTTCTTGTAGCGCAGCGGGGAGCTGTTTCCTCCGTCATTGCGAGCGTAAGCGAAGCAATCCAGAATCTATCCATTGGCGCGACATCTGGATTGCTTCGTCGCTTACGCTCCCCGCAATGACGGCGAGGATGTTGTGCGACCTTCGCCGTCGCTCCCCTCAGCACGCAAGCCACAATCTGCGCTCCATGTCGTGGAAACAGGGAAAGCTTGAAGCGTGCTGAGAAGGAGAAGTGCGCTTAGCCGGCGCGTTATCCGACGACTTCGGCGGTGACGCGACCGACGCCGGCGCCGGTCAGGCCGATGGCGCGGGCAGCGCCAGTGGAGAGGTCGAGCACACGGCCGCGGACGAATGGGCCACGATCATTGACGGTGACGACGACGCTGCGACCACCGTGGGTCACGCGCAGCCTGGTGCCGAACGGCAGCGAACGATGGGCGCAGGTCATGGCGCTCGCGTTCATGCGCTGGCCGGAGGCGGTCCGGCTGCCGGACTCGTTGCCGTAATACGACGCCATGCCCGAGAAGCTGCGGCCGCCGGAGGTCGGCGCGATCGACGCGTTGGCGTTGCGCCAGGAGCCTCGAGAAGATCCCTGGGAGAATTCGTTCGAGCTGTTCCAGAAACCATTCTCGGAGGATGCGGTCTCGGACGCATCACGCGCCGCGTGATGATGATGGTGGCGGTAATGATGATGATGATGCCTGGACCTGGCCGAGGCTTCGGTTGCGGTACCCCCGACCAGCAAAGTGGCGGCGACGACAGCGAGCGCGGTACGCGAGCGGGCGATCTGTCCCGCGAAGGTCTTTTTGATCATTGAGAGCAGTTCCCTTTGAGTAGTATTGCCAACTTCGATGGCCAGTGAACCCCCGCTAGGTTTTGAGGCGGGCGCCGTTTGATGTCGCAATGCGGCGCGAATTGGGCAGTAGAGTTGTTCCCGGCCGGACTGAAATATCTTGTGATCCAGTCGGGTAAATCACAGAAGTTCCGTAATCTATCCAATTAACGAATTATTAACTAACCGAATACTTCGAATTACTTGGAATGTAAGTTTTGACGGGCGTGGGTAAGTTTTCGTCAAGTAAACCGTCCGGGCCGCATTCCAGTGCCCAAAAGCGTGCAATCCCTCTGACGTCATGCCCGCCATGCGTCAGAGCAAGGAACCCGCGCTTCGCGTTGCAGGTACAATAACACCGAAGGGCTTGGTCGCGGGCTCGCCGGCGTCAGGAGG
>NZ_JBARGP010000568.1:0-29152 GCF_049798375.1 Bradyrhizobium sp.
GCAATCGCCTCGGCCCGTGAGGCCGCGCGCACCGCGCCGACCCTGGAGGCGCTGCGGGCGCTGCTGGAGAGCTTCGACGGCTGCGCGCTGCGGCAGACCGCGACGCGGCTGGTGTTTGCCGACGGCAACCCGCAGGCTCGCGTGATGTTCGTCGGCGAGGCGCCGGGCCGCGACGAGGACATCGAAGGCCTGCCCTTCGTCGGCCGCTCCGGCAAGCTGCTCGACCGCATGATCGGCGCCATCGGGCTCGACCGCAGCAAAGCCTATATCGCCAATGTCATCCCTTGGAGGCCGCCGGGCAACCGGACGCCGACGCCGCAGGAGACGCAGATCTGCCTGCCCTTCATCCAGCGCCAGATCGAGCTGGTCGATCCCGACGTGCTGGTGACGCTCGGCAATCCCTCGTCGCAGGCGATTCTCGGCACCCGCGAGGGCATCATGCGCACGCGCGGCAAATGGCTCGACTACGACACCGGCAAGCGCACCATCCGCGCCATCGCCACCTTCCACCCGGCCTATCTGTTGCGCTCGCCATCCTACAAGCGGCTGTCATGGCAGGATCTGCGGGCGATTGCGAAGGTGCTGGCGAGTTGACGAAGCGCTGAGCTTCAACGGTCGTCATTGCGAGGAGCCGAAGACGACGAAGCAATCCAGCGCGGCACGAAGATTCTGGATTGCTTCGCTACGCTCGCAATGACGGCTGCTGAGAATATTACCCCTTCGGCCGCACGATGGCCCAGCCGATCCGCAGCACGGGCTGGCGGCCGTTGATCATCCAGTCGAAGCTGTGCGGCACCTCCGGCACCAAGCCGGGAAAGCGCTGCGCAATCTCTGGCGGCGGCGTGCCGACCGTATCGGCCGCGCGCCACAGCACGACGCCGCCGCTCTCAGCAAACTGGGCCTGTGTCTCCCATGGTGTCCGCCGCGGCGTCGCATCGAGGAACAGATGCGGACGGCCACGCCCCAACGCGACCAGTTGCGCCAGTTGCGGATCACCGGCGACCGCGCGCAGCTTTTGATTGGTGCGGCGCTCGAAGCTGTCGACAAAGAATTGCGCGATCTCGTGCGCCGGCATTGCGGTCGCGACCTCGCTGCCGGTGGTCCATGGCAGCACGATGGAGGCGCCGACGACCAGGACGGCAGGAATTGCGATGGTCGCCGCCCACACCGCGCGCAAGATCCGCTGCCGCCGCAGCTGGATCAGATCGCCGCTCGCCACCACCATGGCAAGCCCGACCATCAAGAGTGCGATTCCGGGACCGCCGAGCACCGTATCGAGATTGAACAGCCCGGAGATCAGACTTCCGGCGATCGCCGGCGCCAGCGCGAAGCAATAGACGAAGTCCCGCGCCAGCGGATCGACCGGCGGCCGGTAGATGATCGGGGCTTCCGTCTCCTCACGGGAGAACCAGCTCGCATTGAGCGCGACCAGCAGGATGATCCCGGACATCGCCAGCAGCAATCCGCCGACCATCGCGAGCCAATGCTTGGCTCGCCCGCCGAGCTCGGCCAGCACAGGCAATGGCGGCATGGCGACACCATCGGCGCGAAGTACGAAGATCAGGTAGGGCAGCGCCAGCACCAGCACGACCAGCAGCGCGAGCAGGGGATCGAAGGATTTCAGGATCCGCCTGCCCTGCGGGGCCGAGAGCGCAAAGCCAATCACGAGCAGCAGCAGCCCGATCGCGGACGACGTCGTCAGCAGCAACAGCCCCGCCTCGATCGACCAGGCGAACCAGGCACTGCGCCGGTTCTGTCGGAGCAGTTGCCAGCTATGCAGCAGCAGCGCCGCCCACAGCGGCCGGGCCAGCACCTCGGGACCGAATTCAAGCGTCGGCGTGCCGAAGGCGGTGATCGTCATGGTGAGAAGCACGGCCAGCACCGCCTGCTGGCCGCCGACGATCATGCGCGCCAGCAGATAGACGAGCCACAAGGTCGCGGACGATGCCAGCACGGCAAGCAGATAGACGCCGACGACGTGATTGCCGGTCAGGCGATAGGCAATGTCGGCCAGCCAGAACGACAGTGGCGGGCCGAGATCGGTGCCGACCTGGTATTCGCGGCCGAAGGCGAGCGCGGTCGTGAGATGGGTCGGCGGGCTGCGGTAGAACAGCAATGCCACTGCCAGCCACAGCGCAGCCTGGCACAGCAGCACGATGATCACGACCAGCCGCGGCCGGGCGCGGATCAGTTCGACAACCAGGGACGTGAAACGCATGAAGGGGGATGCTCGAGATGGCTGGCTAAACGGTCGCTCATCCGCCGAAGGCTGCAATCCGTGCGTCGTCGATCAACACCGCCGAATCAAGTCGCGCAAGAACCTAGCCCTCGCCCCGAGGAGTGACTTTTCGTGCTGGGTGGTTGAAGCAATAAGACCGTGAGGCGACCGAGGCAACCGGCATCACAGACCGACGGTAATTTCCGTCGAGGTGATCACCGTCGTCTCGGCGAACAGGTCGGGCTCCGGTGTGATGATGCCGGGCTGGTGCTTGGCGCGCGCCGCGACTACAGGTGCAAACAGGCTGCGGTGATGCACCGATGGCCCGAGCCGGTTGAGCGCGGCGAGATGCTCGGGCACCGCGTAGCCCTTGTGCTGCTCGAAGCCATAACCGGGACAATCCTGCGCCAGCGCGCACATCAGCCGGTCACGCGTGACCTTGGCGACGATCGAGGCCGCCGCGATCGACATCACCAGACCATCGCCGCCGATCACCGCCTCGCAATCGCAGGATACGTCGATGCGATCGCGACCATCAACGAAAACACGCTTCGGCAGCTCGGGGAGCGCGTGCACGGCGCGCGCCAGCGCCCACAGCGAGGCGCGCAGAATATTGTCGCGATCGATCCGTGCAGGCGGCGCAAAGGCGACCGCGAAGGCCGACGTCCTGCAGATCTTCTCGAACAGCTCCTCGCGCTCTTCCGCGGTCAACCGCTTGGAATCGTCGAGGCCCTTGGGAATGCGCTTGGGATCGAGCACCACGGCAGCAGCGACCACGGGGCCGGCGAGCGGACCGCGCCCGGCCTCGTCGCAGCCGGCGACCGGCCAGACACCCTGCTTCAGCAACGCCCGCTCGCGGCGGAAGCTCGGCGGCGCGACCGCGATCACGCCCTTCCCCAGCTTCGCCACGCCCTTGGCAGCCGCAGGCTTCTCAGCTCCGCCTTTTCCAGCCTTGGCGGGCGCTTCATTGGCGGGCGCTTTCGCAGGCTTTTTTGCTTGATCCCGAATCATGGCCGGGATCGTGCCGGAATGGTATCGGGCAACGCAACCAGGAACCGGTCACAATGCCCGCTATTCTCCATTAATCCGGCAGGTGCACCCGCGCGTCGTCACCGACCTCAATGCCAGGTGCGACCACGATCTCCCAGACATGGCCGTCGGGATCGGCGATATAGCCCGAATAACCGCCGTAGTCGGTGACATCAGCCGGCTTCAGCAGCCTGGCGCCCTTCGACAGCGCGAACGCCAAGGCTGCGTCGACCTCCTCGATCGAGCGGCAGTTCCAGGCCAGCGTCACGCCACGGAAGCCGTCCGGACGAGGGGTATCGGGCAGCGCGGCATCGCGGGCGAGATCGGCCCATGGATACAGCCCCATCACCGTGCCGCCGGTGTCGAAGAACGCTACCGCCTCGCCGGTCGCGCGGAATTTCCTGGCGAAGCCGAGCGACGTATAGAACGCGATACTTCGGCGCATTTCGCTGACACCGAGCGTGATGACCGTGAAGCGCGGTACGACGGCAAGCTGATTCATCTGCAGACCCACACTTGCAACAACGACAGCCAACGCATCAATTCCGTACCGGAGCCGATCTAGAACAGGCTGAGCTGCTGGCCGCCGCCCTTCGGGCGCACGAAATGATCCGTGGTCAGCTTCGAGCGCCGCTTGTTCAGACCGAGCTTCTCGCAGGCGATCTCGAAGCGGCGGCCGATCATCCAGGCCATCGGTCCGGTGCCCTTCATCCGCGTACCCCATTGCGAGTCGTAGTCGCGGCCGCCGCGCATGTCGCGGATCAGCGTGAAGACGTGGCGATAGCGGTCCGGATAGTGCTCCATCAGCCATTCCCGGAACAGGTCGCGCACCTCGAGCGGCAGCCGCAGCAGCACATAAGAGGCTTCCTTGACGCCGGCATGCGCAGCCGCATCGAGAATGCGCTCGATCTCGCTGTCGTTCAGCGCCGGGATCACGGGCGCCACCATCACCGTGGTCGGGATACCGGCTTCGGATAGCGCCTTCAGCGCCTCCAGCCGCTTCGGTGGCGTCGAGGCGCGCGGCTCCATGGTCCGCGCCAGCTTCGGATCCAGCGAGGTCACCGAGATTGCCACTTTGGCGAGATTTTTCTTGGCCATCCGCGCCAGGATGTCGGCGTCACGCATCACCAGCGCCGACTTGGTGACGATCCCGACGGGATGACCAACCCGTTCCAGCACCTCGAGGATGCCGCGCATGATCTTCCGCTCGCGCTCGATCGGCTGATAGGGATCGGTGTTGGTGCCGATCGCGATCATTTTCGGATCGTAGCCGGCGGCCGACAGCTCCCTCTCCAGCAGCGCCGGCGCGTCCGGCTTGACGAACAGCTTGGATTCGAAATCCAGCCCTGGCGACAGGCCCAGGAAGGCATGGGTCGGCCGCGCGAAACAGTAGACGCAGCCGTGCTCGCAGCCCCGATACGGATTGATCGAGCGATCGAAGCCGATGTCGGGCGAGTCATTGCGGGTGATGACCTTGCGCGAGGTGTCGGTCGCGACCGTGGTCTTGAACGGCGGCAGCTCTTCCAGGCTCTGCCAGCCATCGTCGAACGCGACCCGCGCCTCCGCCTCGTAGCGGCCGCTGGTGTTGGATTGTGCGCCCCGGCCACGTCGCCGGCCCCGTTCAATGGCGACCGCAAGCTCGGGAAAATCCTTTGCAGGATGAGACGCGTCCGCCGGCTCGGAGGGCGCCTGGACCGGCGGACGCTTGAGGGCATGTGAAGATGCTCGGCTCATGCCGCGATCGATATCATATCTATTGAACATATCAAGAACAAAAAGAGAAAACGAGAACACGAGCGTCGCGCTGATTTAGCGCAAAAGGACCATCACAATCCCGCTCTAGGATCGCGCCTGGTGGAACGAACGCGGGGCAGCTTCGCTCTCACCTCTCAGGTGAATGGAAGTATCGGCTTTCAAGCGAGGTCTCATGAACATCAACACTCCCCCGCAGACCAGGACCGCCGACGATCTCGAACTGCTGGACCGCTACTGGCGCGCCGCCAACTATCTGTCGGTCGGCCAAATCTACCTGCTTGCCAATCCGTTGCTCTCCGAGGCGCTCAAGCCGGAGCACATCAAGCCGCGCCTGCTCGGCCATTGGGGCACCACGCCGGGATTGAACTTCATCTACGCGCATCTCAACCGGGCGATCCGCGCGCACGATCTCGACGTCATCTATATCTGCGGTCCCGGACATGGCGGCCCGGGCATGGTCGCGAACACTTATCTCGAAGGCACCTATAGCGAGATCTATCCCGATATCAGCCGCGACACCGATGGATTGCGCAAGCTGTTCCGGCAGTTCTCGTTTCCAGGCGGCATTCCGAGCCACGCTGCGCCGGAAACGCCGGGCTCGATCCATGAAGGCGGCGAACTCGGCTACGCGCTGGTGCATGCTTATGGTGCAGCCTTTGACAACCCCGATCTGATCGTCGCCTGCGTGGTCGGCGACGGCGAGGCCGAGACCGGCCCGCTCGCCGCGTCCTGGCATTCCAACAAGTTTCTCAACCCGGCGCAGGACGGCGCGGTGCTGCCGATCCTGCATCTCAACGGCTACAAGATCGCCAATCCGACCGTGCTCGGCCGCATGAGCGATGCGGAGATCAAGTCTCTGTTCCAGGGTTACGGCCACGAGCCGCTGTTCGTCGAAGGCGACGACCCGAAGACGATGCATCAATTGATGGCGGACGCGCTCGATGTCGCCCTCGCCAGCATCCGCGCGATCCAGCAGGACGCGCGCCAGCCTGGCGGGAACGTGCGTCGGCCGAAATGGCCCATGATCGTGTTGCGCAGCCCGAAGGGCTGGACCGGGCCGAAGGAGGTCGACGGGCTGAAGGTCGAGGGTTTCTGGCGCGCCCACCAGGTGCCGATCTCAGATCCCCGCGGCAAGCCCGAGCATCTGAAGCTGCTCGAATCCTGGATGAAGAGTTATCAGCCGGAAACGCTGTTCGACGCGCGGGGACGGCTGGTACCCGAGTTGCAAGCGCTGGCGCCGCAAGGCGCGCGGCGCATGGGCGCCAATCCGCATGCCAATGGCGGCCTGTTGAAACGCGAGTTGAAGCTGCCGGATTATTACGCCTACGCAGTCGAGGTTCCCTCGCCCGGTGGCGCGATTGCGGAGGCGACGCGCGAGCTCGGCAAATTCCTGCGCGAAGTCGTCAAGCTCAACGCAGAGACCAGGAATTTCCGCATCATGGGGCCGGACGAAACCGCCTCCAACCGGCTCGATGCGGTGTTCGAGGTCACCGATCGGGTCTGGATGGAGGGCATCGAGCCCTACGACGTGCATCTCGCGCATGAAGGCCGGGTGATGGAGGTATTGAGCGAGCATCTCTGCCAAGGCTGGCTCGAAGGCTATCTGCTCACCGGCCGGCATGGCCTGTTCTCCTGCTACGAAGCCTTCATCCACATCGTGGACTCGATGTTCAACCAGCACGCCAAATGGCTGAAGGTATCTCGCGGATTGGATTGGCGCCGGCCGATCGCGTCGCTGAACTACCTGCTGACCTCGCATGTCTGGCGCCAGGACCATAATGGCTTCAGCCATCAGGACCCCGGCTTCATCGATTTCGTCGCCAACAAGAAGGCCGACATCGTCCGAATCTACCTGCCGCCGGATGCCAACACGCTGCTATGGATAGCCGATCACTGCCTGCGCACCTATGACCGCATCAACGTGATCGTGGCCGGCAAGCAGCCGTCGCCGCAATGGCTGACCATGCAGGAGGCGGCGACGCATTGCGACGCCGGCATCGGCATCTGGACCTGGGCCGGCACCGCGCCTGCGGATGGCGAGCCCGACGTGGTGATGGCCTGCGCCGGCGACGTCCCGACTCTGGAGACCTTGGCTGCGGTCGACCTGCTGCGCCAGTCACTGCCAGAGCTGAAGATCCGCGTCGTCAATGTCGTCGACCTGATGACCTTGCAGCCAAAGGAGCAGCATCCGCACGGCCTCAGCGACCGCGATTTCGACAGCATCTTCACCAAGGACAGACCGGTGATCTTCGCCTATCACGGCTATCCCCACCTCATTCACCGGCTGACCTACAGCCGCAACAACCATGCCGGCATGCATGTGCGCGGCTTCATCGAGGAAGGCACCACCACGACGCCGTTCGACATGGTGGTGCTGAACGAACTCGACCGTTTCCACCTCGGGATCGAGGCGATCGAGCGCGTGCCGGGCCTTGCGGTGTCGGCCGCGCATGTGAAGCAGCAATTCCGCGATCGCCTGATCGCGCATACACGCTACGTGCGCATGTATGGCGAGGACATGCCTGAGATCCGCGACTGGGTCTGGCCCAACAGCGCCGGCGGGACCACCCCGAAGCAGGCGGGAGACTAGCTGTCAGGTGTTGGCGCTCCTGCCGTAAAATTCCGCAACGCAGCGGGGTGCGTCGATTGTGACAAAGTGGTAACGGTGGCGCGCTGGGTCCCAGCATGGGGGCGCTTGAACCGACGATGCCAACTGCATGTTGAGCGTGATCATCCCGACCGAAGGCGCCGAGCAGCCTGCGGTCGCAACATTGTCTGCGCTGGTGCCGGGCGCGGCAGCCGGCGTGGTCACCGAGGTACTGCTGGTCGACCGCGCCGCCGATACCAGCGCGATCGCGCGTGTCGCCGATGTCGCCGGCTGCGGCTTCCTGAGTTTTGCCGGCTCGCACGCGGCCGCGCTTGCGGCCGGTGCCGCACAGGCGCGTGCGCCCTGGCTGATGTTTCTGCCCGCGGGCGCCGTGCTCGATCCCGGCTGGATCGACGAAACAGCGCAATTCATCCAGAGCGTCTCCGCCAGCGGCCGCCCGCGGGCCGGCGTCTTCCGCTATGCGCGCTCGCCCTATGCCGACGTGAGCATGCGCGACCGACTGCGATCGGTCATGCGCGTACTGGCCGGCCCGCTCGGCGACCAGGGCCTGTTGATTGCCAGGGATCATTATCGGCAGGTCGGCGGCTACAAGCCGAATGCCCGCCGCGCCGAGACCCGGCTGCTGCGCCAGCTCGGCCGCTCCCGCACCCTGCTGCGCAGCCGGATCGTGATGATCTGAAGGGCTGCCTGCTGGCCGCATCGGCCGTTGCGCACTCCCTCCACGCTTCCGTCATTGCGAGGGGCCTAGCGACGAAGCAATCCAGATTTTCGTCCGCGACGCTGGATTGCTTCCGCCGTCGCCCGTCGGGCTATGGCGGACAAGTCGCTTCGCTCGCAATGACGAGCCACAGAAGTAAACGCTGCCGCTCCGAAAATACTTGCCTTCGTCAATCAATTTATTGATAATGTCAAGTATTGAGGTGTGCCATGCTCAATCGCGAAACCGCTGCCCAGACCGATAGTCCCGTCGCTGCCGTCCGCGCCTTCAACCGCTTCTATACCAAGAAGCTCGGCGTGCTCGATCAGCATCTGATGCAAAGCCCGTTCTCGCTGTCCGAGGCGCGCGTGATCTACGAGCTCGCGCAGCGCGGCACCGTCGTCGCCAAGCAGATCGGCGCCGAGCTCGGCCTCGATCCCGGCTATCTCAGCCGCATCGTCCTGAGCTTTGAGGACAAGGGCCTGATCACCCGCACGCTCCTGCCCTCCGACCGGCGGCAGCAGCAGCTCGCGCTGACCGCAAAGGGCCGCCAGGCGTTCGCGAAGCTCGATCGCAGCTCCGAGAACGGCGTCGCGACGATGCTTCAGGCGCTGGACCACGGCGCACGCGACCGACTGGTCGGCGCGATGAGAACGATCGAGCAGATCCTGGAGCCCGCGACGCCTGCGCGGCCGGCCTTTCTGCTGCGCAGCCATCGCCCCGGCGATATCGGCTGGGTGATCTCCCGCCACGGCGCGATCTACGCGCAGGAATATGGCTGGGACATTTCGTTCGAGGCGCTGGTCGCGGAGATCGGCGCGCAGTTCATCAAGTCGTTTGATCCAACGTGCGAGCATTGCTGGATCGCCGAGATCGACGGCGAACCGGTCGGCTCGATTTTTCTGGTCAAGAGCACCGACGAGGTGGCGAAGCTGCGCTTGCTGCTGGTGGAGAAAAAGGCCCGCGGACTCGGCGTCGGCCGCGCACTGGTGGAGCAATGCATCCGCTTCGCGCGCGAGAAGAATTGCAAGACGATCGTGCTTTGGACGCAGAGCATCCTCGTTGCAGCGCGCGACATCTATCGTCGCGCCGGCTTCCATCTCACCGCGGAAGAGCCGCATCGCAGCTTTGGCGTCGATCTCGTCGGCGAGACCTGGGAGATGAAGCTATAACTCAGGCGGTCATTCCGAGGGGGATGCGTCAGCATCGAACCCTCAGGTGTGCAATCTCGAAATTCCGCGTTCGAGGCCGTCGGCCTTGCCCCGGAAGGACGGATGCAAGCTTAAGCCGTCGCGCCCTGTGCCTTCGGCCGGCGCAGGTGCTCGTCGAGACGCGGCATGATCTCGACGAAATTGCAGGGCCGCGTGCGATAATCGAGCTGCGCGGCCAGAATGCCGTCCCAGGCGTCGCGGCAGGCGCCGGGCGATCCCGGCAGGCAGAAGATGTAGGTCGCGCCCGCGACGCCGGCGGCCGCGCGGCTCTGGATTGTCGAGGTCCCGATCTTGGCGTGGCTCAGCATGTGGAAGGCGATCGAGAAGCCGTCCATGCGTTTCTCGAACAACGGCTCGACCGCCTCGGGCGTGACGTCGCGGCCGGTGAAGCCGGTGCCGCCTGTCGTGATCACGGCGTCGACGCCGGCATCGGCGATCCACTTTCTCACCACGGCGCGGATCGCCTCGACATCGTCGGTGGCGATCTCGCGCGCCGCCAATCTGTGACCGGCGGCCGTCAGCCGATCGCTCAGCGTGGTGCCGGATTTGTCGTCGGCAAGCGAACGCGTGTCCGAAATCGTCAGCACCGCGATATTGAGCGGGACGAAGCTCCTGGATTCGTCGATCGAGGCCATCGGCACACTCCTTAAAGCTGGTCCGCGCCGAACGTGTTGCAGGCCTGCAGGGTACCCTGTTGATAGCCTGTCATGAACCAGCGCTTGCGCTGCGCCGCCGAGCCGTGCGTGAACGAATCCGGCACCACGCGTCCCGTCGCCTGCCGCTGCAGCGTGTCGTCCCCGATTGCGGAGGCCGTGGACAGCGCCGAATCGATGTCACCTTCCTCGAGGAACCCCGGCCGCTTCTTGGCCTCGCGGTTGACCCAGACGCCGGACAGGCAGTCCGCCTGCAGTTCGACCTTGACCTGCAGCGCGTTGGACTGCGGCGTGCCGCGGCCCTCCTGCTGTTGGCGCTGCGTCACGCGCGGCAGGATGCCGAGCAGGTTCTGCACGTGGTGTCCCGCCTCATGCGCGATGATATAGGCGGTCGTGAACTTGCAGGCGTTGCCGGAGCAGCCATGGAAGCGGGTCTCGACCTCGCGGAAGAAGCCGGTGTCGAGAAAGATCTCGCGCTCCGGCGGGCAATAGAACGGGCCCATGGCGGATTCGGCGCGGCCGCAGCGGCCGCCGTTGGTGGCGTTCTTGAACAGCACGATCTTGGGGCCAGTCCAGCGCTGCCCGTTGGCCTGGAAGATTTCGCTCCAGCGGTCGTCGATCTCGCCAAGGATGCCCGCGATCATGTTGCCCTGCTCGTCCTTGGGTGCGCCGGTTTTCGCCGGACCGGCGCGACGATCGGTCTGATAGCTCGGCGCGCCGCCACCGGTAACGATCTCGGCGCCGCCGATCAGGACCCGCGGATCGATGCCGAAGGCATAGCCGATCAGGCCGAGCACGATGATGGTGCCGATGCCGAGCCCGCCACCGCCGATCGGCAGGCCCATGCCACCGCCGCCGCCTCCCATTCCGCCGTCATCGCGACGGTCTTCGATGTCGTCGCTGCGACGGAAATCATCGTAACGCATGGCGGCCTTCCTCAATCGATCTGCACGAACAAGGTGCGAAATGCCCAACGCGGCAGACACGTAAAATTTCCCGGGCAATCATCAATAACCCGGACGGCAAAAAATGCCTAGTGCGCCCGGCCGATGCCGTAGCTGCCGAAGATTCGCGTCCGCGACAGCGCAGCAGCGACAGAACAGCGCGAAATCGCCGGGATCGCGCAACACGCCGCATCATGTGATCGAAAGCGCCGGCTGTCACGTCGAGCGCAATCAAACATCGCGCAGCGATACAAAAGATTTTCGCGGTTAAGTCGATTTTTACTTTGCCCGTTCATGGTGTGGTCAGTCGGTTGTTAGGTCCCGCGTCGCCGACAGCGTCGCCTGAGTCAGAGTTCGTGAGTCATGGTTGTGTCGCGTCGCGGGGCGTCTGCAAGGGCGCCCCGCACTAAATTTCAGTCTCTCGAATCCTCCCGCATCATCGTCGGCGACTGCGTCGCCGAGATGTCGAAACTCCCGGCCGCATCGGTCGATCTGGTGTTTGCGGATCCGCCCTACAATCTGCAGCTCAAGGGTGAGCTGAAGCGTCCCGACGAATCGCAGGTCGATGCGGTCAACGACGATTGGGATAAGTTCTCCTCGTTCGCGGCCTATGACGATTTCACGCGCGCCTGGCTGCTGGCCGCGCGCCGGCTGATGAAGCCGTCCGCGACGTTGTGGGTGATCGGCTCGTATCACAACATCTTCCGCGTCGGCGCGATCATGCAGGATCTCGGCTTCTGGATCCTCAACGACATCGTCTGGCGCAAGTCGAACCCGATGCCGAACTTCCGCGGCCGCCGCTTCACCAACGCGCACGAGACCATGATCTGGGCCGCGCGCGACGAGAAGGCCAAGGGCTACACGTTCAATTACGAAGCGCTGAAGGCGTCCAACGAGGACGTGCAGGCGCGCTCGGACTGGCTGATCCCGCTGTGCACCGGCGAGGAGCGGCTCAAGGATGAGGACGGCAAGAAAGTCCATCCAACCCAGAAGCCGGAAGGCCTGCTGGCGCGCGTGCTGCTGTCGTCATCGAAACCGGGCGATCTCGTGATCGATCCGTTCAACGGCACCGGCACCACCGGCGCCGTGGCCAAGCGTCTCGGCCGCAGCTACATCGGCTTCGAGCGCGAGCGGATCTATGCCAAGGCAGCGGAAGCGCGCATCGCCGCGATCGAGCCGCTGCCGGACGCCACGCTGGCGCCGTTCATGACGGCGCGCGAGGCGCCCCGCGTCGCCTTCTCCGAGCTGATCGAACGCGGCATGATCTTGCCCGGCGCCAAGCTCGTCGACGCCAAGCGCCGGTACGGCGCGCTGGTGCGCGCCGACGGGGCTATTGCGCTTGGCGACAAGGTCGGGTCGATCCACCGGATCGGTGCGGTCGCCCAGGGCCTGCCCGCCTGCAACGGCTGGACCTTCTGGCACGTCGAGACCAAAGGCGGCCTCAAGCTGATCGACGCATTGCGCGCCGAAATCCGTTCCGAGATGGCGGCAGGCTGACAGCCTGCCTTACCGCGCGGAACGGCTTACTGCCTGGAGCGGTCCTGGCCGCCATAGCGCGCCAACAGATCTTCGACCTCGTACTGCTCGTCATAACGCGCATCGTCGCGCGGCACGATGGACAATGGGGCCGCGCGTCGCGAGGCCTGTGCGCCGCGCGACAGCAATGCGGGACGCTGGGCCTCGACATCGGGCAATCGCATGGCGTCGATCTCGGCATCGGCGGGCCAGAGCGGCCGGCGACGTCCGCCCGCGGGTTCGAAACGAATCCGACGGCGGGCCCGCGCGCGCGCCAGCAGCACGCTGATCGAGAAGCCGGCGAGCGCCACTGCACCGAGGAATGCGGCAAGCCGGGTCCGCGATGAATCGATGTTCGATGTCACCGTCGTCATGCTCGGGCTCTCGGTGTCCATGGCAGAGACGTCCGACGTCGCCGCAGTCGTGCTCGAATCAACGCTCGCGGCGGGCGCCGATGCCGGATTTGCCGCAGCCACGGTGAATGACTTTGAATTATCGGGGGCCGCCGCGACCGGCGCGGTGTTCACCGCGTCGGGCCAGCGTGAGGTCAGGACCGATTGGTCCGTTGTGGCGGCACGGTTGTCCGAGGCGCGCGCCGTCACGGCGCTGCTGTCAGCAGCCAAAGCGGGCATTGTCGCGGGCCCGGCGGCCGCTGCCATCATCGGCGCTGGCTCGGCTGGAGTGGTCGCCACGGCTGCCACGACGGGATCGCGCTTCGCGTCCGTTGCCGGCGCGGCCGACGATGTCAACTCCGCGTGTGCGTCGGCGGCCGACTGCGACAGCTCCTGACGATGATGCGCGGCTGCTGCCGACTTGCGGACGTTGAGCGAAGCACCGCGCGACGACTCATCCCCCAGGTACCAACACTGGTGCTTGGTGGCGCGATCACTGCGATAGTACCAGTGTTGACCTGCCGGCGCCGTTCCCTTCGGCTTGCTCAGGCAGTCGTCGGCAGCACTGGCCGGATGGAAATGCAATATTGTCGTCGCAGCACACACGACCACGCCAGCCAGAACAATGCGTGGCACAACGGCCATCGCCCGCTTCGTCATGAAAACCTCCGACGATTACCCGGCCCCCAGGACGCCGTTTCCACGATGATCTGGTTCGGAATAAGGCTACGCCGGTTCCATTTTGCCGGGCGCACCGATATCGTGCCCGATTGGACCGGTTCTAATCCCTCTCCATGGCAATTGCCGGTTTTCAGCCACGACGCGGCATCGTATCGGCGCGGAAGGCGCACCCGAAATGCGAGCGGCGCATCGTCGCATCCGATCAATTCGCGCGTGGACAAGGCCCCGATGAGGCACAGGAATTGAAATTCCAGCGCCTTCCGCTCATAACGATGGCGCCTTAAGTGCGCCCTCACACGAGAGGCGCCAGCCAGCTTTCGTCACCACGAATGCCAACACGACCATCCGGGAATGCTCAGCCATGCTCAAATTCTATTTCAACGGTTCGCCCAATCCGACCAAGGTGGCGTTGTTTCTGGAGGAGTCCGGCATCGCCTATGAGGCGGTGGCGATCGACACCCGCAAGGGCGATCAGTTCAAGCCGGAATTTCTGCAGATCAACCCGAACGCCAAGGTGCCGGTGATCGACGACGACGGCACTACCGTGTTCGACAGCAACGCGATCCTGCTCTACCTCGCCGAGAAGACCGGCAAATTCCTGCCGCCGACCTCCGCCAAGAACCGCGCGCAGCTGTTGTCATGGCTGTTGTTCGTCGCCAGCGGCGTCGGTCCCTACACGGGGCAGGCCGTGCATTTCAAGCATTTTGCGCCAAAGGACCAGAACCACGACTACGCCCACAACCGCTATCAGTATGAAGGGCATCGTCATCTCAAGATCGTCGACGCGCATTTAGCGGCGCACCGCTATATGGTCGGCGACACCTACACCATCGTCGACATGGCGCTGTGGGGCTGGGCGCGGATGGCGCCGTTCGCGCTAGGCGACGATGCGTTCGCGAAATATCCGAACCTCAAGCGCCTTGTCGACGAGATTTCAGCGCGGCCGGCAGCGGCCCGCGCGCTGGCTTTGAAGGACAAATTCGCTTTCAAGGCGGATCTGGACGAGGAAGCGCGCGGCTTCATGTTCGGCCACCAGAAGACGAAGGTGGCGTGAGGCACCGCTCTCCCTTCGACGGGCGAGATGTCGTCACCCGCGCAGGCGGGTGACCCGGTATTGCAGAGACGAAAGCTTTTCAATCGAGGGGCTGCGGCCTACTGGATACCCCGCCATGCGAGGGGTATGACGGCTGTGGATGAGGGGGTATTCGTGCCTCTCAGCGATCCAGCGTCATCGTCGTCAGCGCCTTCTCGACCAACTCCCGCGTATAGGGTTTCTGGATCACCGGCGCGGCCGAGAGCTCCGGCGGAATCGGCGCGCGTTCGCCATACCCGGTGGCGAAAATGAAGGGAACGCCGAGCTCGGACAGCTTGTGCCCGACCATGATGCTGTTCTCCGAACCGAGGTTGATGTCGAGCAGCGCAAAGCTCGGCACCGCCCGCTCGATCGACTTCATGGCCTGATTGACCGATGCCGCGGTCTCGACGTGGCGCGCGCCGAGCTCGAGCAGGATCACCTCCGCGCTCATCGCGATGATCAGATTGTCCTCGACGATCAGCACGGTCCCGGACAGCCGCGGCGTCTCCTCCGCCTTGGCGGCGAGGCGCGACGGCGCGCTCGCGATCGAGGGCACCGCCTGGACGAAATTCGCCGGGATGACGAAGCGTGCTTGGACACCGAGCAGATCGAAGCGAATCTCGGCGTCGCCCTTGAGATCGAACGGCACCGAGCGCTCGATGATGGTGGTGCCGAAGCCGCGCCGTGACGGCGGCTGCACCGGCGGACCGCCGCTTTCCTTCCAGTCGATCACCAGGCTCGAACCGGGATCGAGCCGCCAGATCACCTGCACCTGGCCGGTCGAATCGGCGAGCGCGCCGTATTTGGCGGAGTTCGTCATCATCTCGTGCACGACGAGGGCGAGCGTGGCAAACGCCTTGGGATCAAGCGCGACATCCGGCCCGTCCATCCGAACGCGTCCCGCGCGCGAGCCGAGATAGGCGCCCGCCTCCGACTCCAGCAGATTGCGCAGCGCGACCGGCGCCCAATTCAGGTTGGTGATCTGGTCATGGGCGCGCGCCAGCGCCTGGATGCGGCCACCGAGCACCGAGGCGAACTCCTCGACCGAGGTCGCGGTGTCCTTGCTCTGGGCCACCAGCCCCCGCACCAGGCTCAGGATGTTGCGGACCCGATGATTGAGCTCGGCAATCATCAGTTCCTGCCGCTCCTGCGCGTTGCGGCGCTCGCGCGCGGCGAGATCGGACAGTTGCAGGATCACCTCGAGCAGCGTGACGCGCAATCCCTCGGCAATGCGCAGATCGGTCTGGGTCCAGGGCTTCGACTGCCCGGCGACGGTCTCCTGCCAGATCTCGAAGCTCTTGCGCGGCGTGAGCCGCGGGCCGAGCGGCCCTTCCGAATAGACCTTGTCGGGCGCGCCGGCCCAGTTCACGGAGCGCACCACCTCGCGGCGGAAGAACATCAGGCAGTCGCGCGGCGCCCGCGAAATCGGGATCGCGAGGAAGCCCGCCGCGCGGTCACGAAAGGATTCGCCTGATGCGTAGACTTTGGCGATCTCGGCGCTGGCACAGATCCGGCCCGGCGAGGTGCGGTTGATGAAGCCGACCAGCTCCTGCACCTCGCTCTCGGTCGGCGTCTCGCCCTCCAGCGTGATCTCGCCCTCCGACCACACGGCAATGCCGTCGCAGTCGATCATCTTGCGATAGTCGCCGATGAAGTCGATGATCGCCCGCGTCGAGTGCGCGTGCGTGGTCACGCTCTCCATCAGCCGTTCCTGGACCTGATGCGCGCGGGTCTCGTAGGCCATGTCGCTCTCGCGCTCGCGGCCTTCGAGGATCCAGGAGAACATCTGGCCGAACAGCTCGGACGCAGTGCGCCGCTCGAACGAGACGTGGTGCGGCGTGTAATGATGACAGGCGAACAGGCCCCACAACTTGCCCTCGCGCAGGATCGAAACCGACATCGAGGCGCGGACCCCCATGTTGCGCAGATATTCGATGTGGATCGGCGACACCGAGCGCAGCACGCTCATCGACAAATCGAGCAGCTCGGCATTGTGGGTGGCGGTCGATTTCAGCCGTGCGGGCACGGCGTCAATGTCGGCGATGATGCGCAGCCAATTGCGCAGATAGAGCGTGCGCGCCTGCTTCGGAATGTCGGAGGCTGGGTAGTGCAGGCCGAGAAAGGATTCGAGGCCGGCCGAGGCCACCTCGGCGATCACCTCGCCCGAGCCGTCGGGATGGAAGCGATAGACCATCACCCGGTCGAAACCGGTCAGCACCTTGAGCTGACGCGCCGCCTCCTGGGCGAGATCGGTCGTCCCCCTGGTCTTGCGGACGCGGCCGAGCATCAGCCGCACCAGTTCGCCCGAATGCACGTCGGGCTCGATCACGCTCGGCTCGGCCTCGACGATCAGATAGGCGCCGGAGAAATGGATGGCGAGATCGAACGGGCGGCCGCCCGGCGCGAGCGCGACGCCGAACGCCCGCTCCACCGCATCCGGGCCGCTCAGTTGATCGACGCGGGAGCGGATGGCTTGCATAGCGCCGTCAGCGACGATCGTGTCGAGCGGTCGCTGCAGCAGATCCGAGAGATCGCCGACGCCGAGGAAGGCAGGCGCGTTTTCCGACGCCAGCGCGATCGAGAAATCGGATAGCATGCCCAGCAGGAAGCCGAACGGCTGCACGGTGCCGGGGATATGGATCGGCTCGCGATCGCAATTGGTGAGGTCGACCTGCTCGTTCATGCCGCCTCCACAGCCTTCGCAAACAGCGCAAATGCCTGCTGCGCACTGACGATCGTCGTCCGCTCATCATCGGCGGACATAGGCTCGCGCTCGAGGCGGTCGAGAAAGCCGCGCCACAGTCCCTGACCCGAGCCATGACACAGATAACGCGTCGCGGCCCGCACCCGCGGATCAGCTGATGCGGCCGCAACGCGCATCAGATAGGCGGCGCCAAGCCGTGATCCCTCCAAAACATAGAGCGTGCCTAGCACGCCGCAGCGGCCGAGCGGCTCTGATGGGACTGGCAGCAGATTGACCGTCCCGCCAAGCTGGTTGAGATCGGCGGTGATCGCCGTGCTGCGCGTGCGCAGCGGCCAGTCCTCGAACATCGCGGCCACGCCGGCCTTGCGAAGGGCCGCCTCCAGCGGCAGCAGCGCTGCGGCGCTTGCCTGCAGGAAGCGGCGATAATGTGCGCGGGCAGTGAGATCAAAGCCGCTCAATCGTTCGTCGAGCGCATGGTGCGCGACCGCCGTCGCGGCTTTCAGCTTGTCCCGTATCCCAACCGCGTTGCCTGCATGCGGATGGTCGACGGAAACTGGGGCAAGCAACATTGACGGGATTCTCGGACCAGAGGGCAGCGCCGCGCGGAACGCGGTACGGGTTTCCGAAACACCGCGATCCCGAAAAAGTTCCCACCGAATTTCGATACTCGTCAGCCCGCTCGGACGGGCGGCCTGCCGAGCGCGGTCTCAACCAGCAGGGTGTCGCAATATTCGATCCATTCTTTGATCTGACCCGCCTCGAGCCGGATCACGTTGCAATAAGTGTTGTGATAGGCTTTGCCGTCGATGGTGGTGTTGCGGCCCTTCGCCTGGACTACGACATGATCGCCTTCGGCGATCAGCCGCAGCGCCGTGAGAACGATCTGCCCCGCCAACCTCGCGCGCAACGGCGCGAACAGCTCGTTCAGGACGACGGACTTGCCGTCATAGCTGCGCGACCATGACCCCGTCCCCATCACGACGAAGCTGACATCGTTGGCGAGGTGGTCGAGCATGAGTTGCGTCCGGCCTTCGGCCAGCGCGTCGAAGATTTGCCGGATGATCCGCTTGTTGTCGGCGACCTGGGATTCGGTGCTGCTCATCGTGCATTTCCATTCATGCGGGCCGCGTCCGCTCGGCGGGAAATGGACCGAGCACCCGCTCGGTCAGCGCCGAGTCGCAATACTCCCGGATCTCGATGATGCGCCGGTCGCGCAGCCGGTAGATCAGGCAATAGTCGTTGTTGTAGGGCACGCCGGCCTTGGTGCGCATTTCGCCCTTCGCTTCGACGACGACGAAATCATCCTCGGCGATGAAGTGCAGCGGGATGGTGCGCCGGCCCTCCGCGAGCAGCGTCGCGAGATGACCGTAGAGGTCGCGCAGCAGCGCCTCCTTGCCCCTGAGGGTCTGTGACCAGGAATATTGGCCAGTGACGGTGATAGTCACGTCGTCGGCGAGCACGGCGACGTAAGGCGCGCGGTCGCCGGCGGCGGTGCGTGCCAAGAGGTCCTGCATTATCTGCTTGTTGGCGGCGGCGGTCATGGCGTGCCTTTCATTGAGATCGCCGCGATCCTGACGTGCCCAACGGCATTCTTCCAATCGATAGACAATATGATATCTATTCGGCTGATGAATTTGGCCGCGCTCGATCTGAACCTGCTGGTGGCGCTCGACGCCCTGTTGCGCGAGGCCAATGTCAGCCGCGCCGCGATGCGGATCGGTCTGTCGCAGCCCGCCGCCAGCCACGCGCTGCAGCGCCTGCGCGACCTGATTGGAGATCCACTGTTAGTGCGCACCGGCGCGCGCATGGAGCTGACGCCGCGCGCGCTGGCGCTGCGGGCGCCATTGGCACAAGCGCTCGATCAGGTCCGTGGCCTGTTCGTGACGGAGGCCTTCGACGCTGCGAACAGCGAGCGGCAATTCCGACTGATGATGCCCGATCTTGCCGTCGAATTGTTGATGCCGCCCTTGATGGCGAAGGTGACGCAGGCCGCGCCCAACATCCGCATCGACGTGGTGCCGTGGCGGGGGCCTGCGATCTTTCACGCCGAATTCGCCCGCACCATCGATATGGTGATCTCGATCGGCAACGCCTTCAAAGGCTTTCACCGCCAGTTGCTCTACACCGACAGCGACGCGCTGGCGGCCCGGCGCGGCCATCCGCTCGGCGCCGGATTGAAGACCATGGACACCTTCCTGAGCGCGCGGCACGTCGCCGTGACCTTACGCGGCCAGCCCGAAGACCTGATCGACACCTGGCTGCGGAGCAACGGCATCGAGCGGCGCATCGCGCTGGTGGTGCCGAGCTATATCGAGGCGCTGCATGTCGCGGCGCGAAGCGATCTTGTCGCCTTCGTGCCGCGTCGCCTGATCGCGGCCCTTGCTCGTCAGCTCTCGCTCGCGACCATCACCCCGCCGCTCGATCCCGGAATCGACGAGCAGTACATGTTCACGCCGACCCGGGCACAGATGGACCCGGGCTCGACCTGGCTACGAAGCCTGATGCTGCAGACCGGCGGCGAGCTCGACAGGCGCAGCTAGCCCTGCTCGACGAGCGCCTTCTTGACCGCCGCACGCTCGGCCATGCGGTGATAATGGTCGGCCAGCTTCGGATACTTGGCGATCTCGACGCCATCGCCTTCGAGCCAGGTTGCGATCGTGTAGAGATAGGGATCGCAGATCGTGTACTGCTCGCCCATCACCCAGGGCTCCCTGAGCATCTTGTCCTCGATCATCGCGAAGCAGGCGCCTATGGTCTGCGGCACCTTGCGTTTCATGTCGGCAAAGGAGGACTCCTCGCTCGCCCAGCGGCTGCCGCGCACCCTGTGGGCATGGGCGACATGGACGGTGGAACAGAGATAGCTGTTGAATGCCTGCACCTGCGCAAACGCGAACGCATCGTCCAGCGGCGCCAGCTTCGCCTTCGGAAAGCTCTGCGCGACGAACGCGAGGATCGCCGGCGTCTCGGTGAGGATGCCGCGCTCGGTCACGAGCGCAGGCACCCTGCCCTTCGGATTGACCGCGAGATAATCCGCGCTGTTCTGCTGGTTGGCCTTGAAGTCGATCCGCTCGACCGTGTAGTCGGCGCCGGCCTCCGCCAACGCGATATGCGAAGCGAGCGCGCAGGTGCCTCGGGCGAAATACAGTCTGAGCATGGCGATCCCCTGGAGAAGGTGGCCAAACTAGCGGCGCCGCTGGCCGCCGTCCAGAGCGCATGACGCAGCGGCGCTTCGCTGTTGCCCACCGCTCCCCTCCTGTGCAAAGACGCGGTCAAGCAGGTTCGGGGGGACGTCATGACCATTCTCATCGCCGGCGGCGGCATCGGCGGGCTGACGCTCGCGCTCAGCCTTCACCAGATCGGCGCCCCAGTGAAGGTGTTCGAAAGCGTCGCCGAGTTGAAGCCGCTTGGGGTGGGCATCAACGTGCTGCCGCATGCGGTGCGCGAGCTGATCGAACTCGGGCTGCTCGATGCCCTTGATGCATCGGGCGTGCGCACCAAGGAGCTGGCTTACTTCTCCAAGCATGGCAAGCCGATCTGGAGCGAGGCGCGCGGGCTCGAGGCCGGCTACAAATGGCCGCAATTCTCGGTGCATCGCGGCCGGCTGCAACAGATGCTGCTGGACGCGGTGCGCGAGCGGCTGGGGCCGGAGAACATCCTTACCAGCCATCATCTCACCGGCTGGACCGAGACCGCGGACGGTATCCGCGCCGATTTCATCGACAAGGCCACCGGCAAGCCGGCCGGCAGTTATGATGGCGCGCTGCTGATCGCCGCCGACGGCATTCATTCCGCGGTGCGCGACAAGCTCTATCCGAACGAAGGCGCGCCGCTCTGGAACGGCCGCATTCTCTGGCGCGGCATCACGCCTGCGAAGGCGTTCCTCTCCGGCCGCACCATGATCATGGCCGGCCACGAAATCCTGAAATTCGTCTGCTATCCGATCTCGCAGGCTCCGGATGCAAACGGTCAGCACCTGATCAACTGGGTCGCCGAGCGGCACATGCCGCCGACCTATCAATGGCGACGCGAGGACTATAACCGCACCGCCAAGCTCGACGAATTCCTGCCCTGGTTCGCCGACTGGAGCTTCGACTGGCTCGACGTGCCCGGCCTGATCAAGAACTGCCCGCATGCCTATGAGTATCCGCTGGTCGATCGCGATCCGCTGGATCGCTGGAGTTTCGGCCGGGTCACGCTGCTCGGCGACGCCGCCCATCCGATGTACCCGATCGGCTCCAACGGCGCCTCGCAGGCGATCCTCGATGCCCGCGTGCTGACCCGCGAGATCCTGGCGCATGGCCCGACCCACGATGCGCTTGCGGCCTATGAGGCCGAACGCCGGCCGGCCACCACCGAGCTCGTCAAGCTCAACCGCCGCAACGGTCCGGAGCAGGTGATGCAGATGGTGGAGGAGCGCGCGCCGAACGGCTACTCGGTCATCACCGACGTGATGTCGCAGCAGGAGCTGGAGGATATTGCCGCCAACTACAAGCGCGTCGCCGGCTTCCAGGTCGAGGCGCTCAACGCCAAGCCGCCGATCGTGCAGCGGCCGGCCGTGTAGCGCAGTTCAGCGCAGTACCCGCGCGCTCTCCAAAAGCCGCGCATTGGCAGTAGCAGTCGCGAGCAGCACGCCGTCGGCGCGGTTGAGCCGTCCTTCTATGAACGCGATGGTCCTGCCGAGCTGGACTACCCGCGCCTCGCCGACGATCGGTCCGGGCTCGGCGGGCGCGATGAAGTTCACCGTCATGCTGACCGTGGTCGTGTAGAGCCTGCCCCCGGTCATCGCGAACACCGCCGGGCCCATGGTGTCGTCGAGCATCGCCGACAGGATGCCGCCCTGGATGAAGCCGGCCGGGTTACAGAACGCGGCCTTGCCATCGAATCCGATACGGATCCAGCCATCCGCAGGTTTCGCATCCAGCACGTGCCAGCCGAGCAGCCTGGCGCTGGGCGGAGCTTCGATGTCGTCGAGCGCGGTCCTGGTCATGGACGTCCTCCTGATCCCCTCCTGACGTCTACTCAGCCGCTGTTGCCAGCGTGATGTCAGCAGCGACCTGAGTGATGCCGTACAAACTGGACTGCTTAAGTCTCCCTTCAGGATATCGCTTCATCGCGGGTTCAACATGTCGGCGAACAACCCGGCGTGGTAAACCTCTCGGAGACGGGTCTCCGTGCGGAATGCTTCGCATATCAAACGAGATTACGATGCGAACCATTTTGCACAAACTGGCGCACCGCGTGCACGCCATCGAAGATCATCTGACCGTCCGGGCTCAGATCGCCGCGGCCGCCGCCGCCATGTTGGTGGTCCTGATCGGGGCGCTGGCGACGGGCGCGGCCCTCATCAGCTACCGCAACACATCCGCGCTGGTGAGAGGCAATCTGGCCGGCATTGCGGCCGCGGCATCCGGCCGGCTCGATCGCTTCATGGCCGTGCGCCAGCAGGAGCTGGAGCTGCTCTCCAAGCTGCGGCCGTTGCAGCCGCTGTGGCAGAACGACCCCGTCGAGCTTCGGCATGTGCTGGAACTGCTGCAGCAAAACTACGCCGAATTCGCATGGATCGGCTTCGCCAATGTCGACGGCCTGGTCGTGGCCTCGACCGGCGGCTTGCTGCAAGGCGAGTCCGTGATGGCCCGGCCCTGGTTCAAGGAGGGCTTGCAGCGCATGGCAGTGGGCGACGTCCACGAAGCCGTTCTGCTGTCCTCGCTGCTGGCGGCGCGAACCAACGGCGAGCCCTATCGCTTCGTCGACATGGCAATGCCGGTGCGCGATGCCGACGGCAAGCTGCTCGGCGTGCTCGGCGGCCATCTGAACTGGGATTGGGCCGACGCGGTCATTCAGGACAGCGAAGACAACGCCCGCGCGCCCGAGATCAGGCTTTCGATCGTCAGCAAGACCGGCACCGTGCTGGTCGGACCGGGCAAGGACACCGTCAAATACACGGCTGATCGCCTGGCGCGGATGCTCAGCCAAGGCGATGGCGCCCTCACCGAGCGCATTGCGGGACGGCAGCTGTTGACGGCGTTCCATGTTGCCACCGGCCACCGCGAATATCAGGGACTGAACTGGATCGTGATCGCGAGCCAGCCGACCAGCGTGGCGCTCGCGGCTGCGATCACCTCAGCACAGATCATCCTGACCATCGGCGGCGTCATGGCCCTGGTCGGAATCTCGCTCGCCGTGCTGGTCTCGCGCCGCATCGCCCGGCCGATCATCCAGATCGCCCAGGAGGCAGATCGGATCGGCCGCGCGGCCGGGCCCACGATGCTGGCAAGGCGGAGCGGGTCGGCCGAGGTCGTCCAGTTGAGCTCGGCCCTGCGATCGCTGCTGCGGCGCATCGGCGTCGCCGAGGAGCGCACCAAGGAAGCCGAGTTGCGCGCCAGCGAGAACGCGATGCACCTGCAGGAGGATCTGCTCAAGCTGCAGAAGCTCGCGGACACCGATTTCCTTACCGGGCTGATGAACCGGCGCTCGTTCCTGTCAGCCGCGGAGGACGCGCTGCAGTTCTCTCGTCGCTACAAGCGACAGATGGCGACGCTGATGATCGACATCGATCATTTCAAGAAGATCAATGACACCCATGGCCACGCTGCTGGCGACGAGGCCATCAAGCAGATCGCTGGGATCATCGGCCGCGCCATCCGGACCACCGATAAGGCCGCCCGCTTTGGCGGGGAGGAGTTCGTGGTCCTGCTGCGCGAGATCGATCAGCAGACCGCGTTGATGCTTGCCGAGCGGATCCGGACGACGATCGAGGCGACGACGATCCAGAGCGCGGCCGGCGCGATCTCTGCAACGGTCTCTATCGGCTTCGCGCTGCTCGACGCGAACGATCGCGACGTGCAGGACATGATCGAGCGTGCCGATCAAGGCCTCTATGTTGCGAAGAAAACCGGACGGAATCGCGTCGTGCAGTCGCCAAACCCGGACGCTCGCACGGCGAACGCCGCTTAACCAGTCCAGCCCAATCAGTCCAAAGCATGCGCAACGACCTTGCGCATGAGGTTGGGCAGCGCCTCGTCGGCCAAGGTCGCGACAGGCACGAAGCGCATGCCGTCAGGCGCGCGTGTTCGCGCCGGCACTTGCGCCGTGTAGACCACGAGCTCCAGCGGGAAATGCGTAAAGACGTGGGTGACGATTCCGGCCTTGCGGTGCCAGCGCGAGACGCCTGATAGCTTCGGCGCCTGCGCGCGTGCCGCGTCATCCTCCTGGCCTGCCAGCCAATCCGAGCCCGGCACCTCGGTCATACCGCCAAGCAGGCCCTTCTCGGGCCGCGAGCGCACCAGCAATTCGTCGCCACGGGTGACGACGAAGGCAGCCCCACGCCGCAGCGCGCCGGTCTTCTTCGGCGCCTTGCGCGGAAACGTTTCCTGATCTCCCCGCGTCCGCGCGACACAATCCTCGGCGAATGGACATAGCGCACAGGCCGGTTTCTTCGGCGAGCAGATCGAGGCGCCGAGATCCATCAGCGCCTGGGCGCTATCGCCGGCGCGGGTCTCGCCAAGCAAGGTCGCAGCCAGTTCCTGAATGCGCGGCTTCGCCTGCGGCAGCGCCTCCTCGACCGCGAACAGCCGCGACACCACTCGCTCGATGTTGCCGTCGACCGGCATGGTGCGGCGGTCGAAGGCGATCGCCGCGATCGCAGCCGCCGTGTAGGGACCGATCCCGGGCAGCGTGCGCAGGCCCTCCTCGGTGTCCGGGAAGGTGCCGCCATGGTCGCGCAGCACCGCAACCGCGCAGGCGTGCAGGTTGCGCGCCCGCGAATAATAGCCGAGCCCGGCCCACATCCGCAGCACGTCGTCGAGCGCAGCACGGCCGAGCGCAGCGACGTCAGGCCAGCGCGCCAGGAACTTCTCGAAATATGGGCCGACCGCCCGCACCGTGGTCTGCTGCAGCATGATCTCGGACAGCCAGACCCGATATGGGTCCGACCGCTCGCCTGCCGCGGCGCGCCATGGCAGCCGGCGGCGATGCCGGTCGTACCAGGCCAGCAGCCGTGCGGGGCGATCTGTCACATCAGGATCGGGATTACGGGATCTGGGTTTGGGACGAACGGCCGATGACACCATATGGATAATCTAGTACGTCGGGTGGCATAGTCTCCACGTCCTGCCCACGCTTGACGCGGGCATCCACGGCTTTCTTTCCGGCGCGCAGCAAGGTTCCGGGCAACGACGGCGCCACACGAGTTCACGATGTCCAAGCCCCGCCCGATCAGCGCAAAGCCCCTCTCGGTGATGATGGGCGACGTGCTCACGGCTGCCTATGCCAAACAGGGTTTTGCCTCGCGGGAGCTCGTCACCCGATGGTCCGAGATCGCCGGGGCTCAGATCGCGGCCCATGCCGAGCCCCTGAAGATCCAGTGGCCGCGTCCGGTCGACGGACAGCCGCAGGATCCGGCGACCCTGGTGCTGCGGGTCGAGGGGCCGATGGCGCTCGAGATCCAGCACTCGTCCGACGTGATCCTGGAGCGGGTCAACCGCTTCTTCGGCTGGCACGCCATCGGCCGGCTCGCGCTGCGGCAAGGGCCGTTGTCGCGCCGGCCAAAGCCGAAACGGCCATCGCCCCCCGATCCCGGGATGGTTGCGCAGGTCGCCGAAACCCTCTCGGCGGTTGAGGATGACGCGCTGCGTGATGCGCTGGCCCGGCTCGGCGCCTCCATCAAGCGAAATTGAGAGCGCCAACAGCGCTTCTGACCGGCCGGCATTGCCACATCTGCGGTTTCAAGATAGCCAAATGCCCGCATTTCAGTGTGCCTTGAGTGTGTCTTGCGCGCGCCAGCGCCAATCCGGGAGCAGACCTTTGATCATCACCCGCCGCGCCTTCACCGCTGCCCTGTCCCTGACCGGCCTCGCCGCCCTGGCCGGGCTTTCGCCGCTGCGGCTGATCACCGAGGCCATTCTTCCCGAAGCCATGGCGCAGACCGCCGCTGACGTCGCCAAGCCGGTATCGCTGCCGGACATGGCGCTCGGGCCGGCAAACGCCCCGGTCACGATCATGGAATTCGCCTCGATGACCTGCCCGCATTGCGCGGCCTTCAACAAGGACGTCTTCCCCAAGCTCAAGGCCGAGTACATCGATACGGGCAAGATCCGCTACATCTTCCGTGAATTCCCGCTCGACATCAAAGCCGCGGCCGGTTCGATGCTGTCGCGCTGCATCGCCAAGGACGACGCTCAGAAATATTTCGCGGTCACCGACATGCTGTTCCGCTCGCAGAACGACTGGGTAGTCAAGAACACCACCGAGACGCTGACGCGAATCGGCAAGCAGGCCGGCCTCAGCCAGGAACAGGTCGAAGCCTGTCTGAAGGATCAGTCGCTGCTCAACAAGATCGAAGCCGACCAGAAATACGCCAGCGAGGTTCTCAAAGTGGATTCGACGCCAACCTTCTTCATCAATGGTGAGAAGATCAAGGGCGAGACCTCGATCGAGGAGTTCGAGAAGAGGATCAACCCGCTTCTGAAGAGCTGATTCGCCGGTGCAGCGATCAGCTCGCTGTATGCCGTAAAGGCTTGATACAACCGTCAAAACCAAAGCGGCCCGGACAGCATCGTTCGGGCCGTTTGTGATTCGGTTCCGCGCGGCCCACACGCCACAGTCCTCGATAAAGCCTTGGAAAAGCAGTCCGCCGGGTTGCCCTGAAGCGCCGCCGTCGCCATTGTCGCGACCTCAAGATGAGCCGCCCGAAAGCGACTCGGCCACTTTGACATCACCTTCCATGGTATTGTCACGGCAGGGAGATTCGTTTCCCGCCAACAGAGAACCTGTGCATGAAACTCACGCGTCTTCGTCTCCACGGTTTCAAGACGTTCGTCGAACCGACTGATTTCGTGATCGAACCCGGCCTCACCGGCGTGGTCGGACCGAACGGCTGCGGCAAGTCGAATCTGGTCGAGGCGCTGCGCTGGGCGATGGGCGAGACCTCGCACAAATCGCTGCGTGCGACCGACATGGACGCGGTGATTTTCGCCGGCTCCGGCAACCGCCCGGCGCGTAACCACGCCGAAGTCGTGATGACGATCGACAACTCCGACCGCACCGCGCCGGCCGCCGTCAACGACAAGGATTTGCTGGAAATCTCGCGCCGGATTGAGCGTGAGTCCGGCTCGGCCTATCGGATCAATGGCCGTGACGTGCGTGCCCGCGACGTGCAGATCCTGTTTGCCGATGCTGCGACCGGCGCGCGCTCGCCGGCCCTGGTCCACCAGGGCAAGATCGGCGAGATCATTCAGGCCAAGCCCGAGCAGCGTCGCCGCGTTCTGGAAGACGCCGCCGGCGTCGCCGGCCTGCATGCGCGCCGCCATGAGGCCGAGCTGCGGCTGAAGGCCGCCGAGACCAACCTGCTTCGTGTTGAGGACGTGATCGGCCAGCTTGGCGGCCAGATGGAGGGCCTGAAGAAGCAGGCGCGCCAGGCGATCCGCTTCCGCGAGGTCGCGGCCAAGGTCCGCAAGGCCGAGGCGACGCTCTATCACCTGCGCTGGATCGGCGCCCATGCCGACCTCAACGACACCGCCCAGGCGCACGACCTCAGCGTGCGCGAGATGGCCGAGCGCACCCGCGAGCAGGCTGAATCGGCGCGCATCCAGGCAATCCGCTCCGCACACATTCCCGGGCTGCGCGATGCCGAAGCCCGCGCGGCCGCGACCCTGCAGCGCCTGAAGAGCGCGCGCGACATACTTGATCGCGAGGAGCAGCGCGCCAAGGAGCGCACCGGCGAGCTCGATCGCCGCCTGATGCAATTGACCGCAGACGTGGCGCGCGAGCAGCAGCAGACCCAGGATGCCCAGGTCGCGCTGCAGCGACTCGAGACCGAAGACGCGGAGCTGAAGGAAGAGATTCTGGCGCGCGTCGAGATGCGCAGCGGCGTCGAGGAGCGCGTCAGCGAGGCCGAAGCCGGCCTGTCCGAGACCGAGCGTCAGTTCACCGAGCTGACCACGCAGCTCGCGGCCCTCACCGCTCAGCGCAACCAGCTCGAAGCCAATGTGCGCGGCCATCGCGACCGGCTGGCGCGGCTCGACCAGGAACTCGCCTCCGTTCAAGCCGATGAGCAGCGGTTGGTGCAGGAGACTGCCCATCTAGGCGACCTCGACACGCTCGCGGCCACGCTCGAAGCCGCCGAAGAAGCGGTTGCCGTGTCCGAGGGGGCGGCGCAGGCCAGCGAAGCCGCGCAAGCCGCCGCTCGCCAGAAGCTCGAAGCCTCGCGCGCACCGCTTGCGGAAGCCGACAAGCGCGTGCAGCGGCTCGAGACCGAGGCGCGCACCATCTCCAAGATGGTCAACAGCGAGACCAAGAATCTGTGGCCGCCGATCATCGACGGCGTCACGGCCGCCAAGGGCTATGAGAAGGCGTTCGGCGCCGTGCTCGGCGACGATCTCGACGCGCCGGTCGATCCGTCGGCGCCGATGCGCTGGACCATCGCCGGCTACGAGGGTCCCGATCCCGCGCTCCCCGAGGGCGTCGAGCCGCTCGCCGCTTACGTCCAGGCGCCGCCGGAGCTGGCACGTCGTCTGGCGCAGATCGGCGTGGTGTCGCGCGAGCGCGGCGCACAGCTGGTGTCGCAGCTCAAGACCGGCCAGCGGCTAGTATCGCCGGAAGGCGATGTCTGGCGCTGGGACGGCTTCGTCGCCGCCGCGCATGCCCCGACCGGAGCAGCGCGCCGGCTCGCCG
>NZ_JBARGP010000569.1:0-12444 GCF_049798375.1 Bradyrhizobium sp.
ACCCAGCCGACGATCGGTGCGCCGATCGGCGTGCCGCCGAGCGCGACGCCGACCCGCAGCGCCATGACACGGCCGCGCATGGCGGGCTCGGTGGCGAGTTGCATCAGGCTGTTGGTGGTGTTGGTGAACATCAGCGCGGCGACGCCGACCACTGCGAGCGCGGCACCGAACAACCAGATGGTCGGCGCCAGCGCCGCCAGCGTGCAGCCGATCCCGAACAGGGCGGCGCCGGCCCGCAGGGCGCCGAATCGCGGCCGGTGCTGGGTGGCATTGAACAACGCGCCGGCAACGGTGCCGATGGCCATGACCGAGGACAACAGGCCGTAGCCGCGCGCGTCGCTCTGAAACACCTTGATGGCCATGGTCGAGACGAAGATCTGGAAGTTCAGTCCGAAGGTGCCGATCAGCGCCAGCATGATCAGGACGGCCTTCAGATCGGGGCGCGACCACACGTAGCGGAAGCCGCCGGTGACGCTGCCGAGGAAATCGCCCTTGACGCGATTGGCCCGCGCGTTCGGACGCAGGTCGGCGGTGCGCAGTAAGGTCAGCGACATCAGCACCGCAGCAAACGACGCGCCGTTGATCAGGAACGCCCAGCCGGTGCCGAAGGCGGCGATCACCACGCCTGCGATCGCGGGGCCGATCATCCGGGCGCTGTTGAACGACGTCGAGTTCAGCGCGATCGCGTTCGGCAGGTCGTTGTCGCCGACCAACTCGGCGACGAAGGTCTGGCGTACCGGCGCATCGAACGCGGCCGCGCAGCCGAACAGAAAGGCGAAGGCGTCGACCTGCCACAGCTCGACCACGCCGGTCACGGTCAGCACGCCGAGGATCAGCGCGAACGCGCCCATCGTCGCCTGCGTCATGATCAGCAGCCGCCGCTGGTTGAAGTGATCGGCCACGTAGCCGGTCAGGGGCAAGAGCAGGAGCTGCGGTCCGTATTGCAGCGCCATCACCAGACCGACGGCAGAGGCGTTGTGCTGCGTGAGTTGCATCAGCACCAGCCAGGTCTGGGCGGTGCGCTGCATCCAGGTGCCGATATTGGAGACGAAGGCGCCGGCCGCCCAGACCCGATAGTTGAAGCTGCGCAGCGACCGGAACATGCCCGGCGCTTTGGTCGTCACGATCGCTCCTGCAAATTGCCGCCATGGAGCGCGCCGAAATGCCGCGCCAGCATCAGGCTGATCGCGAGCGCGCCAAGGCCGAGCGCGATGACGTCGCTGGTCACTCTCAGTCCGAAATCACCGACGCGGACGACCAGCAGATAGCCGACGACGATGTTGAAGAAGCCCCACAGCACGTTCACGGTCGAAGACGACAGGCCTTTTCCAGGTGGCTTTGCGAACGGTGTCTGGAAGGGCTGGCCCATCAGCCCGGCGACGGCGTGCGGAATGGCGTTGGCGAGGAAGGCACCGCCGAAAAAGTAGCACGCGAGATCAAGCCAGTTCATGTCAGGCGCTCCTGTTGCCGAGCAGATCGATGATTTCAGCGGACGTGCCGGTCTCGCCGAGCCGCGGAAAGACGTTGGCGATGCTGTAGCGATGCGCCTCAGGCCGGAGGTCGGTCATGGCGTCGACCGCGAGCGTGACGTTGAAGCCCTGCTCATAGGCCTGGCGCGCGGTCGATTCGACGCCGGTGCCGGTGGCGACGCCGGCGACCACCACTTGCGTCACGCGACGGGCTCTCAACTGTGCTTCGAGATGGGTGTTCGCGAACGCGCCCCAGGTCCGCTTGGTGACGACGATGTCGTCCGGCTGCTGGTTCAGTTCGGGAATGAAATCGGTCCAGCCGGCCGGGGCCGGCGCGGCCTGGCGCGGCGGCTGTTCGGTCCGTCCCGGCGCAGTGCCGGTGACGTTGACCAGGACGACCGGTAGTCCAAGCGCTCTGAATTTGTCTGCAAGCGCGCGGGCGCGTGTCACGACTTCGTCGATCGTATGCAGGAAGCGGGCGCCGAGGATGCCTTTCTGCAGGTCGACAATGATGAGCGCGGTGTTCGAATCGAGCTGGGTGAGAGCCATCGATGATCTCCTTAAATCGCGGCACGATGTTTCAATCGTCGACCAGCCGCCTGAGCAGCGTGATCGCCGATGCGAGCTGCTGCTGTTCGGCCGGCGACAGCCGCGCGGTGATGGTGCGCGACAGCCAGTCCTGCCGTGCCGCGCGTCCTTCAGCGAGCCAGGTCCGGCAGGCATCTGTCATCGACAGGATGGTCTGTCGGCCGTCGGTCGGGTGAGGGGAGCCGCGGACCAGGCCTGCGCTTTCGAGCGCCGCGATGATTGGCCCCATCGATTGCGGCCGCATGCTTTCCATTCGCGCAAGCGTCGAGGCCGTGGCCGGTCCGTCCTTTTCCAGCCGCAGCAGCACCGACCGTTGCGACGGCGTCAGGTCGCCGACATCGGCCTGCTCGCGCAGCCGCCGCTTCAACTTGCCAGCCAACGCCCGCAGCTCGCCGGCGAGGAGATCGGCGTCGGCCAAGGCGGTTTTCCGGGACGATTGCTGGTTCATATCGTCCGGTTAAGGCAGGAAAACTGAAAAGTCAATCTTGTAAGTTTAGCTGATGATATGCGTGTGACTTCCGCGTATCGCTTCGCTCACGCGGCCTACAATGTTGGTCCTACCGCCGCCGTCATCTTGGCGAACGCCGGGACGCAGTTGCGGATGTCGCGCCCGTGTGCCCGGCATCACGATGCGGCGCGGGCCTGACCCTCAGCCCGGCGGCAAAGGCTGCGACAGCAGGCCCTGGCGCAGCGCGAGCCTGACCAGCTCGATATCCGATCCGACGCCGAGCTTGTCCTTGATGATCGAATGGAGATTGGCGACCGTCTTCGGGCTGAGGTGAAGCGCCTCGGCAATCTCGTCGGCGCGCCGCTCCGCCAGCAGCATCTGCAGCACCTCGAACTCGCGTGCGGTGAGGACGTCGGCTGCCACGATCTCGCCGGCGAGCCGGCCGAGCGCGAGCTCATGCGACATGTCCGGGCTGACCGCCATGCGCCCGGCGAGGACGTCACGCACGGCCTGCACCAGCACGTCCGGCGGGCTGCTCTTGGTGACATAGCCCCTGGCGCCGGCGCGAATGGCCTGCACGGCAAAGCCGGCATTCTCATGCATGGTGAACACCAGGATCCTAGCCTCGCGGTCCCATTGCCGGATGCGGCGGATCGCCTCGATGCCGCCAATGCCGGGCATCGTCACATCCATGATGACGAGATCCGGCTTCGCAGCCTTGAACAGCCGGTAGGCTTCCGCGCCGTCGGATGCTTCGGCGACGACCTGCAATCCCTGCTGCTTCTGCAGAAACGATCGGTAGCCTTCGCGCACCACGGCATGGTCGTCGACCAGCATGATCCTCCCGCTGGGGCAGCTCACGCCGCGCATTCCGCAAGCGGGCGCCGCTCTGGCAGCAGCAGGCTGCTATTTGCGGCCAGGGGAATGACGACATGCAGGCGCGCGCCGCCGCACGGCCGGGTCTCGAAAGTCAGCCGTCCGCCCAGCGATGCAACGCGTTCGCGGATGCCGAGCAGTCCCATCCCGGGCTTGCCGACCTGATCGCCGGCAGCGCCATCATCCTCGATGGTGAGCTCGATCGTCGTGGCGGCCTGCGCAGGGTCGGCCTCGTTCGCGTCACGCACAGTCAATTGCAACAGCACCTGCTTGGCATCGGCGTGCCGTGCCGCATTGGTCAAGGCCTCCTGCGCAATGCGGTAGAGATTGAGGCCAATCGAGTCCGGCAGGCTGTCGATGGCTCCCGACAGCCTGATCGCGAAATGCGTTCGACCACATTGCCGGCGGCTCCAACCCGAGACCAGGCCTTCGAGGCTTGCCGCCAGTCCAAGTTCATCGATATCGGGCGGACGCAGCCTGAACAGTGCGCCGCGCAGCGTGGTCATCATGTCGGCCGCGGTTCGCCCGATGCTGTCGCATTCGGATGCGAGCTCGGGGCAGCTCTCGGCCGCGCTGTGGCCGGCTGCGGAGGCCAGCGCGCGGATGGCGGCGAGGGATTGGCCGAACTCGTCGTGCAACTCGCGGGCAAGATGGCGACGTTCGTCGTCCTGCAGCGCGATCAACCGCCGCGTCAGCGCGTTGCGTTCCGCGATGGCTTCGGCCAGATTCTCGGCAAGCTGGTTGAAGGCGTCACGGATCGCCGTGAGCTCGGCGAGATCGAACGGCGGCAGCCGTGCCGTCAGGTCGTTGGCGGCGATCCGCTCGAGCCCGGCACGGATCAGCCGCGTCGGCCGTAGCGCCCGCGCCAATGCCGCATAGGCCAGCACGCAGAGCAGCACGAGCGCGCCTGCCAGCACCGGCAGCAGGCGGCTCAGCTCGCGCCATGTCTCCGCCGTCACGACCGACGGATCGACCCAGGCCACCGCCGCGCCCATCGGCCTGTCGCCGAGCAGCACAGCTTTCGCGGCCTCCCGCCCGGGATCGAAGAGCGTGCGATGCAAGACGGCAAACGCAAGCGGGGGCGGCGTGCCTTGCGTCCGCGCTCCGCTACAGAACTGCTGAATCATTTGGCCGTTACCGGCGCGGTAGGCGATGCACAGGCCCGGCCTCATCACCGACGAGGCGATGCTGTCGAGGTCGGGAAAGGTCGAAGGCGGATTGTTGATCCAATGCGTCTTGTTGAGCTGCAACTGCAGCGTCCGGGCGCTGATATCGGCGATGTCATCCAGCTCGGTGCGAACGGACCGATCGATATCCCACAGCACGACCGCAGAGATCACCGCAAAGCAGATCACTGATACGGCTGAAATCCGCAGGGTCAGGCGGTATTTGAGATCGCAGTTGGCGAAGGTCCACATCGGTCGAGGCCTCGCGCGTCGGGCGTTAGCGCATGTCGCGTTGCATTTAACGGCAGAACCGCCGCCGCGAAAAGCTTTGCGAGTGGGGCAGACCTCGCGTCGTGAAATTTTCCCGGTGCCGGTCGGGATGCTCTCCGTTTCGGGTTTTGCACCGCGATCCTAGCGTTCCGATCCGTCACGCCTCGCTCACGCACACAACTCAGAAGGAGTTCTCATGGCCCGCAGATTACTCTCGCCCTGGTGTCTCGCGATCGCCGTTCTGGTTCTCGCCGCGGGATTCGGCCCAGTCCGGTCGGCGCCGCCTTCCGCCGCTGTTCCGGCTGTGATGGTCGCGGACTTCAGCTATCTCGACACCTCGGGTGAGCCGGTTGACCAGAGTGCTGCGCATCAGCGGCGACTGCAGGCCTTCATGGCCGCGCTCCGCAGCGAGCTTGCGGCGGATCAGCGCCTCCGCCTGGTCGAGCCGTCCTGCGCGCCGGCGTGCCTTGCCGACGCAACGTCGACCGATGCGCTGCGTCATGTCGCGACCGAAGCCGGAGCCCAACTCGTGGTGCTCGGAGGAATCCAGAAAACCAGCACGCTGGTGCAGTGGGCGCGTGCCGCTGTGGTCGACGTCGCATCCAACCGCGTCATGTTCGAGAAGATCTACACGTTCCGCGGTGACGACGACGAGGCGTGGCAACGCGCCGAAATCTTCATATCCCGCGAGCTGCGCGATGTGGCGGCCGCGCCGCCGGTGCCGGCATCAGTCCGGCTTGCGCTGCTTCCCTTCGCGCTGGAGGACACCAGCGCCGGAGCCGGGGCGGTCGGCGACACAGAGACCGATGTCAAGGGATTGCGTGACGCGACCGAGGCGGTTCGTCAGCTTCTCAGCCAGTCCGGTCGTTACCGCCTGGTCGAAATGAAGGCCGAAATGACGGCACAGCCGAAGGACGGTTGCGACGACTGCGACCTGCGGCGCGCCCGGGAGCTCGGTGCGGATCAGTCGCTTACCGCTGTCGTCAGGCGGATCAGCCGTATGGAATACACCATCAGCTTCCAGGTCCGCGACGTCCGGACAGGCGCCCGCATTGCTTCCGGCGATAGCGGGCTCCGCATGGGCGCCAACTATTCCTGGGACCGCGGCGCGGTCCGCCTCGTGCGTGACGGGCTGCTCGGCGGCGATGAGACGAGATGATCGTGCGCGCCGTCGGGACGACACGCCTGCGCTGCGATTTCGGTCCTACTTCGCGGGCGCGATCTTGTCCCACAGCCAGCGCGCCACCGCCGGGGGCGAGGACTCCGCATCGCCGCCGGAGGCGCGCAAATTCGCCTGCTGCATCGTTTTCAAATCGATACTGCCGAGCAGCGGCTTCAGCGCAGTCTGTAGCGCCTGATCGCCCGCGCGTTTCGGCGATAGCAGCAGGATCGCATCATAGGGCGGGATCGCGTGCCTGTTGTCGTCGAGCACGACGAGGTCGTATTTGGCGATCAGCCCGTCGCTGGTATAGCCCGCGATCACGTCGACCTCGCCGGAGGCGACCGCCGCATACATGAAATCCGGCTGCATTTGGCGCTGCGCCTTGAACGAGAGGCCATAAGCTTTTTGCAAGGACGCCCATTCCGGCCGCGAGAAGAACTCGTAGTCGCCGGCGATGGTCATGCCGGAGGTATGGCTGGCGAGATCGTCGACCGAGCGGATGTGCAGCGCTTCGGCCTTCTTGCGCGGCATCACCAGCGCATAGGCGTTCTCGAAGCCGAGGCCGCCGAGCAGCGTCACTTTATCAGCGGCGAGATCCTTCTTGAGCGCGTCGAGTAATTGCTCGCGCGGCAGCATCTCGCTGTGGTGAAACTGGTTCACCCACAACGTGCCGGAATAGTCGACATAGAGGTCGATGTCGCCGTTGCACAGCGCCTCATAGATCACGCTGGACCCGAGGCCTGAACGTGACGTAGCCGACAGCCCGGATGCCTGCAGCCGGTCGGAAAGCAGCGCGGACAGGATATATTGCTCGGTGAAGGTCTTGGCGCCGACCACATAGCGCGCCGATGAGATCGCAAACGCCGGGATCAGGCTGGCTGCGACCATCAGCGCGATGCCGGCGCCGCCGAGCGCGCTACGCAGCCGGCTGCGCGTGCGCAGGCCTTGCTCGATCAGCGCCAGCAACTGGTCGACCGCAAGCGCCAGCACGGCAGCCGCCACGCAGCCGAACACGACCAGCACCCAGTTCTGGGTCTGCAGTCCCGCGAAGATGTAGTTGCCGAGCGAGGTCTGGCCGATCGGCGTCGACAAGGTCGCGGTGCCGATCACCCAGACGGCGGCGGTACGGACGCCGGCCATGATCACCGGCAGCGCCAAGGGCAGCTCCACCATGGTGAGCGATTGCCGCCCGGTCATGCCGACGCCCTGCGCGGCCTCGACCAGATCCGGATCGATGCCGTTGAGGCCGGTGATGGTGTTGCGCAGCACCGGCAGCATCGAATACAGCGCGAGCGCCAGCACGGCGGGCAGGAAGCCGAAGGCGGAGAAACTGACGCCGAACCAGCGCAAGGTCAGCGCTGCCAGCACCAGCAGCAGCGGATAGAACAGCGCCAGCAGCGCCAGTCCCGGCACGGTCTGCACCACGCTCGCTAATCCCAGCAGCACGGAGCGTAGCAGCGGCCGGTTGCGCGCGATCAGCGCCAACGGCAGGCTGACCGCAAGCCCGAGCGCCAGCGCGGCGATGCTGACGCGCAGATGGCTGCCGAGATAATCAGGCAGATGCGACCAGGCTTCATTGACGCGGGGATCGGCGAGCCAGCTCATGCAATACCGCCTTCCGGCAGCAGCGCCTTCAGCCGTTCGGTCTGCCGCCGTGGCGTCTGCAGCAGCTGCTTGACGTAGGGCTCATCGCTTGTGGCAAGCTCCGCCGGCGTGCCGACGCTGAGCAGCCGGCCCGACCGCATCACCGCGACGCGGTCGGCGAGCAAAAGGGCCTCCGTCATGTCGTGGGTGATCATGATCGTGGTCAGTCCGAGCTTCCTGTGCAAAGCGCGATAATCATCGCCGAGCGCATCGCGCGTCAGCGGGTCGAGCGCGCCGAACGGCTCGTCCATCAGCACGATGCGCGGCCGCGCGGCGAGCGCACGCGCCACGCTGATGCGCTGGCGCTGGCCGCCGGACAGCTCATGCGGCAGGCGGTCGCGATATTGTTTGCGGTCGAGCCGGACGAGGTCGAGCAGCTCATCGACGCGGGCCGCGATCTCGGGGGCCGGCGTGCCGAGCAGCGACGGCGTGATGCCGATATTGGCCGCGACGCTCATATGCGGAAACAGGCCGCCGCTCTGGAACACATAGCCCATACGGCGGCGCAGGCCGACTGGATCGAGGCGGGCGATATCCTCGCCGTCGATGGTGATGGTGCCGGAATCTGCCTCGATCAGTCGGCTGGTCAGCCGCAGCAGCGTCGTCTTGCCGGAGCCCGAGCCGCCGACGATGGCGAGGAATTCGCCTGAAGCGACGGCGAGAGACACGTCGTCGACCGCGGCCACGCCGATGAAGCTCTTGCGTATGTGGGCATAGGCAATCAGCGGCGTGTCCGGCATGCGTCCTTCGACTTCAGGTTTTGTTTTCACCCTCAAGGCGAGGATGAGCAGGGCGTTTTGGCTTACCTAGCACGTCATGCGGCTTCGTTGAACTTCTCCGCGCAAGCGGCTAAGCCGTTGGCCGCAATGGGGAGAACGCGAAGTGACCAAGGCAACGACCGCGGCGGTCGCGCTGGCAGGGACGACCGTGGCGTTCCGCCTTGCCGGCGGAGGCATCTATACCGCAGTGGACAAGGCGGATCTGACGGTCGCCGATGGCGAGTTCGTCGCCATTGTCGGGCCGACCGGCTGCGGCAAGTCGACCTTGCTCAACATTGCCGCCGGGCTGCTGAAGCCGGCCGCCGGCGAGGTGCGGATCTTCGATCGGCGGCTTGCCGGGCTGAACAAGGACTCCGGCTACCTATTTCAGGCCGATGCGCTGTTTCCCTGGAAGACCGCACTGGACAATGTCGCGATCGGGCTCGAGATCGCGGGCACGCCGCGCGCCGAGGCGTTAGCCCGCGCGCAAGCCTGGCTGGAGCAGGTGGGTCTCGGCTCCTTCGGCAACCGCTATCCGCACATGCTCTCAGGCGGCCAGCGCAAGCGCGTCGGCCTGGCGCAGGTGTTGATCCGCAATCCCCGCATCATCCTGATGGACGAGCCGTTCGGTCCGCTGGATGCGCAGACGCGGCAGATCATGGGCAATCTGCTGCTCGATCTCTGGAGCGCCGACCGCAAGGCGGTGCTGTTCGTCACCCACGACCTGGAGGAGGCGATCGCGCTCGCCGACCGCGTCGTCATCATGTCGGCCGGACCTGCCGCGCGCATCATCGGCGACTGGCGCGTCGAACTCGCACGCCCGCGCGACATCTTCGAGGTGCGGCTGGGCCAGGAGTTCCACGCGCTGCATCGCGAGATCTGGCACGTGCTCAAGGCCGAGGTCACGAAGGGCTATGCGCAGTCCTCGAAGCTTGCCGAGGTCCAGTGATGTCGCGTCTTGGCTTGCTCGCGCTGCAACTGCTCGTCGCCATCGTCGTCATCGTGCTGTGGCAACTGTTCTCCACCGTGAAGGTGTTTGGCCACATCCTGCTGCCGCCGTTCTTCTTCTCCAACCCAGTCGACGTTTTCACCCAGGTGATCGCCTGGTTCGCGACCGGCGTGATCTGGAAGCATCTCGCCATCACGCTGTGGGAATCGATCCTCGCTTTCGTGATCGGCTCGCTCGGTGGCGTGCTGGTCGGCTTCTGGTTCGCGCGCAAGCCGCTGGTGGCGGCCGTGTTCGACCCTTACGTTAAGATGGCCAACGCGCTGCCGCGCGTGGTGCTGGCGCCGATCTTCACGCTGTGGCTGGGTCTCGGCATCTGGTCCAAGGTCGCGCTCGGCGTGACGCTGGTGTTCTTCATCGTCTTCTTCAACGTCTATCAGGGCGTCAAGGAAGTCTCGACTGTGGTGCGCGACAACGGCCGCATGCTCGGCATGAGCGAGCGGCAATTGATGCGGCATGTCTACTGGCCGTCGGCGCTGTCGTGGATGTTCTCGTCGCTGCACACCTCGGTCGGCTTTGCCGTGGTCGGTGCCGTCGTCGGCGAATATCTCGGCTCGGCCGCCGGCCTCGGCTATCTGATCCAGCAGGCGGAGGGCGTGTTCGACGTCGCCGGCGTGTTCGCCGGCATGTTCGTGCTGTCGATCTTCGTGGTGCTGATCGACATCGGCGTCACCCTGGTCGAGCGACGGCTGCTGGTCTGGCGGCCGGATGCGACTCAAGAACGCTGAGTTCGCCGAAACTGTCGCCTCACAACGCGCTGTCGTCCCGGTCCTTGAGCCGGGACCCATACGCCGCGTTCGGCGCGCTGCGATGACAGGCGCCACAGGCATCTAGCGTAACACTGCAGCCGGTGGCTATGGGTCAACGCGGTTTCCCAGGCCACCTTCTCAAGGCCGGCCGGCTGCACTATCTTGCGCGCCATCAAACGGAGGAAACGATGAACAAGATCATTGGCAGGCTGGCGGGAACGCTGCTCGCTCTCACCCTCACCACCGGCGTCGCATCAGCCGCGACCAAGCTCACGGTCGCGGTCGGCGGCGGCTCCTGCCTGTGCTATCTGCCGACGGTGTTGGCCAAGCAGCTCGGCGAATACGACAAGGCGGGGCTCGATGTCGATCTCGTCGACCTCAAGGGAGGCTCCGATGCGCTGAAGGCGGTGCTCGGCGGCAGCGCCGATGTCGTCTCCGGCTATTTCGACCATTGCGTCAATCTCGCGGCCAGACACCAGGAGCTGCAGGCGTTCGTGGTCTACGACCGCTATCCCGGCCTGGTGCTGGTGGTGGCGCCCGGCCACACCAAGGAGATCAATTCGATCAAGGATCTCGCCGGCAAGAAGGTCGGCGTCAGCGCGCCCGGCTCCTCGACCGATTTCTTCCTGAAATATCTGCTGAAGAAGAACGGCGTCGACCCGACCAGCACGGCCGTGATCGGCGTCGGCCTCGGCGCCACCGCGGTCGCCGCCATGGAGCAAGGGCAGATCGATGCCGCCGTGATGCTAGATCCCTCGGTGACGGTGCTGCAGGGCAGCCATTCCGATCTCAAGATCCTGAGCGACACCCGTACGCAGAAGGATACGCTCGATGTGTTCGGCGGCGAATATCCCGGCGGCGCGCTGTATGCGACCTCGGCCTGGGTGGCGTCGCATCAGAAGGAAGCGCAGGCGCTGACCGACGCCATCCTTGCGACGCTCGCCTGGATCCATTCGCACACGCCCGAGGAGGTGATGGCGAAGATGCCTCCCGAGATGGTCGGGAAGGACAAGGCGCTCTATCTGGCCGCGCTGAAGAACACGATCCCGATGTTCTCGCAAACCGGCAAGATGGACCCGAAGGGCGCCGAGGCCGTGCTTGCGGTGTTCAGCACCGGCTCTCCCGACGTGGCCAAGGCCAATATCGACGTCACCAAGACCTATACCAACAAGTTCGTCGATCAGGCCAAGGGCACCACGGGCGCGAATACGAAGTGACAGCTAAGAATGCTGTGATTCATCGCGTCGCTACGCTCGACCTCAAGGTCGAGCCGTGGACGTGGCCCTTCGCCGCGCAACGGCGCGATGCGATCGATGCGCATTTTGCCGAGAAGCAGCGCGAGAAGCCCGCGCTGTGGAACGGCCGCATCCTGCTCGGACGCGATGCACGCTTCGCAGGCGGGCATCTCGGCGCCCACTATTTCGAGACCGATTTCGCCGGTCTGCTTGCTTGGCGCGACTGGGGCTATCCCGACACCACCATCTTCAACGGCTTCGGCATGGGCGCGCTGCGATCAGTCGACGGCGCCTTCGTGCTCGGGGTGATGGGCAACCACACCGCGAATGCCGGCCGCATCTACTTCCCGGCCGGCACGCCCGATCCGGACGATGTCAGCGATGGCCTGCTCGATGTCGGCGCGAGCATCGCGCGCGAGGTCGAAGAGGAGACCGGTCTCGCACCCGGCGACTATCGGCCGAGGACGCATTGGGACTGCGTCGTCACCGCGACCTCGATCGCGATGATGCAGATTCTCGACGTGGACGCATCGGGCGATGAGCTCAAGCGCCGGATCGAGGCCAATCTGGCGCGCCAGGAGGAGGCGGAACTTTCCGCGATCAGATTGGTTCGCAACAGAGCGGAGCTGACATCCGCGATGCCGCTGTTCGTGACGGCGTTTCTCGAGGCGCAGTTCGACGGCGAGGTACAGGCACGACAAGACGGTTCGCAATGAGCAAGAAGCACGCGCGGCCGCTTGCGGCCGAGCTCGATCCCTTCATCTCGCCATTCCGTGTCGACGGCACGGAAAAATTCCATCTCAAGGCGCACAAGACCCACGCCAAGGGCGGCCTCGACAAGGACGAGGGCGAGGAAATCCTGCAAGCGAACCGCACACGGCTGGCTGATTTCCAGGAGAAGCTCTATGCTCAGGACCGCTGGTCGCTGCTGCTGATCTTTCAGGGTATGGACGCCTCGGGCAAGGACAGCGCCATCAAGAGCGTGTTCGACGGCGTCAATCCGCAGGGCTGCGAGGTCACTCCATTCAAGCAGCCGAGCACCAAGGAGCTCGATCACGATTTTCTCTGGCGCA
>NZ_JBARGP010000570.1:0-4111 GCF_049798375.1 Bradyrhizobium sp.
CGCAGCTCATAGAGCGCGCGCGGAAAGCCGTAGAAATCGTGGATCGTCTCGTTGGTGGAAACGGCATTGAGCTCGGGCTCGGCCGTCTCCCAATGCGCCGAGATCACCAGGATGGCCTTGGGCCGCGGCAGGCTGCGGCCCAGATCGACCAGGAACTGCCGGGCCGGCACCTCGGTCAGCGGCAGCATCGGCGACCCGTGCGACACGAACAGGCTCGGCAGCGTCATATTCAATCCTCCAGCTAACAGGTCAATGCGCGCTACGTAGTTCGCCTGCAAGTGCGGCCCGCGGTGCGCGCAACGCGTAAGCGCCGTCGCCGAGCAGCGATTGCACCAGCAGCGCAATGGTCCAGAACGCCGGATATTCCCAGCCGCCGTGCGGATTGTTGAAAAAGAATCCGGCCGCGCCGTGCACGGTGACGATGGCGCCGAGCAGGATCGGGGTAGCCGCCAGCGCCACCCAGCGGGTGAAGATTCCGAGGATGAGCGCGACGCCAGCCAGCACCTCGGCCGTCATCACGACATAGGCGAGCTCCGGGGGGAGACCGAGACTGCCGAAGAATTTCGCGGTTCCGGCGGGGGTGAATACGAACAGCTTCAGGCTGGCATGAACCAGGAACAGGCCGCCGAGCGTGAGGCGAAGCAGAAGCGCGGCATAAGGGGCGGTGCGGGAATCGATCATCGCAAGACTCCGAAAAGAGATATCCCGCTGTATGGATCATTCCCCGACAGGCGATAATCTGCTACTTGGGAATGACAGTTCAAACCAGCAGAGTGAAATCGGCCGATGCTCGACCGCCTGACCGGAATGGAGGTCTTCGTTCGGATCGCCAATGCCGGCAGCCTCTCGGGCGCCGCCCGGGTGATGCGCATGTCGCAGACCATGGTGACCAAGCATCTCGCGGCGCTGGAAGCGCGGCTCGGCACCAGGCTGTTTCACCGCACCACCCGCCGCCTGACCATCACCGAGGCTGGCCGCCGCTATCTCGATTCGACCGAGCGGCTGCTCGCCGACATCGAGAGCGCGGAAGTGGCGGTCGCGGCTGACCGGGTTGAGCCGCGCGGACTGCTGCGGCTCAACGTGCCGCTCGTCTTCGGCGTCAGGCAGATCGCGCCGCGGCTGGCGGCCTTCGCCGCGCGCTATCCCGGCGTCACGATCGACCTCGGCCTCAACGACCGCCTGATCGATCTGGCCGAGGAAGGTTGGGACGTCGCGATCCGAATCGGCGCGTTGCGCGATTCCAGCCTGGTGGCGCGGCGGCTCGCCCGCTGCCGGATGATGATCTGCGCCGCGCCGTCCTATCTCGCTGCGCGGGGCACACCGCGCACAACGGCCGATCTCGCCGGCCACAATTGCCTCGGCTATACGCTCGCCCAGGCCGGCGCGGCGCGCTGGCGGATGGGCGGCGCGGCCGCCATCGATGTCGCCGTATCCGGCAATCTCCGCGCCAATAATGGCGATGCACTGCTCGCGGCGGCGCTGGCCGGCCAGGGGCTGATCTACCAGCCGAGTTTCATCGTCGGCGACGATTTGCGCGCCGGGCGCCTGGTGCCGATTACGCTGGAGCAGCCGCCGTCCGACCAGTTCGCCGTCTACGCCATCTACCTGCCGGAGCGCACGCCCTCGGCCAAGGTGCGCGCCTTCATCGATTTCATTGCGGACGCCTTCGCGCCCGAGCCGCCCTGGGATCACGGCCTTGCGTGAGGGTACGCGACGGTTTTGCCTACAACGATCGTGGGAAGTGCAGGTCTTGCAGCTTGCTCGCTGTAACCTCGCCCCTAATAAGATGACTGGAGAGAACGCGATGAGTGATCAAACCTCCGGCAAGCGACCATGGCCGTTGCTGCGCTCGTTGCAGGGGTACCGCGCCGCGTTCCTGTCCGCCGACCTCGTCGCCGGGCTGACGCTGGCGGCGATCGCGATCCCCGAGCAGATGGCGACCAGCAGGCTCGGCGGCTTCACGCCCGAGATCGGCTTCTACGCCTTCATCGCGGGCTCGATCGGCTTTGCACTGGGCGGCGCCAACCGCCTCCTGTCCTGCGGCGCCGACTCGACGATCACACCGATCTTTGCCGGCGGGCTGGCGCTGCTCGCGACCACCGGCACGCCGGACTACCAGGCGCTGGCCGGGGCGCTGGCGCTATTGGTCGGGCTGTTGCTGCTGGGCGGCGGCGTGTTCAAGCTCGGCGGCATCGCCAATCTGCTGTCGCAACCGGTCACGTTCGGCTTCCTCGCCGGCATCTCGGTGCACATCATCGTCTCGCAGCTTCCCGGCGTGCTCGGCCTGCCGGTGCCGCACGGCCCGACGCTCGGACGGATCGCGACGCTGGCGCGGCACGTCGCCGACGCCAATGGCTACACGATGGCGATCGGCTTCGGCGTGCTCGCGGTGGTCGCGTTCTCGGAGCGCATCAGCGCCCGGATCCCCGGCGCATTGATTGCGCTGGTCGCCGCCACGCTGCTGACGATCGCGGGCGGTCTCGAAACCAGGGGCGTTGCCGTGGTCGGCGCGGTCACCGGCAAATGGCCGGCGCCCTCACTGCCGGTCATTGCGCCCGAGCAATGGGCCAAGCTGATCCCGCTCAGCTTCCTGATCGCGATCGTGGTGATGGTGCAGACCGCGGCGACCACGCGCTCGTTTCCATCGGATCCCGGCCGGCCCGCCGACGTCGATCGCGACTTTCTCGGCGTCGGTGCCGGCAGCCTGCTCGCCGGCCTGTTCGGCGCCTTCCCGGTCAATGCCAGCCCGCCGCGCACCGGCATCGTCGCCGAGACCGGCGGACGATCGCAGGCCTCGAGCCTGATCGCGGCGGCGATCGTACTGGCCCTGCTCGCCTTCGGCGCCACCCTGCTCGCGCATGTGCCGGATGCAGCGCTCGGCGGCGTACTGCTGTTCGTGGCGCTGCGCATCGTCCGCGTCGCGCAGATCATGCAAGTCTATCGCCAATCGATCGGCGAGTTCCTGCTGATCGTGGCGACCGCGGCCGCCATCGTGGCGCTGCCGATCGAACAAGGCGTCGCGCTCGGCATCACCCTGTCGCTGCTGCACGGCATCTGGAGCACGACGCGCGCACATCTGCTGCTGTTCGAGCGCGTGCCTGATACCACGATCTGGTGGCCGGCGCAGCCACACATCGTCGGCGAGACCATCGACGATATCGTGGTGGTCGGCTTCCAGGCGCCGCTGAGCTTCCTCAATGCGGCAACTCTCCGCGCCGATCTACAGGACATCCTGCAGGGAAAAGCGCCGCGACTGCTGGTGCTCGAAGCCGGCGGCATTCCCGAGATCGACTACACCGCGGCGCAGGCCTTGCGCGACCTCATCATCGTGTGCGGGGAGCACCACGTCACCTTCGCGGTAGCCCGGCTTGAGTCGGTCCGCGCCCAGGCCGCGTTCGAGCGCTTCGGCCTCTATGAGGTGCTGCCGAGGGATCACGTCTTCCACAGCGTGGATGAGGCGGTGCGCAGGCTTGGGCCGGCGAAGGCGGAGACGGTCGAAACGGAGTGATGAGCTGAGTCGTGATGAGTTGGGGTCGTCAGTAGCTGCGGTTGTCCGACGGCTACGGAAAGCGAACTAACTATCTAACCGCACGGACAGTGCACCCTCTCCCCTTGCGGGAGAGGGTGGCGAAATCGAACGAAGTGAGATTGCGGCGGGTGAGGGGTCTGTCTCCGTGGATAGAGACCCCTCACCCGGTTCGCCCTCGCGTCCGCGCCGGCGACCCACCCTCTCCCGCCAGGGGAGAGGGTACATCCGACTCGCGGCACGACAATCGCTTCGATTCATACAGATTAACGCCGTAACTCAATCAGAACGTCATCTGATAACTCACGCCGCCGGCACGATCTTGCCGGGGTTCAAAATGTTCTGCGGATCGAGCGCCCGCTTGATCGCGCGCATGGCATCGAGCGCCTCGTCGCCGAGTTCGGCCTTGAGATATTTCTGCTTGCCCTGCCCGATGCCGTGCTCGCCGGTGCAGGTGCCGCCCATCGCCTGGGCACGCTCGACCAGGCGATGCATGAACTCTTCGCCGCGCGCCATCTCGTCGGCATCGTCGAGATCGCACATCAGCGAGCAGTGGAAATTGCCGTCGCCGACATGGCCGACGAT
>NZ_JBARGP010000571.1:0-6092 GCF_049798375.1 Bradyrhizobium sp.
GCCGGCAAAGCCGAACGCGGAGGCTGCGATCAGCGCAGCCGCCAGAAATGCTGAACGTCCACTGGCTTGGATTGTCATCTGATCATCTCCCCATCCCGCCAGCCCCGCCACAGATTGGACCCCCGCCCGTGTCGAGAACGGGGCGGAAAAAGGGAATCTTGTCGTCCCAGCGGGCGAAAGCTGGGCAACGCGCGGCATGTCCATCCGAGGCCACGGAGAGGCCGCGATCGCCCCGGAAACGCCTGCATCGGCTTGCTCACGGCTTCGTGATTGGAGCTTTTGCGAGTAACAATCTGAAAGGTCGTCCGAATTACATCTCAGGTGGTGCGTGCGCGAACGTGACGACGAGTGGACCGGCTTGATGCAGCAGGCCATCGGTGGTGACGACGAGGCCTATCATCGTCTGCTCAGGCAGGTCACGCCGGTGTTGCGGGCCGCGGCGCGCCGCGGCTTGGCGCGGGCTGGGCAGCCGCCAGATCAATCCGAGGATATCGTGCAGGAGATTCTACTCGCAGTGCATCTGAAGCGGCATACCTGGGACGTGAGCGCACCGTTCGCGCCCTGGCTGTTCGCGATCGCGCGCAACAAGCTGATCGACGCGCTGCGCCGCCGGGGCCGGCGCATCTTCGTCAACGTCGATGACTTCGCCGAGACGCTGGCCGATGAGCCTGCGGCACCGCAGGTGTCAGCCGGCGAGGTGGTCGCGCAACTGCAGACACTGCCGCAGCGCCAGCGCGAGGTGCTGCAGTCGATCGCGGTCGAGGCCTCTTCGATCAAGCAGACCGCCGAGAGGTTTGCGATGAGCGAAGGCGCGGTGCGGGTCGCACTGCATCGCGCGCTCTCGAGCCTCACCGCCAAGCTCAGGGAGCAGTGAGAATGGATACCGATCAGCTCATTCGCTCTCTTGCCGCCGACAACACGCAGCGTGCCTTGCCGGTCGGCATCATCCTGCTGCTGGCGCTGATGGCTGCGACGCCGGTGTCGGCCGCCATGTTTCTGCTGGGGCTCGGCGTCCGTCCCGACGTCATGGTGGCGATGCGCAATCCGTTCTTCGACCTGAAATTCGTGGTGACGACGGCGCTCGCGATCTCGGCCGCCGCGGTCAGCCTGCATCTGTCGCGGCCGGAAGCCTCGCTGCAGGGCTGGGGCTGGCTGTTGATGGCGCCGATCGTCGTGATCGCCTGTGGTATCGCGAGCGAGATGATGCTGCCGCAGCGGCTGCCGATGCTGGCGCGGCTGGTCGGTCACAATTCGCTGCTCTGCATGTCGGCGATTCCCGTGCTGTCGCTGCCGATACTGGCGGCGGCCATGTTCGGGCTACGTCACGGTGCGCCAGCGCGGCCGGCGGCAACGGGGGCGATCGCCGGGCTGCTCTCGGCCGGCACAGCTGCGACGCTCTATGCGGCCCATTGCACTGACGACTCGCCGCTGTTCGTCGCGACCTGGTATACGATCGCGGCCGGGATCGTCGCCCTCATCGGCGCGCTGATGGGGAAGCGCGTGCTGCGCTATTAGCTCTGCTAGGCAGCCGGCGCCGCCGCTTCCTGCATGCGATGGAAACGCAGCACCTGCTGGGCCGTGGACGGCCGCAGCCGCTCATAGGTGGCCTTGCAGGGCGACAGATCGGTCGGCGGGCCGCCGACCAGCTCATCGCGCATCTCGATGATCTGCCGTACGGCCGGCCAGGACAGGCCGGCGACCTTGGCCAGGATCATCACGCCTTCGGCGCGGCTTTCGATCATCATGGTCTCGGCGACCGACACCGGCACGTTGGCCATCGCCGCCAGGGCCGCATTGGCTTCGTCGAACTTCTTCTGCTCGGCGAATTGCTCCAGCAACTGCTCGTCGAGCCGGCCGTGCTCGTGCAGCGAGCGGACCAGCTCGTGCGCGATCTCGGTCTGCTTGGTGAGTGCGACCGGCGTCGAGCGCGCCCGCCGCGTCACCGTGCGCACCGCGGAGGAGATCTCCTTCGAGTGCTTCGGATTTGCTGCTTCGAGCCGCGCGCGCACCGTGGTGGACGCCTTGGCGAGCAGTTTGAGAAAAAAATGCCGCGGCAGGTTCGGCCGGGTCGCAAGGCAGGCGGCCAGATGATCGTCCTGCGCGGCGCGGTCGATCAGCTTGGTGGTGCTGCGCTTGGAGAGCGCCGCGCCCGGGTTCTGCGCGGTCGAGCGCACCACCTCGTCATCGCCGCGCAGTAGCAGCACATCGGTGACGGCCCGGCTCAGCACCCGGCGGATCGAGATTGCGAGCAGGTGAGCCTGGCTTTTGGTTCGCGCGGTCTTGATCAGGGTCTGGTCGTCGAGGGGCTCGAATTTCGACAGCACCGGACCCGCAACTTCGATCGCGTCGTCATCGCAGAGCTTGCGCAGCGTGCGCGGCGGCGCGATCTCGCTGGCGGCCAAGCGATGGGCGAGCAGGGACTTGGCCGACATCTCGATATGCTCGATCAGGCACTCGAAGACGTCGTCGAACAGCGCCATCTGCTGTTCGGAAAAATCGATGGCTCCGTCGATGAAGAGGTCGGTCACCCGGCGCAACATCTCGACCCGGCGAGCGACGGTGCCGTTGGCAAGCGTCGCCTGCAGCTCGTCGAGCAGAGTTTCGGTGGAAGCCGTGGATTTCGAACTGATCAATGTCATAATCGCAACGTGTTTCGTAATTTTCTTCTGCGCGAGGACCGGAAAGGTCCCGCAGCTCAGCCACGATGAAATCAGGAGGGAGGACGCCGCACAGCCCATCTTCCCGCCAATGGCCGAGCCAGCTCGAAAAACTACGTGGAAAGCCTTGCGTTTTGGTATCTATGGATACTGGTTTTTCAGCTGCCACATCCGTTGCCACGGGATGGAATTTGTTCGATCGAAGAAAATTCGTTCGGATCGGTATTGGAGGGAGCGCCATGCTCCAGGCCGGTCATTCGGAAGGTCTTGCAGTAATATGATGCCGCTCATCCGGTTCGAACGATCCTGCAGGAAGCGCCGGCAAAAAAACGCGTTTCTGTGTGCTGGTTCACAGGGACGTGCGTATCTTTGCGGTATTCTGAAATTTTTTACGGGCTGCGTCGAACCACGCACCCCGTTTTCCCGACCAATCCTGCGAGACGGCCATTGATCGCGACACAGGCGGCATCAGACGAAACCCTGATCGCCCGGATCGCCCAAGGCGACCGGCTCGCCATGCAGGTGCTGTACGGACGGCACCACGTCAGGGTGTTCCGTTTCGGGCTCAGGCTCGTGCGGGACGAACAGGTTGCGGAAGACCTCATCGGCGACGTCTTCCTCGACGTCTGGCGTCAGGCTGGCAAATTCGAGGGCCGATCTGCCGTCTCGACCTGGTTGCTGGCCATCACGCGATACAAGGCCCTGTCTGCGCTGCGGCGCAGGAAGGATGTCGAATTGGAGGACGAGGCCGCCAACGCGATCGAGGACACCTCCGATGATCCGGAAGTGGTGGTGCAGAAGAAGAATACCGGAGATGCATTGCGCAGGTGCCTGACAGCGCTCTCGCCAGAGCACCGGGAGATCGTCGATCTCGTCTACTACCACGAGAAATCCGTGGGGGAGGTGGCCGACATCGTCAAGATTCCGGAAAATACCGTCAAGACGCGCTTGTTTTATGCGCGCAAGAGACTGGCCGACCTCTTGAAAGCGGCTGGCGTTGAGCGAGGCTGGCCATGATGGCATTGAGCAAGCAGATGCAGGAGCACGACCCCAGCGAGATCGAACTCCTGTTGCCCTGGTATGCGGCCGGTACACTTGATACCAACGACATCAAGCGCGTGGAGGAGGCCTTGGCGCGCGATCCCACGCTTGCCCGGCAATATGCCGCGATCCAGCATGAATATGCCGAGACCATCGCGCTCAACGAGAGTCTGGGCGCGCCGTCGATGCGGGCGATGCAGAAGCTGTTTGCCGCCATCGATGCCGAGCCGACCCAGGCTGCGACCGTTTCGCGCGGTCTCGGTCGCCGGCTGCTCGGCTTCCTCGACAGGCTGTCGCCGCGCGCGCTGGCCTGGTCGGCGAGCTTAGGCATTTTGCTGGTGCTGGTGCAGGCCGGCGTCATCGCCACGGTCTTGATACGAAGCCAACCGGCCACCTACCAGACGGCCTCGTTCGATGCCCGCGCGCGGCTCGCCCCAGCGCCGACGAACGCGCCGATGAGCGCGGAGCCATTGACCCGCGCGCTGAGGCCGCAGCCGACTGCCGTTCCGGTGCACGTGCTGGTGCGGTTCGCGCCGGATGCCCGCATCTCCGACATCACGGCGCTGCTCAACAACTATCAGGCCACGATCATCGACGGTGCCAAGGGCGGCATGTTCACGCTGCAACTCGGGCGGGCGATGTCGAAGGATGATGCCGACAGCCTGATCGCCCGACTGAAGCGTGAGAAGATTATCAGCCTTGCGGTGGACACCCCGTAAGGCTTCGCGCGTCCGGCGGTGATCCACGTTTTCGTGAGCGATCCCAAAAAATCGCCTGTTATTTTGAACGTGGACCGCACTGCTGACGACGAACCGATGTGGGAGCGGGAAACCCTCCCAGGCTATATTCGGCGCGAGCGCCCATCCACCCAAGCGCCAATATGGCTAGACCCGTCCGGTTGTCCCCCCGGGCGGGTCCTTTATTTTTCGCATTGCTTTTGGATCCGCGCTTCCCGGCGATCTCGCGTCGATATTGCCCGGCATTACCTGGCGCGTAATCGCAATCCTTCTTGGCTTCGACGATTTTGGCTTCGTACTCACACGGAGCGCAAATCATGAGATCCCCGCAAAAGCTTGCAGAAGATTACATCGAGGTCTGGAACGCGCGCGACGCGGGGCAGCGGCAGGCGCTGCTCGCAGCCACCTGGACCGAGGATGCGGCATACGCGGACCCGCTCATGCGCGGGGACGGCAGGCCTCAAATCGACGGCCTGATCGCCGCCGTTCACGAACGCTTTCCCGCCTTCCGGTTCAGCCTGCTTGGCGCCGCCGACGGCTACGGCGATGTCGTGCGGTTCTGCTGGGGCCTCGGACCCGACGGCAGCGAAGCCGTCGTCAAGGGCACCGACTTCATCCGGCGGAGCGGCGACCAGATCGCGTCGGTCACTGGATTCATCGACCAGATGCCGCAAGGCTGAACGGCCATCATGGGAGATCGACTGTAAACGGCGCAAGGCAACCACGACATGAGCATGCATCCGAACCGCAAGCCGTTCGTCCAGTCCAGGGACGAAACCAACCTCTACGTCCAGGACTGGGGCTCCGGCCGTCCGATCGTCTTTCTATCGGCGTGGGCATTCGATTCCACGACTTGGGGTGAATACATCAACGCGCTGATCGCGAGGGGCCACCGCTGCGTGGCGCCCGATCGCCGTGGGCATGGCCGCTCCGACGCGCCCTGTCACGGCTATGATCTGGACACGCTCGCCGACGATGTCGGCGCCGTGTTCGAGCAGCGCGATCTGCACGACGCCATTCTGGTCGGCTATTCCATGGGCTCGATCGAGGCGGCGCGCTATCTCGCGCGCCAGGGCGCCGGGCGCGTCAAGAAGCTCATCCTGATTGCGCCCACGACGCCATCCCTCGCGCAGACCGCAGACAACCCCGATGGCGTTCCGGTTGAACTGATCGAGGCACAAAATCGCGCGATCGGAGATGACTTCCCCAAATGGCTGTCGGAGAACGAGGCCCCGTTCTTCACCGAGGCAACGCTCGCCAAGACGCGCAGCTGGATTATGATGATGATGCTCGGCGTCGCGCTGCCGATCGCGCTCGCGTGCCGTGATACGATCGGCAAGGCGGACGTGCGGGGAGATTTGGCGCGGCTGGATATGCCGACTTTGATCGTGCAGGGCGACAACGACGCCAGCGCGCCGCTGCCGCTGACCGGCGCCAAGACTCAAAACCTGATCAGCGGCAGCCGGCTGATCGTTTACGAGGGCGCGCCGCATGGCCTGCCGCTGACCCACAGGGAGCGTCTGCTGAATGACATCGTGTCGTTCATCGACAGCTGAGCGACGGCAAGCCGGCAGACCTGGTAGCCACCTCGGCGGCCCCATCCGGACAATGTCCGGATGGGGCTTTTTTCGAATTCAGTCGAGGCCTGCTCTTGGGC
>NZ_JBARGP010000572.1:0-10885 GCF_049798375.1 Bradyrhizobium sp.
TGGCCGCATTCCTTGCAGGTGTACTTGACCCGTGTCGTGCCGCGCTCGGCCGAGAGCCGGTTGGGCGCGCCGCATTTGCCGCAGACCGCCTCGATCCGCGTATTGCCCTGCTTGATTGCGAGGGTCCGCTTTTCCATGGCCTCGCGAACCAGCCGCTCTGCCTCTTCCCGCATCGACTGCTTCGACATATTCCCCGCCCAGATCAATCGGAAACCTTCGTCCGCCTCGTCTTGCCATGGCGGCATGACGGTTTGACAGCAGACGCTTACCTCCGAGGGTCTACACGATGCACTCTGCAACCGGCAAGGCGATACCCCGCCCCGGCGCAGAGGCGGGATCAGAATACGGCCTCGATGGCAGCGGGCGCGTCGCAAAGACCTTTTCCGAACCAGTTCCCGCCGATCGTGGGCCGGCAAGAAACGCCCATCATGCCACCTCTGGCGTCGAAGCGAGCAGCCGCCGCACCAGCGCGAGCGCGGTTTCGGTCGCCGGATCGGCCGCGGTCACCGGGACCGCCAGCACGATCAGGTCGACCTGGTCGTGCGAAAGCACGATGATGTGCGTGGCATGATTGGCGGCTATCAGCGACACCATGCGCTCGACCGCAGGGTCGGTCGCAGACAATCCCCAGGGGGCGTCGGGCCTGCGCAGCACGCGCCGCGTCGACAGGAACTCGCGCAACAGCGGCGGATCGTAGGCGGCGAGCTCGCCTTCGCGGTAGCGCCGCGCGCTCTCGAAGATCGGATGACGCGCGAGCTCGCCGATCAGCTCGTCGCGGGTGCGCGCCGGCGACGCCGCGACCGAGTTCAGGACCCCCGGCTCCTGCGATTCGAACAGCCCGCGCAAGCTATCGGTCATCAGGGCGATGGTCAGCACGCCGGCGACTGCGACGGCGCAGAAGCGGATCAGCTGCGCAGCATCGACATCCGGCGCCATGAAGGCTGCGGCAAGGCCGAGCAGCGCCGAGCTGATCAGCCGCAGCGCCATCAATATGAGCCCGTGGCGGCGCGTCTCTGCGCCACCGCCGGCGATCAGCATCACGGTGACCGTGAGCAGCGCACCGAGCGCGCCAAGCCGCACCGGGATATCCGGAAATAGCGTGCGAAAGTCGGTCAGGATAAACGGCAGCACCAGCAGCGCGCCGACCGCGAGCCGCGCCACGCTGCGGTTCTCTGAGGCCATCAGCGCGGTCCGATCGCGGGTCGCAAGCAGGCCGGCGCAAACCGCAATGCCGGCCAGCTGAAACAACGACAGTGCGATCGCGTAAGCCGTGTCGAATTGCGACAGGCCCGCCAGGCCCGCCAATGCGAGCAGGATGCCGCCGGCGAGCGCGGTCAGCTTGATCGCGCGGGGTGCATGCCGGCGCAGCATGCCCTCGGTGACGATCACAGCGCCGAGCGGAATCAGCGCAGCGGGAACGACGGAGAAGCGATCGAGCCGGGCGCTGCCGGTCCACCATGCCGCGCCGCGCACCAGGAACAGCGACGCGATCACGCCCAGCGCCACCAGCAGACGGAACGTCAGCGGGCTCCTTGGATCGCGCCGTGAGAGCGTCATCATGGCGACGCAAAGTCCGATCGCGCCGCAGAGATTGACGATGGAATCGGCGGTCATGCCCGGTGTCATCGGCCGCCTGCCATCATTGCGAAACCGCGGTTAGCGCCCATTGCGGTTCTCCCGCATTGCTCTGGATTCCCTGGGCCTCAGCGTGCCGAAGGCCCGCCTGTCATCCAGCCAATGGATCAGCGGCAGCACCAGGCGCTGCAGAGCCAGCACGGCGGAGGTGGCGAGCAGCGCCGGCAGCGAGCCTGATGGCACCTCGCGCATCAGATAGCGCCGTGCGCCCGTGAGATCGATGCGGCCGATCTGCAGCACATCGTCGCCTCTGATGTAGTCGAGCTCGCGCGCGCAGAACGCATTGTAGATTTCGTTGCGATGCTTGGGCGCGACCTCGAAACTCTTCTTCAGTGCATCGGAGCCGCCGGTATAGGCGTCGGTGATGACGAAGCGCGCCTCGTCAAAGCCGGCCTCGAGGCCAACGCCGAACACCGCGCGATGGTGCGTCATGATACCGCGCGCGATCTGCAGATGCGCGAAGCTCTGGCGGCTGCCCGGCAGCGGCGACGGATAGACGTCGGAGAAGGTGTCGCTGACCATGCCGACGACCGCCGGCACCTGCGTGACGTTGGAGATCCATTTCGGCCGCAGGCCGTCGCGCGCGAACAGCACCAGCGCGGTGAGGCCGTAAAGCACCCAGGACAGGCCCTGGCCGCGCACGTCGGGATCGACCATCACCAGTCCGAGATGCGTCACCGTGACCTGCTCGCCATCGAGCGCCAGATCCATCGCCGACAACGCATTGAAGGCGATCGGCTTCCCCGTCTCCTCATCGGAGATCAAGGTGATGATCGCGCGCTGCAGCCGCTCCGGCTCGCCGGAGAAGACGCCATAGCTGAGGCTTTCGGCCGGCAGCGTCTTGGCTGCGACCACGCGCAGTTGCGCGACCAGCATGTCGAGCTGCTCGCGCGGCAGCGACCGGCCAGGCGACTCGACGATGCGGGTGAGCTGGCGCGTACCCGTGCGCAAGGTGAGATCGATGGCCGGCTGCGACAGCGCCTTCAGCCAGAAAGCAACATAGCCCCGCAGCCGCGCAAGCGCCGCGAAGCTCGATCCTCTTCGTGCTGCCGGACTCTGCTTGTCGAGAGACACCATCTCCTGCCCCGATTGCGCATGATCATCGCCACCCTGCCCTAAAGGACATTGAGCGCCACCCGGCCCTGTAGTCGCAGGGTAAACGATCTCTTGCGCATCAGGGCTTTGCAAAGCAAGCGAAGGCGGATGCGATACGCACCCGCCGTCCTTGCATTGTCTGAGATATCCAGCGGATTACGCCGCCTTGGAGACTTCCATCAGCAGCCGCTCGGCCTTGGCATCCTCGATCCGGTTCACGAACCTTGAGCTCTCGTGATTGTCGCGCAGCGTCTTGGTCAGCGTGACGCAGGTCTGCACCAGCATGACGATGCCCATCGCCAGATAACCCTTCATCCAGAGATCGATCGGCAGAAAGAACACGCCGAGCGCGACCAGGAAGGCGGAGGCGGCAAAGGACGCGTAGGTGAAAGTAACCCAGGCACTGGTATGAGCTTGGACGTTCTGGTTCATGATAATCTCCTTTGGATTGAGCGATCAGGTTGGATTTCAGGTCAGGCGGCAGAAGCCGGGCGTTGGGCTTTCAACCGCGCCAGCACGTCGTCGGCAGTGGTCTTGATGCGTGGGCCAAAACCCTGCTCGGCCAGTCGTTCGGTAACACTCAGGGGACCGGTAGGGGCGTCGAGCGCCATCAGCGCTTCGTCGGCGGCCTGGGCCTCGATCTGCCGCTCGCGCAGGCGCTTCAACGTCGCCTCCGCTTCCGGCAAGGTGCATTGGTAAGGACGCGCCGCCTCGATGCCGCCGCGCCGCAAGGCACGCACCGCCTCGGATGCGCGCGCGATGCGCCGGCCGCGATCGAGCTCGCCGATCCTCGCTTCCGCGTTCGCAACATGCCGCTTCAGGCGGGCGATCTCGGCTGCAAACAGCGCCCGCGCCGTCTTGGCGGCATCCCGCTCGGCTTCGAGATTGGCGATCGCATGCGCCGCTTCGCGGGCGAGATCATCGCGGCCAGCGTCGAGCGCCGCGCTGGCGCGGACTTCGAGATCCGCGATGCGGGCACAGGTCGTCTCCAGGCGCTTGCCCTCCTGCTGATCCTGCGCGATGGCAATCGCCAGCGCCCGCTTGCTGCGATCGACCGCCGCGGCGGCGTCACGCATCTGCTGATCCAGGACCAGCAGCGCCGTCCGATCCTGCAATTCCTCCTCGGCCACGGCGACACTGCCGCGAAAAAGCGTCAAAACGGTCTTGAACATTGTTGGCTCCCTGCTATGAGCATCGCTCATGACGTTTTCGTAGCGCGAATATGAGCGATGCTCAAGGATTCTTTTGAGCAATGTTCAGGGGTATGGTTAACAATGTCCAAAACACTGGAGCGACGCGCCATGCTGCGCGAGCAGCTGATCGAAGCCGCGGAACGGGCCATGTCCGCCAGGGGACTGGCCGGCCTCAAGACACGCGATCTCGCCCAGGAGATCGGCGTCGCCAATGGCGCGGTCTACAATCTCGTCGCCGATGTCGACGAGCTGGTGCTCATGGTCGGCTCGCGTACGCTGGCGCAGCTCGACTTGGCGCTGTCCGAGGCTGAAGCCAATGGACCACCGGCGCCGGCCGAGACGCTGGTGCGTATCGCCATCGCCTATTGCGATTTCGCGGCCGCCAATCTCGAACTATGGCGCGCGCTGTTCGAGCACCGCATGGCGCCGGACAAGCCGCTGCCGGATTGGGCCGTCAGCGACCAGATGCATCTGTTTCGTCACATCCATCAGCCGCTCGCGCTGCTGTTTCCAGAGCGCCCGGTGGAGGAGATCAGCGTCACTGCGCGCAGCCTGTTTTCGGCCGTGCACGGCATGGTCGCACTCGGGCTGGAGCAGAAGCTGATCGCGATCCCGCTCGGCGTGTTGCGCCGGGAAATCGCGACCATGGTGCGGGCGATGGTGGCCGGGCTGCAGGCGCAGGCTGGAGCGGCGTGACGCCTGCCGGAGTTTAAGGTCAAGCGTGAACGCCTTTCACATGCAAGCGCGACCAAGGCCGGCATGCGATCAGAAACACGCTCGACGATGGCGTCACGTTGAGCGGCGTCGCATGGTGCTCGCCGATGTGGTAGGCGCGCCCCCGGCGCGATCGTAGAATTCGAGCACACCGAAGCGTAACAACCGTTAGCATGTTCTCAGAGCCGTCTTTGCGAGCGCAGCGACGTGTCTGCCGAAGCCCAACGGGCGAAGGCGGAAGCAATCAAGGGCCGAGAAGGAAGTCTGGATTGCTTCGTCGCTGCCGCTCCTCGCAATGACGAACCAATGCATAGGCCGGATGGACATCTTAGCCGATCTGGCGACCGCATTTACCGGCCGGAAAGAATTGTTATCGTTCAATCGCGCCATGGCACAGATACGCATGGACGTTCGCGACTCGCATGGGCAGCCACTGCCGGCGCTTTGCGACGAGTTTTTCGACCTTGGGCTTCCGGTCGATCATTGCCGCCTGGCGCAGAGCCTGTTGCGCATGATCCGCGACGATCACGGCCAGTCCGCCGCCCGCAGCGTCCACCTGATCCGCGACGGCGAGGAAATCGGCTCCTGGTCGATCGCGCGCGAGCACGCCGAAATCTCAGAGGCCAACACCGGCCTGCGCACACCGCCGGTCGCCGCCTGACTTAAACTGACAAACGAGCTATCTTGCCGCCCGCCTCAGGCACGGCGTGGATGCGCCTTCTGGTGCCAGGCCCAGGCCGAGCGGATGATGGTCGGAAGATCGGACCGTTGCGCCTTGAAGCCGAGCTCGCGTTCGGCATGGCTGGGATCGGCGACCAGGATGGCCGGGTCGCCGGCCCGACGCTCGCGCATCACCACCGGTACCGCCTCGCCGGTCTCGCGGCGGATCGCATCGACAATCTCGCGCACGGAATAGCCGGCGCCGGTGCCGAGATTGTAGACGCCCCCGGGATTGCCCTGCAGCAGCCGCTCGATCGCGGCGATATGGGCGACTGCGAGATCGTCGACATGGATGTAGTCGCGGACCGCCGTGCCGTCAGGCGTCTCGTAATCCTCGCCGAAGATCGCGAAATCGCCGACATGCCCCTGCAGCGCCATCAGCGCACGCGGAATCAGGTGCGTCTCGGGATCGCGCAGCTCGCCGGCCACGGCAGAGTCATCGGCGCCGCAGGCATTGAAATAACGCAGCGCAATCGAGGCAAAGCCATAGGCGGCGCGATAGTCGGCCAGGATCTGCTCGATCATGTATTTGGAGCGGCCGTAAGGATTGACGGTCGGCCCAGCCGCGCGCTCCGGGATCGGCTCGCGGCCGGCATTGCCGTAGACCGCGCCCGTCGATGAGAACACCAGCCGGTTGCAACCGGCGGCGCGCATGCCCTGCAGCAGGCCGAGCGTGCCGGTCACGTTGTTCAGATAATAGGCTTGCGGATCGGCGACGGATTCACCAACGGCGCTCGACGCTGCAAAATGCATCACGGCCTGCACGTCGAACTTCCGAATGGCAGCAGCCACCTTGATGCTGTCGGCGATGTCGCCGACCAGCAGCGGGCCCCACTGCACGAAGCTGCGATGGCCCGTCGTCAGATTGTCGTAACAGACCGGGAGAAATCCGGCCTCGGCGACCGCCTTGCTGCAGTGAGATCCGATATAGCCGGCGCCGCCGGCAATCAGGATCGCGCCTCTGTTGCCCATGATGCAAATACCTTCCTCGAAATCAATGTGCGGCCGGGCTTGCCGGCGAAATCCGCCGCACCATAGAGCATTGCCAGCGGCGAGACAAAAGCGCCTTGCGCACAACGTTAATCGACCCGGATCGAAGCGTTCTCTCGACGAGCGGCAGGACGCGCCGGTTCCGGATTTTTTCCGAAGTGCACGATGCAACGAACGTGCCCAGCCGCGCCGTTCCGAGCGCAGCTGGTCCGCGTCGTGGATTTGTCGTATGAAAACCGGCATATCCTGCTGTTCGCCAATCCTGCCGTTTCGCCAGGACCGAGCTGCACGCGGCGCGCCCATGGAGACACGCCCTTGAGTCAAGAATCCAGCATCGCGCCCGCTGCGCAGACGGCTGTCGCCAAAGCCGCACCGCCTGCTGCCGCCACACCGCCTCAGGCGCATGGCGCCGTGGCACGCCTCGCGATCCCCCTACTCGCAATCATCGTCGCGCTCGGCTTCGTGGCGGTGGCGACCGTGCGCTGGGACGCCTGGGTCGGCGCCGCGGCGACGCAGACCACCAATGATGCCTATGTGCGCGCCGACATGGCCAAGCTCGCAAGCCGCGTCGCCGGCGAGGTGCTGAAGGTGACGGTGACCGACTTTCAGCGCGTCAAGGCCGGCGACCTGCTGGTGCAGATCGATCCCGCCGACTACGAGGCGCAGGTCGCGCAGGCCCAGGCCACTGTCGACGGCGCGCAGGCCACGCTCGACAATCTGGGCAACCAGATCGAGCTGCAATATGCCACCATTGCGCAGGCCCAGGCCTCGCAGGTGGCGGCAGCCGCCGCCGACGTCGAGGCGCGTCAAGAGCAGGAACGCCAGCAATCGCTGTCCGAGACCGCGGCCGGCACGCGGCAGCGGCTTGAGCAGGCTACGGCCGGCTATGCGAAGGCCGAGGCCGATTTGCGCGCCAGCCGCGCCGTGATCGCCGCACAACAGCATCAGCTTGAGGTGCTGCAGGGCACCAAGAAGCAACGCGCGGCCGAGATCGCCGGCGCCAAGGCGCAGCTGGCGGCCGCCAAGCTGCGGCTGGGTTACACGCGGATCATGGCGCCGTTCGACGGCGTCGTCAGCGAACGCCAGGTGCAGCCCGGCGACTACGTCGATATCGGCAGCAATCTGATCGACGTGGTGCCGCTGCCGCATGTCTATGTGATCGCGAACTACAAGGAAACCCAGCTCACCCACGTGATGCCGGGCCAGCCCGCCGAGGTCACCGTCGACAGCTTCCCCGGCCAGACCTTGCACGGCAAGGTCGAGCGGATCGCGCCGGCGTCGGGATCGCAATTCGCGCTGCTGCCGCCGGACAATGCCACTGGCAATTTCACCAAGGTGGTGCAGCGCATCCCGGTGCGCATCGCGTTCGACGACAACCAGCCGCTGCTCGACAGGCTGCGGCCCGGCATGTCGGTCGTCACGCGCATCCGTGTCGACGGTGCCGGCGGCGATGCCGGAAAGTAGTGCGGCGAACAACGGCCCGGTCTCGCGCGGCGGGGTCGCGCGCTATCCGCTGTTCGCCGTCGGCGCGGTGCTGCTCGGCGCCTTCCTTGCCAATTTCGACAGCCGGCTGACCACGGTCGGCCTGCCTGACCTGCGTGGCGCCTTCTCGCTGACATTCGATGAGGGAGCCTGGCTCTCCACCGCCGCGATCGGCTCGCAGATCCTGGTCGCGCCGGCGGTGGCGTGGCTCGCCACCGCGTTCGGCCTGCGCCGCGTGCTCGGCATCCCGAGCCTGATCTACGCCGCGGTCTCGCTGGTGATCCCGTTCATCCACCATTATCCGACGCTGATCGTGCTCAGCGTTCTCCATGGCATGCTGCTCGGCACCTTCGTGCCGGCGACCTTGATGATCATCCTGCGCAATCTTCCGATCCGCTGGTGGGTGCCGGCGATCGCGATCTATTCGATCCGGGTCGGCTTCGCGCTCGACAGTTCGACGTCGCTGGTCGGCCTCTATGTCGAGCATCTCGGCTGGCAATGGCTGTATTGGCAGGGCGTGGTGATCGCGCCACTGATGGGGTTGATGGTCTATCTCGGCACGCCGGCCGAAGACGTGAACCATGGGTGCTTGAAGGAAGCCGATTGGGGCGGCATGCTGCTGCTCGGCACTGCGGTGGCGATGATCTATGCCGGGCTCGACCAGGGCAACCGGCTCGACTGGCTCAACTCCGGCACCGTGATCGCGTTGCTATCCGGCGGTGCCGCGCTGTTGGTCGGCTTCCTGATCAACGAGGCGCTGGTGTCGCAGCCATGGGCCCATTTCAAGATCCTGTTCTCGCGCAATATCGGGCTCACGCTCGTGATCCTGCTGCTCTACGCGTTGTCCGGCCTGTCGAACTCGTCACTGGTGCCGAACTTCCTCGGCACTGTTACCCAGCTTCGGCCTGAGCAGAGCGGCGCGCTGTTATTGATCTGGGGCGCGCTGCCGATGCTCCTGCTGGTGCCGCTGTCCATCTTCATGCTGCGCCATTTCGATTCGCGGCTCGCCATCGTGGTCGGCTTCACGGCCTTCGCCGCGGCAAATTTCCTCGGCACCCAACTGACGCACGACTGGGCACGCGACGATTTCATCGTCATCGTGATGCTGCAGTCGGTCGGACAGGCCTTCCTGGTGTTGCCGATCGTCATCACGGCGCTGTCGAATTCCGACCCGACCCGTGCCACCGCCTACGCCGCCTATATCCAGGTCATGCGGCTCGGCAGCGCAGAGATCGGCGTCGGGCTGATGGGCACCTGGCTTCGGGTGCGCGAGCAGATCAATTCCGCCTATCTCGGTCCGCATGTGCAGAGCGGCGATCCGGATGTGGTCAAGGTGCTACAGGCCTTGGTCAATCACTTCACGAGCCATGGCTCGGGTTTGGCGCAGGGACGCGCGATCAGTACGCTTGCGGCCGAAGTGCAGCGCGAGGCCAATGTGCTGGCCTATATCGACGCCTTCTGGCTGTGCTTCTATCTCGCCATCGCCGGTCTCGCGCTGACGGCATTGCTGACGCGGGCACCGAAAGGTCCGCTGTCACCAACCCCGCTCAAGATCGGCGCGGCGTTCCGCCGTCTCTGGCCGCAGCCGCGCTGACGGCGGCCCTACGCCAGCCAAATTGACAGGGTTATCTGTCCTCGGACGAGGCGCGCGGCTCAGACCAGTTCAGACCTTGCGGGTTCAGATTTGGCGACGTTGCGCACCTCGTCATCGACCGGTATGTCATGACGGATTGCACGGACAGACATGAACGACAGCTCGACCACATCGGCCAGCCGGCCCCGCACATTGCCCGCGCATCTCAGGCGGCTCGAAGCCGAGTCGATCGAGATCATGCGGGAGGTGGTCGCCGAGTTCAAGAAGCCGGTGATGCTGTATTCGATCGGCAAAGACTCAAGCGTCATGCTGCATCTGGCGCTGAAGGCCTTTCATCCGGCCCGGCTGCCGTTTCCGCTGCTACACGTCGATACCACCTGGAAATTTCGCGACATGATCGCGTTTCGCGATGCGACCGCGCGCCGGCTCGGTCTTGACCTGATCGTCCATGTCAACCAGGACGGCGTCGCGCGCGGCATCGATCCGATCAGCTCCGGCTCGTCCTTGCACACCCACGTGATGAAGACCGAGGCGCTGAAGCAGGCGCTGGACCTGCATGGTTTCGACGCCGCGTTCGGCGGCGCGCGGCGCGACGAGGAGAAGAGCCGGGCCAAGGAGCGCATCTTCTCGTTCCGCTCCAAGGGCCATGTCTGGGATCCGCGCAACCAGCGGCCCGAACTCTGGAACCTCTACAACACGCGGATCGCGCCGGGTGAATCCATCCGCGTGTTTCCGCTCTCCAACTGGACCGAGCTCGACATCTGGGACTACATCGCCTGCGAGGCCATCCCCGTGGTACCGCTTTATTTCGCAGCCGAACGCCCGGTCGTGAATCGACAGGGTACCTTGATCATGGTCGACGACGCGCGGCTGCCGCTCGAGCCAGGCGAGCGGCCTGAGCTGCGCCGCGTGCGCTTCCGCACCCTTGGATGCTATCCGTTGACGGGCGCGATCCCGTCCGATGCGGTGAGCCTTGATGAAATCCTGGCAGAGATGCGCGTCTCGCGCTTTTCCGAACGGCAGGGACGGCTGATCGACAGCGACGAGAGCGCGTCGATGGAGAAGAAGAAGAAGGAGGGCTATTTCTGATGACCTCCGCATCGTCAGAGAATGACGCTCCTCTCTCCAAAGGGAGCCGCAAAGACCTGCTTCGCTTCCTGACCTGCGGATCGGTCGACGACGGCAAATCGACCCTGATCGGCCGGCTGCTGCACGATTCCAGGCTGCTGACCGAGGACCAGGTCTCTGCCCTGACGCGGGACTCCGTGCAACACGGCACGGCCGGGGACGAGCTCGATTACGCACTCTTGGTCGATGGCCTGGAAGCCGAGCGCGAGCAAGGCATTACGATCGACGTCGCCTATCGTTATTTCGCAACCGAACGGCGCAGCTTCATCGTCGCCGACACGCCTGGCCACGAGCAGTATACCCGCAACATGGCGACCGGCGCCTCCAAGGCCGA
>NZ_JBARGP010000573.1:0-3741 GCF_049798375.1 Bradyrhizobium sp.
CGCGGGATCGGGATTGAGCACGCGGGCGGCCTCCAGCGCATAGACCACGCCGAGCGGCCCATCGAGCCAGCCGGCATAGTTCTGGCTCTCCAGATGCGATCCCGCGAGCAGCTTGCGTCCCGGCTTGTCGCTGCTGCCGAGCACGTTGCCGGTGCCGTCGATGCTGGGCGTGAGCTGCGCCTCGCCCAGCCGCTGCTCCAGCCAGCGCAGCGACTGTACATGCGGCTCGGAGAATGTGGGCTTGTGGACGCCGGACTTATAAGTGCCGAAGCCGCGGAGCGCGGCGAGATCGGCGAGGACGCGGGCGCCGTCGGCGCGGAGACGATCGGACATGGAGCGAAACCCTGATGGTGCTCCATATGGCTTGGCAGGATGCCGTGGCATCCTGCAAGACGATTCTGCGAGCGGCTGCTCGGCGTCACTGCATGGCGGCGACCTTGATGCCGGTCGGTCCGAGAATGACAACGAACAGCACCGGCAGGAAGAACACGATCATCGGCACCGTGAGCTTGGGCGGCAGCGCAGCGGCCTTTTTCTCGGCCTCGTTCATGCGCATGTCGCGATTTTCCTGCGCCATCACGCGCAAGCTTTGCCCGAGCGGGGTGCCGTAGCGCTCCGACTGCTGCAGCGCGAGGCAGACCGACTTGACGCCGTCGAGACCGGTCCGCTTCGCCAGGTTCTCATAGGCGACCTTGCGGTCCTGCAGATAGGACAGCTCGGCGGTCGTCAGCGTGAACTCCTCCGATAGCGCGACCGACTGGGTCACGATTTCGGTCGAGACCTTGCGGAACGCGGCCTCGATCGACATGCCGGACTCGATGCAGATCAGCAGCAGGTCGAGCGCGTCCGGGAAGGCGCGACGGATCGAGAGCTGGCGCTTGGAGATCGCGTTGCGCAGGAACAGCATCGGCGCCTGCAGGCCGGCATAGGCGGTGCCGACGCAGATGCCGATCTTGACGGGCATCGATTTCTGCAGATGCGAGATCACGAAGACGTAGAGCACGGCGCCGACGAACAGCACGATCGGCGTCACCAGGCGGGTGAACAGGAAGGTGATATAGGGCGCCTGGCCGCGATAGCCGGCCATGACGAGCTTCTCACGCGCGGACTCCTGCGCCAGCCATTTGGTGAGGTTGAAATCCTCCACGACGCGAGACACCAGCTGCTTCGGCGTCTGACGCAGCGATACCTTCTCGCCGGCGTTCATCCGCTCGCGCTCGCGCTGGCGGATCCGCTCGCGCTCGCTCGCCACCGCCTTCATCCGCTTGTTCAGGTTCTCGCCGGCGAACAGCGGCATGATCAGCGTGTAGGCCGTCGCGCTCACCGCGATCGCGGCGAACAGCATGGTCATGAAATGGGGATCATGCAGCTTGGTAGAGAGAAAATCCATCATGACACGCCCCTAGAAGTCGAAGTTGATCATTTGCTTCATGACAAAGATGCCCATCGACATCCAGATCAAGCAGCCGACCAGCATCAGCTGGCCTGTCGGGTGGGTCCACAACAGCGAGATGTAGTCGGGCGTGGTCAGGTAGACCAGGATCATCACGATCGGCGGCAGCGAGCCGATGATGCCGGCGGAGGCTTTGGCTTCCATTGACATCGCCTTGATCTTCTCCGCCATCTTCTTGCGGTCGCGCAGCACCTTGGACAGATTGCCCAGCGCTTCCGACAGATTGCCGCCGGATTTCTGCTGGATCGCGATGACGATGCCGAAGAAGTTCGCTTCGGGCACCGGCATGCGCTCATAGAGCCGCGCGCAGGCCTCGCCGAGCGGCATGCCGATCGCCTGAGTCTCGATGATGGCGAGGAATTCACTGCGCAGCGGCTCGGGAGAATCGGCGGCCACCACCTTGATCGATTCGAACAGCGGCAAACCGGCCTTGATGCCGCGCACGATGACGTCCACAGCATCGGGGAGGGCCTTGAGGAAGGCCTTCTCGCGTCGCTTCTTCAGGAAACCGAGAACCCATCGCGGCAGGCCGAAGCCGGCGCCGACACCGAGGCCGAGGGCGCCGAGCGGTCCGCCGCCTCCGAGGAAGGCGGCGGCAAGCACCACGACACCGAGGATGCCGGAAACGGTCCAGAATTTCTGCGTCGACCAGTCAAGGCCGGCCTGGGTGATGCGCACGCTGAGCGAGACCTTGCTCTGCCTTTGGGCTCGCGCTTCGATATCTTTCAGCGAGGACTCGACCTGCTCGCGGCGCGACCGCTGGCTCTTCTCGGCCTGCCGTACCACGGGCTCCTGCTTGGCGACCAGACTGCGGCGCTGCTCTGCTTTGCGCTCGCCGGACAGCAACGGATAGAGGAATACCCAGCAGACACCGCCGATTGCCGTGGCAGCGAGGAAGGCCAGCGCAACAACCTGCATCTTCATGGCTGTCTCCCGTTAGCTCTTGTTGGCGACTTCGGCGGCGTCGAGCGCCGCGGCGAGCCGCTTCTCTTCGCCGTAGTAGCGCGCGCGCTCCCAGAAGCGCGGCCGGCCGATGCCGGTCGAGCGATGGCGACCGATGATCTTGCCATTGGCGTCCTCGCCGACCATGTCGTAGAGGAAGACGTCCTGGGTAATGATGGTATCGCCTTCCATGCCCATCACCTCGGTGATGTGCGTGATGCGGCGCGAGCCATCGCGCAGGCGCGCGGCCTGGATGATGACGTCGATCGAGGCGCAGATCATCTCGCGAATGGTTCGCGACGGCAGCGAAAAGCCGCCCATGGTGATCATTGATTCGCAACGTGACAGCGCCTCGCGCGGATTGTTGGCGTGCAGCGTGCCCATCGAGCCGTCATGGCCGGTGTTCATCGCCTGCAGCAGGTCGAAGGCTTCGGGGCCGCGGACCTCGCCGACGATGATGCGTTCGGGGCGCATACGCAGGCAGTTGCGCACCAACTCGCGCATCGTGACCTGGCCTTCGCCCTCGATGTTAGGCGGCCGCGTTTCCAGCCGCACCACGTGAGGCTGCTGCAGCTGGAGCTCGGCGGCGTCCTCGCAGGTGATGACGCGCTCGTCGTGCTCGATATAGTTGGTCAGGCAGTTCAGCAGCGTGGTCTTGCCCGAGCCGGTACCGCCGGAGATCAAGACGTTGCAGCGGCTGCGACCGATGATCTGCAGGATCTCGGCGCCTTCAGGCGTGATCGCGCCGAATTTGACGAGCTGATCGAGCGTCAGCTTGTCCTTCTTGAACTTACGGATGGTGAGCGCGGGACCATCGATCGCCAGCGGCGGCACGATGGCGTTGACGCGCGAGCCGTCGGCGAGGCGCGCGTCGCAGATCGGGGAAGACTCGTCAACGCGGCGACCGACCTGGCTGACGATGCGCTGGCAGATATTCAGCAGCTGCTGGTTATCGCGGAACCGGATGCCGGTGCGCTGGATCTTGCCGTTGACTTCGATGAAAACGGTTCCAGCACCGTTGACCATGATATCGGCGATGTCGTCGCGTGCGAGCAGCGGCTCGAGCGGACCGTAGCCCAGCACGTCGTTGCAGATGTCGTCGAGCAGCTCCTCCTGCTCGGCGATCGACATCACGATATTCTTGATCGCGATGATCTCGTTGACGATGTCGCGGATTTCCTCGCGCGCCGACTCGCCATCGAGCTTGGCGAGCTGAGCGAGGTCGATCGCTTCGATCAGCGCGCCGAAGATCGTCGCCTTGACTTGGTAGTAACTGTCGGAGCGACGCGCCTCGGCCGGTGGTGGCGGCGGCGGAGGTTGCCGGGCCGGGGCGAGCGGGGGCGAGG
>NZ_JBARGP010000574.1:0-1512 GCF_049798375.1 Bradyrhizobium sp.
CTCGACTGGGCGACCGGCGAGGCGCTGGCGTTCTGCACGCTGCTGCTAGAAGGCCACAAGGTGCGGCTGTCCGGCCAGGACAGCGAGCGCGGCACCTTCTCGCAGCGCCACTCAGTGCTGATCGACCAGGAGGACGAGGGCCGCTACACGCCGTTCAACCATCTTTCGCCGGAGCAGGGCCACTTCGAGGTCATCAATTCGCTGCTGTCGGAAGAGGCCGTGCTCGGCTTCGAATACGGCTACTCGCTCGCCGAGCCTGCGGTGCTGCCGCTGTGGGAAGCGCAGTTCGGCGACTTCGCCAACGGGGCCCAGGTCGTGTTCGACCAGTTCATCTCGTCGGGTGAGCGCAAATGGCTGCGCATGTCCGGCCTGGTCTGCCTGCTGCCGCACGGCTATGAGGGCCAGGGGCCGGAGCATTCCTCCGCCCGCCTCGAGCGTTATCTGCAGATGTGCGCCGAGGACAATATGCAGGTGGTCTATCCGACCACGCCGGCGAACTACTTCCATGTGCTGCGCCGCCAGCTGCATCGCGAGATCCGCAAGCCGCTGATCCTGATGACGCCGAAGTCGCTGCTCCGCCACAAGCGCGCGACGTCGCGTCTTGAGGAACTCGCCAAGGGCACGACGTTCCACCGCATCCTCTACGATGACGCCCAGATGTCGCCGGACGACAAGACCAGGCTGGTGCCGGACGACCAGATCCGCCGCATCGTGCTGTGTTCGGGCAAGGTCTATTACGATCTCTACGACGAGCGCGAGAAGCGCGGACTGAATGACGTCTACCTAATGCGCGTCGAGCAGCTTTATCCGGTGCCGCTAAAGGCGCTGGTTACCGAGCTCAGCCGCTTCAAGAACGCCGAGGTCGTCTGGTGCCAGGAGGAGCCCCGCAATATGGGCGCCTGGCACTTCATCGAGCCTTATCTCGAGTGGGTGCTGAACCAGGTCGGCGGCAACAGCAAGCGTCCGCGCTATGCCGGCCGTGCCGCCTCGGCCGCGACCGCCACCGGTCTGATGTCGAAGCATCTCGCCCAGCTCAAGGCGCTGCTCGACGATGCGTTGAACTAAGAGATCATGAGACAGGCGCGCCCCGTATCACGCGGGGCGCCGATTACGTCGTTTCGTACGTGCGTCAGGATCGCCCGCCATTGCGCGGGCGATGGCGTCAGGATTTTATGACCGCAGGGTTATGAGGACAGAAGACCATGACTGAAATTCGCGTTCCGACGCTCGGCGAATCCGTGACCGAGGCCACCATCGGCCGCTGGTTCAAAAAGGCCGGCGATGCGGTGGCGGTCGACGAGCCGCTCGTCGAGCTCGAAACCGACAAGGTGACGATCGAGGTGCCGGCGCCATCGGCCGGCACGCTCGGCGAGATCATCGCCAAGGACGGCGAGACTGTTGCCGTCGGCGCGCTGCTCGGACAAATCACCGAAGGTGGCGCTGCCGCCAAGCCGGCTGCGGCTCCCGCCAAGCCTGCTGCCGCTGCGGTAGCACCTGCGCAGAGCGCTGCTC
>NZ_JBARGP010000575.1:0-4298 GCF_049798375.1 Bradyrhizobium sp.
CCCCGGCCGAGCGCATCGCGGCCTCGGAAGAAGCCATCAGCGAGCTTCCGGCCGGCAAGCGTGAGCCGGTGTCGACCTCAAGCTTCATTGCCGCCGCGCGCCGTGCCGCGCAGGCCGCGGCTGCCCAGCCGGTCGAGACCAAGGCAAAGGGCGCCGACAAGGCAAACAAGGTCAAGGAAAAGCCCAAAGCCAAGGAGAAGCCGAAGGACAATCCCAAGCCCGTGATCAGCGCCGATCCGGCCAGGGAAGGTTCGGGCATCAGCTCCAAGATCCGCTCGCTGCTGGTCGGCGCCAGCGTGGTCGTGATCGTGCTCGGCACCTTCAAGCTGGCGATGTCGCTGCTCGACGCCGGCAGCACGCCGCCGCCTGCGCCTGCGGTCGAAAGCCGAAGCGATGCGTCGCCGCAGCTTCAGACTCCGATGATCCCTTCAGCTGCCAAGCCTGGCGCGTCGGTCCCCGGCGCACCGTCGATGACCTCACCGACGCCGCTCGAACGGCAGTCCTATAACAAGTCGATGCCGTCCGAAGCCGAGACCGTGGCGATGCTCGCGATTCCCGGGGATCAGGACCCGCCCGCTGCGAACGACGTCACTGGAACAGTGCCGGCTCCGACGGCGGCGAACGGCCAGAAGCTCCCCAATGTTTCAGTGCCGGCGACCGAGCGGCTGCCGGATGCCATCGGCGGCGGCGCCTTGCGCACGGCTGCGCTGAAGGGCGATCCGACCGCGGCCTACGAGGTTGGCGTGCGCTTTGCCGAGGGCAAGGGCGTGCCGACGAATTTCGAGGAAGCGGCGAAATGGTACGATCGCGCGGCGCAGGCCGGGCTGATTCCCGCCGTGTTCCGGCTCGGCACCTTCTACGAGAAGGGCCTCGGCGTGAAGAAAGATCCGGACACTGCGCGCCGCTACTACATGATGGCGGCCGAGCGCGGCAACGCCAAGGCGATGCACAATCTCGCGGTGCTCGACGCCGACGGCGGCGGCAAGGGCGCGAACTACAAGAGCGCGTCGCAATGGTTCCGCAAGGCAGCCGAGCGCGGCGTCGCCGACAGCCAGTTCAATCTCGCGGTGCTCTACGCCCGCGGCATCGGCGTCGAGCAGAACCTGGCTGAATCCTACAAATGGTTCTCGCTGGTGGCGGCGCAGGGCGACCCCGACGCCGTCCGCAAGCGTGACGACGTGGCGAAACGCCTCGACCCGCAGTCGCTGGCCGCCGCCAAGCTCGCGCTCCAGACCTTCACCGCCGAGCCGCAGCCCGACGACGCCATCAACGTGCCGACGCCTCCCGGCGGCTGGGACGCACCGGTGCAGGCGGCTGCCAAGCCGGCCGCGAAGCCGATGACGGTCAAGCGCACCGCAGCGGCCACACCAGTGGCGGCGGTGCATTGATCGGCTGAAGGCGATCTCGACTTAGATCTCTCCCGAGGTCACGAGCCGTCGCCGAAGACGATGCGCCCCTTCTGCCCGTTCTTACGGGGTCGCGACGAGCTTCGCTCGCGCTGGGAGGGTTGCGGTGAAGGGCAGCCGCACCAGCAGTGCGAGTAGTTAGACCTGTACCCCGGATGTCATCTTCGATGCCATCCGACCTCTCCCCGCATCCGCCGTCGCTCGTCGAGCTATGGCGGACGAGAGCGGGGCGAGGCTGCAGCGAGCCGTCGCCAATGTATCCAAGACACAGGTAGTTCTGAGAGCGTCAATCGCCATCATGCGGTCGCAACGTCATAGTCTCCCCGCATAAATCCGTGTAGGAAACACCAGCCGTCGCACGACGGCGCCAGGCCGTGCGGAGCGTTGACGTGACGGATCATCTTGGAGAGGACGGACCACGTTTCAAGCGGCCGCCGACCGGTCCGTGGGTGGCACCGCCGCGCGGTGTGCCTCCTCGGCCGCCCGCACAGCAGCGGAGCGCCGCGACCTGCCCCTCCGTCTATCAGTGGCGGCGGCTTGCCTCGGTCATCTGCTTCACTGCGATCATCGCGAGCATCGGCGTGCGCGCCTATCGCGACCTGTCGGGGCCGGATGGCTGGTCCTATTTGAAGGACCTATGGGTCTCGCCAAGCCTGACCTCGGCGCGGATCTCCAATGTCGATATCGACCACAGCGGCCACGGCCGCGCGGCGCTGGCGATCTCGGGCGAGATCGGTCCCGCCGCCGCGAGTTGGCTGCGCGACCGGATCGACGAGGCGCATCTGACGAAGGGCGACGTGGTGCTGCTGTCCTCGCCGGGTGGCAATGTCTATCAGGCCATGATCATGGGCGAAGTCATCCGGGCGCGAGGGCTCGCCACCGCTGTCGGCGTTGCCGACGACACAGGCCACGTCAGCGCCGCCCATTGCGCCAGCGCCTGCGTGATGGCCTATGCGGGCGGCTCGCCGCGTTTCGGCGTCGAGCACTCGGCGCTCGGCGTGCATCGCTTCACCACCACCGACGAGATGTCCGATCCGGTCGCCTATGCCCAGCGCATGACCGGAACGATCCTGAGTTACATGACCAAGATGGGCGTCTCGGCCCGAGTGGTCGAAGCCATGTCCGCGACGCGCAAGATCCATTGGCTCGACGACCAGGACGCGCTGGCGATGAACCTGGTCACCGCGCCGGTCCGCGCGCGGTAGCCACAGTCGTAGTTCGAGGCGAGTTGACGATCCACATTCCGCTGTCGTCCCCCGGCTTGACCGGGGGACCCAGTATTCCAGAGAGGACTGTGACTCACCGAGAGGCCGCGGCGTACTGGATTCCCCGCCTTCGCGGGGAATGACACCGAGATAGGATCATCGACTTATTGCAGCCTCAGGAGTGACACCCGCTCCTCGCACCGGCGTCCGCGTCACCAGATAGACGCCGAGCGCAACCGGGATGATGCCGGCGAGATCCTGCAACGCGACGTGCTCGCCGAGCACCAGGAAGGCGAACACCATCGCCAATGGCGGCATCACGAAGTGATAGGCGCTGGCCGCGGTCGCGCCGCACACTTTCAGCATGTGAAACCAGAGCACATAGGCCAGGATCGAGCCGCCGAACACCAGGAAGACGAAGGCCCCGGCGAGCTGCGCATTCCACACGATCGCATTGGTGTTGGACAGACCCAGCGCGAACGGCCACAGCACGATGCCGGCGGCGAGATTCTGGATGCCGTTGCCGATCCACAACGAGCCCTTTGGCGCGAGCTGCTTGAACAGGATGGTGCCGGCGACGATCGAGGCCAGCGCACCGAGCGTAAAGAAGATGCCGCCGAGATGGTCCGATCCGACCGACAGCCGGTGCCAGACGATCATGGCGACGCCGACGATGCCGAGCGAGAGCCCCGCGACCTTGCGCCAGGTCAGGGCCTCGCCCAGCACGACTGCCGCGAAAACGGCGGTGAACACCGGATTGGCGGAGACGATCAGGCCGCCGAGCCCGGCCGAGACCGTCTTCAGGCCGGTATAGCCGAGGCCGAGATAGAGCGCGTTGTTGGCGATGCCGATGATCGCGAACACCGCGGCGTCGCGCCAGCTCATTGCCCAGCCGTCACGCCGCAGCAACGTGAGCGCCAGGATCAGCACGCCCGCCAGCGAGAATCGCGCGGCCAACAGCAACAGCGGTGGGCAATAGGTGACGCCGATCTTGCCGGCGACGAAGGCGAAGCTCCACAGCAGGCAGAACAGGCCGATTTCGAACGGCAGCGAATTCAAACCGGGACGGGACATGGATACCGGGGGTGCGAGCGACATAGTTGGGCAATCTCCTTCGCCCTCGGTCTAGGTTCAAGACTTTTCATTTGGAAATTAAATGATAAACTGAGTTGCATCGATTTTTTGAATGATCCAATGCTCGATCTCGACTTGTTGCGCAGCTTCGTCTCGGTAGTGGATGCCGGCGGGTTCACCCGGGCCGGCGAGCGCGTCCATCGCACCCAGTCGACCGTGAGCCAGCAGATCAAGCGGCTGGAGGACGATCTCGGCCAGGTCCTGCTCCACCGCAACGGCAAGGACGTGACGCCGACCGAAGCCGGCGAGCGGCTATTGTCCTATGCGCGGCGGCTGCTGGCGCTCGCCGAGGAGGCGCGCGACGTGGTGGCGCGCCCGGGCAGCGATGGCGCGGTGAAGCTTGGCATTCCCGAAGATTTCGCGGCCTATCGCCTGGCGAAGGTGCTGGCCGGCTTTTCCCGCGCCCACCCGTCACTGCGGCTCGATGTGCGCGCCGACCAGAGCATCAACCTGAAGCGCGATCTCGACCGTGGCGATCTCGATCTCGCCTTGCATAAACGCAGTGCCGGCGAAGGCGGCGCGATCGCGGCCTGGCCAGAGCAGGTCTCGTGGG
>NZ_JBARGP010000576.1:0-20314 GCF_049798375.1 Bradyrhizobium sp.
CGCTGAAGGACGCCATCGAGAAAATACATGCGGCAGCCAAAGCGCAGGCGCCGGGCTCATGGATTGTGGTGGCGGGCGGCTGGACCGAGGAGCAGTTCGCCGAGAAGCGCCGGCCGACACCGGCGGAGATCGCGGACGTCGCGCCCGGCAATCCCGTCTACATCCAGCATCTCTACGACTGGTTGCTGCTGTCGCCGAAGGCGATGACGACGCTCGGCATCAAGGAGGACACCGATGTCGCGCCCGGCGGCAAGCTCGAACGCGGTACCGACGGCAGGCCGACCGGCGTGATCGTCGCCGGCGGCAGCGCGCTCGGCAAGATATTCGACCACCTGCCGAAGCCGACACCGGCGCAGCAGGTCGACGGCTCGAAGCGGTTCTTCCGCGAGATGAACAGCCTCGGCATCACCGGCATCATCGATGGCGGCGGCGTCAGCATGTATCCGGCGAACTACCAGGCGTTGTTCAAGCTGTGGCACGACAAGCAGCTGACCGTGCGCATCGCCTATCATCTCTGCGCGCCCAAACCCGGCAGCGAGCTCGCCGAGTTGCAGAACCTGACGCACCTGCTGCCGCAGGGGTTTGGCGACGACATGCTGCACTTCAACGGTCCCGGCGAGATCCTGATCTGGGCCGATTGGACCGACGGCGACATCACGCCGGACGGTAAGGCCAAGCTTTCGGAACTGCTGCACTGGGCCGCCTCGAAGGGCTACACGATCCAGATCCATTGGAATCCCGATCGCACCGTGCACGACCTGCTCGACATCGTCGAGGACATCAACAAGGACATTCCGGTCCGCGACCTCAGATGGACCGTGCTGCACCTCTACGACGCCTCGGAAGCCAGCCTGAAGCGGATGCAGACGCTCGGTCTGATCTGGGGCGTGCAGGACGGGCTCTATTTCGGTGGCGAGCGGCTGCAGCAGGATGTCGGCAAGGAGGCCGTGCGCGCGATGCCGCGGATCGCGACCGCATTGAAGCTGGGGCTCACGGTTGCGGGCGGCACCGACGCGCATCGGGTGTCGTCCTACAATCCGTTCGTCTCGTTGCAATGGTATCTCGATGGCACCACGATCGGCGGCGTGCAGACCAGAGACGAAACGGAAGCCCCGAGCCGCGCACAGGCACTGCAGATGTATACGCGCGCTCCGGCCTTCATGGCGCATGACGACGATAAACGCGGCGCGCTCGAGACGGGCAAATATGCCGACCTCGCCGTACTCACAGCCGACTACATGACCGCGCCGGTTAACGAGGTCAGCAAGATCCGATCGCTGCTCACCATGGTCGGCGGCGAGGTGGTCTACGCAGCCGCGCCGTTCGCCGAACTGGAGACGCGGGCTAAATAGAGAGTTGATTGTCCCCTAACCTCCCAACCAACGCTGTCATCCCAGCGAAAGCCGGGATCCGTACACACCGTCGGTCGTGGCGGGCTCACGCCGTGGCTCCAGGACGGGAAAGCAATTCCGGCTGGTGGCTATGGGTCCCGCCGCGAGGCCGGGATGACAGCGGAGTTTGTCGATCCGGCGGTGAACTCGAACCTGTCTTGCGGTCGTGCTGCGCTGCCACTCGCGGCTGTTACGAGGCACGCGTTCGCCGCTCAGTGCGCGCCCATCGCCACCGGGCGGAATGCCTGCAGCAGCTGCTGGTCGAGTTTGGGGCCCATGTTCTCCATGATCGCGAACGCACGCGCATGCGGGAATGGCGGCCGATAGGCGCGCCGCTCGATCAATGCCGCGTAGATATCGACGATCGTGATCAGCCGCACGATATCGCTGATCTGCTCGCTGTGCAGCGCGTTCGGATAGCCGGAGCCGTCGAGAAATTCGTGATGATGCAGGACCGCGTCCAGCATCTCCGGCGGGAAGCCACCTTGCGCGGCGAGCGCCTCGTAGCCGCGGCGTGGATGCTGGCGCAGGACGGTGATCTCATCCGCATTGAGCTTGCCGTACTTGTCGAGCAGCACGGCGGGCACGAACGCCTTGCCGACATCGTGCAGTAGCGCCGCACGAACCAGGCGGCGCTGATCGTCGTCGCGCATGCCGAGATGCAGCGCGAATCCGACGGCAAATCCGGTCACGAACAAGCAATGGCGATAGGTGTCGTTGTGATGGCAGCCGACCGCCGTCAGCCATTCGCGCAAGGAGGAATGCTTGATCGCCTTGAGGATCTTGTTCTCGGCCGCGATGATATCATCCATCGTCAGCGCGCGGCCGGCCGGCAGCTTCTCGAACATCTGGGCCATCACCTCATGGCCGGCAGCGACACCGCGATTGAGCTGCTTGCCGCGATCGGTCTCGTCGTAGCCGTCATTGGCGGGGAACGAGGCACGAATCCGCTGCAGCATGTCGGCAGGGGAGAACGGCCGCGCGATAGTGTCGGTGGCGCCGAGCGCCCAGGCCTGCATGGTCGCATGGTGCAGCGCCTCGGCCAGCACGAACAGCCGCGGCATATCGCTATAGGCGCGGGAGGCGAGCTTCTTGCGCACCCGCTGCACGCTCTCGGGCGAGCGCATGTTGATGTCGACGACGACACCCGAGAAGCGGCCTTCAGGGTTTTCCGGAATGTCGGAGGTCGGCATCGCCTCGACATCGCCGACCGAGCTCAGGATCTTGAAGAGCTCGCCGCTCTGGTCGCTCCGGTCCGAAGCAAGCAGCAAATGGCGCTTGGATACGGATTGCTGGGCTGTCGCAGTCATGGCTCTCTCATGCACGGGGCAGTATGGACTTCGCGGAGTGGACTTGCGGCATAATCTAACCGGCGAGGGGTTCGCTACATCTTAATAAGCATGTTCAAGCTGTCTGCTTCGGTGCGATTACCTCGTTGAACGTATTGCGATAATCGACCTAATTTGAAGACAGTTTGAATCAAGGAACCGCCGAAGGCTGGCCTCCGGCGGTTCCGATCGGTGTTATTTGCTGCGGCTATCCGCGACGTTCTAGGCCTTCATCGCCGCCTTCACCGCCTCGGCCGTCATTGGCAGACCGCGAACACGCGCGCCGCAGGCGTTGAAGATGGCGTTGCCGAGCGCCGGCGCGATCACGGTCACCGCAGGCTCGCCGACGCCGGTGGCGGGCTCGCCGTTGGCGATGACGCTGACTGCGACCTCCGGCATCTGGCTCATCCGCAGCGGCTTGTAGCTGTCGAAGTTGGTCTGCTCGATGCCGCCATCCTTCAACGTCGCCTTTTCGTACAGCGCCAGCGACAATCCCCACAGCGCCGCGCCCTCGACCTGGGCATGGATGTTGTCGGGATGCACCTGGGTGCCGACATCGGTCGCCACCGTCAGCTTCTTCACCTTGACCTCGCCGGACGGCGCCACCGCGACATGGGCGACGCAGGCGGTCCAGCTTGCGGTCTTGCGTTCCTGCGAAGACACGCAGGCCACGCCCATACCTTCGCCCTTGGGCAGTTGCCGGGTGCCGTAGCCGGCAAGGCCCATGGCCGCGAGCAGCGTGTTGCGCAGCCGCTGCGCGCCGCCATCGTTGGCGCCCTTGCCGTCGAGCAGCGCGATGCGGAACTGGGCAGGATCCTGGCCGGCCGCATGCGCGAGCTCGTCGATCATGCTTTCGACCGCCCAGAACGTCCAGCCCGGCGCCACCGAGCGAAGCTGCCCGGACGGCGTTGCATTATGGGCGAGCTCGTTCTTGATCGCGCGCACATGATGGTTGGGCACGCTGTAGAAGAAGTCGGCGCCGTTCACCGTGAAGGCATCGAGCGGCCCCTTCTTGTCGGCCGAAGGCGACAGGAAATCGGGGATGCCCCAGCGCGCGGTCGGCCACGCCGAGACGACGTCATGGCTGAGCGCGATCAGCTTGCCGTCGCCATCGAGCCCGGCCTTGACTTTCTGGTAGGTCAGCGGCCGCGAGAAATCCATCGTCATGTCATTCTCGCGGGAATAGATCACCTTGACCGGCTTGCCCACCGCCTTCGCCGCCTGCACCGCCGGCACGGTCATGTCGGCATCGAGCCTGCGGCCGAAGCCGCCGCCGAGCCAGGCCTGATGCATCACGACATATTTCGGATCGATCCCGGCCGCCCCCGCCGCGATCGCGCCGGAGCGGGTCGCGAACTGATTACCGGTGTAGACGTGCAGGATGTCGCCCTTGAACTCCGCCGTGGCATTCATCGGCTCCAGCGGCGCATGGATGTTGATGCTGGTGGTGTACTCCGCCTCGACGACCTTGGCTGCATTGGCCAGCGCCGCCGCGGGATCGCCGTCCTTGACGAAGAACTGACCGGAATCGGTCTCCGCCTGCAGCCGCTTGGCCTCGGTCTGCAGCGTCTCGCTGGAGACATTGGCATAGGGACCGTTGTCGTAGGTGATCTTCAGCGCATCCGCCGCCTTGCGGGCATTGGTGTAGGTGTTGGCGACCGCGACCACCCAGCCGCTGGTCGTGTTGGTCTTGTCGTCGAGCGTCACCGCCTTGATGAAGCCCGGCACCTTCTTCGCAGCGCTATCGTCGACCGATTTGACGGTGGCGCCGAAGCGCACCGGCGGGGTGACGACCTTGCCGTAGACCATGCCAGGCAGCATGGTATCGATGCCGTATTTGGCCGTGCCGTTCACCTTCGAGGGGATGTCGAGCTGCGGCACCGAGACGCCGATCATGGTGTATTGATCCGGCGTCTTCAGCGTGATCGCCTTCAGCTCGTCCGGCGTAAAGGTCTTGGTCGCCTTGCCGCTCTTGACGATCTCGGCAAAGCTCATCGACTTCTTCGACTTCGGATGCGTCACTGCAGATTCGCGCACCACGAGTTCGCCGGCAGGGACGCCCATCGCGCTAGCCGCGGCATCCGTCAACGCGATCCGCCCGGCCGCGCCGGCCCGGCTCATCGCGTCGAAATTCATCATCGTGCTCCAGCTGCCGCCGGTGATCTGCGCGCCGAGCACCGGATCGTTGAACTTCGGATCATTGGAGGCGAGCTGCACGCGCATGTCCTTCCAGGCCGCGCCGAGCTCCTCGCAGATGATCTGCGCCATGGTGGAGGCGATGTGCTGACCCATGTCGGCCTTGCCGCACGTCACGGTGACCAAGCCGTCGGGTGCGATCGCGTACCAGACGCTGGGCTCCACATTCGCCGGCGCGGCGGCGAGCGCTACATCCGGCATGCCGGCATAACCGAGCACGAGGCCGCAGGCGGCGCTGCCGATCAGGAACGAGCGGCGGCTGAGATCGGTGGTCTCGCGTGTGACCTGTTCGCCTGATGCAGGCTTCACATGGCTGTTCATGTCGGCCTCCGGTCGCTCGAGGTGTTGGAGGCGGTGCGCATCTCGGATGCCGCACGCATGATCGCCTTCTGGATTCGCGAATAGGTCATGCAACGGCAGAGATTGCCATCCATGTGCTCGACGATCTCTTCCTTGGTCGGATTGTTGTTATGGGCGAGCAGCGAGGCCGCCTGCATGATCTGGCCGGACTGGCAGTAGCCGCATTGCGGCACCTGCTCGGCGATCCACGCCTTCTGCAGCGGATGATCACCCTTCTGCGACAGCCCCTCGATGGTGGTGATCTTCTTGCCGGCGACATCGCCGACCATGGTCTGGCACGAGCGCACCGCCTCGCCGTTGACGTGAACGGTGCAGGCGCCACACAGCCCTGCGCCGCATCCGAACTTGGTGCCGGTCATCTGCAATTGCTCGCGGATGGCCCATAGCAGCGGCGTATCATTCGCCGCATCGACGGACATGTTATGTCCGTTGATGTTGAGAGTAGCCATTCTGTTTCTTCCCCTGCCGGTGCGGGTGCCGCTTACGGCGGCAACTCACTTTATGGGTCACGAATGCCCACCGGGTCGGCATCCGCTTGGCGGCAAGAATGATCGCGTTCCCGTGAACGCGCAACGAGATTTGAAATCGCGTGAGCGAAAATCGGCACGCCATGTTGTGCGACGCAGAAACTCCGCCGCACGAGATACCAGCGGAGAGCCGAAGGCCGGCGGTTTTCGGCGCGCAATGGATCGGTCTACAATGGCCGCGTGCCCGACACCGTCGAGGACAGCCTCATGATGCCATCGCTCCGATTCGCCTGCGCCGCCCTGGCGCTCGGGCTTGCGACAGCAGGGCACAAGCGCAGTAGATCGCGCCCGACTGCATTCATCGCCTGCCCTTCACAGCGACTTTATCCAACAACACGCCGCTTGCCTTCGGCATGGATGTAGGCGAGACCTCGCGCGCTGGGGCAGCCGCTACAGCGCGTCAGTGGACGACCCGGCGCGGACATCTATCTTGCTTTCCGCGATCTCGGCGGCAGCGGACTGATCCCGCACCACGATCGCCTGTTTCTGAAATTTCGCAGAGGTCGCCTGACCGGCTGGAAACAGGAGCACGGCGCAGACTGGATGTGGCAATAGGTTCAATTCGCGGGCACAGCGCCCTCTCACCCAGACTACTCATCAGCAAGGAATGAATGCACCGTGGGACAGGATATCAAGCTCACCGCCTCGGACGGTTTCAAGCTCGGCGCTTATCGCGCTGATCCCACCACCAAGCCGAAAGGCGCGATCGTCGTGATCCAGGAGATTTTTGGCGTCAATCACCACATCCGCCACGTCTGCGACCGTATCGCCGCCGAAGGCTATGTCGCGGTGGCGCCCTCGATCTTCGATCGCGTCGAGCCCGGCTTCACATCAGGCTATTCTCCGGAAGAGATCGCGGTGGCGCGCAAATTCGTCGCCAATCCCGATTGGCCGGCGATGCTGCGCGACACTCAGGCCGCGATCGATGCGGTGAAGGATGTGGGCCCGGTCGGCATCATCGGCTTCTGCCTCGGCGGCAGCGTCGCCTACGCGGCGGCGACCAAGCTGTCGGGCCTCAAGGCCGCGGTGGGCTATTACGGCGGCGCCATCGTGCGCTTCGCCGACGACAAGCCGCAGGTACCGGCGCAGCTGCATTTCGGCGAAAAGGATTCAGGCATTCCGCTCGGCGACGTCGAGACCATCAGGGCCAAGCGTCCCGAGGTCGAGATCTTCGTCTATCCCGGCGCGCAGCATGGCTTCAGCTGCGACGAGCGGCCGAGCTTCGACAAGGCCAGCGCCGACCTCGCCTGGCCGCGCGCGATGGGATTTTTCGCGCAACACCTGACATAGCAGACGTCTTCAGAACCAGCGCTCGCCGACCTGGACCGTGTCGCCGGGCTTGAGCGAGGTGCCGAGCGGCACCTCGTAGCGCAGCGCGCCAGCGCCATCGGTGTGGGTGAGCGTGACGATGTCGCGCTTGGCCCTGGCTGAGAAGCCGCCGGCGATTGCGATCGCGCTCTCGACCGTCATGTTCGGCACATAGGGATATTGGCCGGGCGCCTGCACTTCGCCGAGGATGAAGAACGGCCGGTAGGACTCGATCTCGACTGCGACCGACGGCTCGCGGATATAGCCGTTGCGCAGCTTCGCCGTGATGTCGGCCGCAAGCCCGGCGGTGCTGCGGCCGCGCGCATGCACGCTGCCGATCAGCGGCATCGTGATCGATCCGGAGGCATCGATCGCATAGGTGTTGGTGAGGCCTTCCTGGCCATAGACCACGACGCGCAGCTTGTCGCCGGCATCGAGCTGATAGACGGAGTCGCGTGGCGCGTAGGCGACAGGCACGGGAGCGGCATAGCCGGCGCGCGGCGTAGCGGCAAAGGAATTGCGCAAGGCATCGATCGCGCCGCCGCTTGATCGGGCCACGGCAACCGAGCGCGACACCGGCGGTGGGCCATAAGCCATGGCGTCAAGATCGCTCTGCGAGCCACCGATGGCCACGGGGGAGAGCGTCTGCATGCACCCCGACAGCAACGTCGCGATGGCGATGACAATGACCGGCAGGAAAAACGCGCGCACTAGAGCAATCCCTTAAAGCGGTAGGCTCTAGTGATGCCCCGTTAGGGTTAACAAACCGTTGGCCTCGCCTGATGAGGCAGCAACGGATGCCTTCAATCGCGCGAATAGCCGATCAGCGGCCGACGCGGACGGAACACCAGTATCAGGATGATGCCGAGCAGGCCGAGCACCGCGAACACCGGCTGGTTCAGGATAATCTTGACGATCCACTCCCACAGCCAGGGCGCCTTGCTGTCGACCCAGGCGTGGAAAGCAGCCTGGCTGGACTGGTTGACGTCGTTCCAGAACTGGCCGAAGCGGGTGAATTGCAGGGTCTGGTCGGCCACCCAGCGGGCGCCGTCATAGACCATGAAGATGAACCCGCCGGCCAGCAGCAACAGCCCCAGAAGTCGGAAAAAACCGCGGATCATGCCCTAACCCCGCCCCCTTTGCTGTGCCGCTCGCATCGGGACCAATATTCGCGCGTGCAGACCAGGGGCGGCACGGCAATAATGTTGGCGCCCAAGCAACGCTCAAGATGCGTCCGGGGAACACGAGCCACGCTATTGTTGCCCGTGCAGCTAGGGCATAGCGGGGCGCTTGCGGAAATTCAACCGCGTCAGGAGGTTACGGACGGCGGACGGGGCGGTTTTCGGCGACTTTCGGTCCGCAGAGCCCGTTGACGCTCGACAAGGCGGCCTCTATAAGGGCCGGAAATGGCGGTGGGCGCAGTCCCGCCGCCGCTGTTCTTTGAGCGGCGCCGATCGGGCATTTTGCTGCGGTCACGACATTCTCAGAGAGGCGTCCGGACAAACCTATCGCGTCGATCGGGCCGCTTGCGGCGACCGTTTGCCGCGTATCCGCAAATTGCGGCGAGGGATCGCCGCCGAAGGATATTTGAGAGCATGGCCAATACGACCTCCGCCAAGAAGGCGACGCGCAAGATTGCCCGTCGCACCATCGTCAACAAGTCGCGCCGCACGCAAATGCGCGGCGCGGTGCGCACCGTCGAGGAAGCGATCAAGAAGGGCGATCGCGACGCGGCGCTGAAGGCCATGGCGAACGCCGAGCCGCAGCTGATGCGCGCCGCCCAGCGCAATATCATCCATAAGAACAATGCGAGCCGCAAAGTGTCGCGCCTCTCGCATCAGATCGCGAAGCTCGCCAAGTAAACTGGATCGAGTGAACTTGGTCGAGTGAACTCGATCAGGTGAACGCGACGGGTGACGTGATCGCGCGGTATTGCGACCGACGAAAGTTGTAATTGACGAAGCCCGGCAATGCCGGGCTTTTTCTTTTCAGGACAATTTTTCAGAGCAGTCTTCTGTTCGGCGCAACGCGCACGCGATCATGCACGCGCGAACGCGCAAGCGATCATGCAACATCGCGGCGGTCGCGGTCGTTCCGTGTTCGCGTTTTTTGCGCATGCATTCCGTAATCTTACGCGGTGATAAATTTATCCCACCTGCAACGCACGCGCGTTTGTCGGCATTTTTGCTTGCACAGTATTGTCAATAGAGCAGGCCGGGAGATTCACATCGCATGCGCCGCGAGAGAGGAGTTACCCCAAAAAAATAATCGCAAAAAACACCGTCTCGAAAATGACTTAAGCGCATAGCGAGTCCAACTGTTTGGAAAAGCAGTCGCGCGACGGACAAACGTAAATATTTTATGAAAAATTTTGGGCGCACACGCTGCTTCGTCACACGCGAGATTCCTCGCGCTGATTCAAGAACATGCTTTCTTAACGCGCAACGTGTCGTCGCAACTGCTGCGAAGACTCGCTGCAGTGCGCCGATCAAATGGATTGCGAGAACCGGCGCATCGTGTATTTCTTTAATCGCTCGCGGCGCCCACGATCTTTAAGACCAGCGCGGTTTTGGAAACGGGGCGGACGCGCAAATCGGCGGCGGTGTGCGCGTTAGTGAGGCTCCAAGCGAATGTCGGTTCGTGATCCATAGCGGTATGGGTGACAGTTGGACTATGTCGAAATTTCTCGGACGGGGCATCCATGTCTCGTGGTTTTGAACAAGAGAAATACGAGATGAGGTCGAACCGGCAGACGTGGCGAGGCAGCGTTTGCGAGCGGGACAATAGACGGGATGTGGCGGCGTAGCGGATGAACCTTGGGGGTTCGGATGCGGCTGCTTTTGAGACATGTGTGAAATGACAACTTGCCGTGAGCGATCGCGGCGGGGCGGGGAGGTTGCATGCTTTACGGACACTTTGCGGTTTCACACCAACAACTGGTTCCGGATCGCGACCTCTTAGCGACTCTTTCCGGCCGCTTGGCGTTCAGTCGTTCGGCCATGGGACTTCCTGTGGGTCCCCCTGCGCTTTCTCCGGCAAGGCCGTCGAGTACGCGCTGACCTCACGGAGACGATACTTCAGACAGCCTTGATCTGTGCATCGGCATCAGCGCCGAGCGGCGGAGCTGTTTCTGGAGTTTGAATTCCGCCTCGAGGTCATGCCGTGGCAGCGCGTCTGCACGGCATTTCATACGGCACCCATCACTCAATTCGAAAAGTTACGACAGCAATGACAAATTCGGAACAGGATCGCTGGTCTCGTGTCAAAGGTCGCCTGCGCTCGAGCGTCGGCGAGGATGTCTACACCAGCTGGTTCGCGCGGATGGACCTGGAAGGCGTTCAGGACGAAAGCGTCCGCCTGTCGGTCCCGACGCGCTTCCTGAAGAGCTGGATTCAGGCGCATTATTCCGAGCGCGTGCTGACGTGCTGGCAGGCCGAGATGCCGGAGGTGCACCGCATCGATCTCACCGTGCGCACGGCGATGCGCCAAGTGGCACCAGTCAAGGAAGTGCCGGCGCCGGTCGAAGCGCGCCGTCCCGAGCGCACCGACAACCGTGGAGGAATCGAGCAGCGCACGACCATGGCGGCGCCGATCGCGACCAGCCATGACGCGCTCGGCGGCTCGCCGCTTGATCCCCGCCTCACTTTCGCAAGCTTCGTGGTCGGTCGCTCCAACACGCTGGCGCAGGCCGCTGCCCGCCAGGTGGCCGAAGGCCGCCGCGGCGATCCCGTGATGTTCAATCCGCTCTACATCCACGCCGGTGTCGGCCTCGGCAAGACGCATCTGTTGCAGGCCGTGACCTTTGCCGGCAATGCCGGTGGCGAGCGCAAGGTGCTGTATCTCACCGCCGAGAAATTCATGTACGGCTTTGTCGCCGCGCTGAAGACGCAGACGGCGCTGGCCTTCAAGGAAGCGCTACGCGGCATCGACGTGCTGGTCATCGACGACCTGCAATTCCTGCAGGGCAAGTCGACCCAGGCCGAGTTCTGTCACACGCTGAACGCGCTGATCGACGCCGGCCGCCAGGTCGTGATCGCAGCCGACCGTCCGCCGTCCGATCTCGAAAGCCTCGACGACCGCGTCCGCTCGCGCCTGGCCGGCGGCCTCGTGGTCGAAATGGGCACGCTCGGCGAAGACTTGCGGCTCGGCATTCTCAAGTCGCGCGTTGCAGCGGCCCGCAGCCATCATGCGAGCTTCGACGTGCCGGAGCCCGTGCTGGATTATCTCGCTCGCGCCATCACCCATAATGGCCGCGACCTCGAAGGCGCCATCAACCGCCTGCTCGCGCACTCCAAGCTCAACAACCAGCCGGTGACCTTGGAGATGGCCGAGCGCGAGGTTCGCGACCTGATCCGCCCCTCGGAGCCGAAGCGCATCAAGATCGAGGACATCCAGCGGGTGGTGGCGCGGCAGTACAATGTCAGCCGTTCCGACCTGCTGTCCTCGCGCCGCACCGCCAATGTGGTGCGCCCGCGCCAGGTCGCGATGTATCTGGCCAAGACCATGACGCTGCGCTCGCTGCCCGAGATCGGCCGCCGCTTTGGCGGACGCGACCACACCACGGTGCTGCATGCCGTGCGCAAGATCGAGGGGTTGGTCGGCAAGGACACCGCGCTGTCGGAAGAGGTCGAATCCCTCAAGCGCCAGCTCCAGGAATAGGCATTCCGCTGGCGGAGCCTGGACAGAATGTCGGGCTCCCGCCGCCTTATCGGTTTGTCCCGCCCCAGCCGGGCTGCAGGGCTCTCGGCGGCTGCCGAAACCTTGGAAATGGCCGCCCCATCTCTTGCACTTGCGCCGCATCCGCGCCACTTTACGCTCCCCCTGCGCCCAAGGCTTTGATCGAGACTTTGATCGAGGCTTTGACCGGGAGCGGGGTGTCATCGGCCGCGGCGCTGCCCAAAAGCCCGCCGGCATTTCCTAACGACAGGCTCAGTGGGAACTCGCGGGTATTGCAATGAAGGTCACCGTCGAACGCGCGCAACTCCTGAAGTCGCTGGGTCACGTCCATCGCGTGGTCGAACGGCGCAACACCATTCCAATCCTCGGCAACGTGCTGATCCGCGCCGAGAACACGCAGCTTGCACTGAAGGCGACCGATCTCGATCTCGAGGTGACGGAGACGCTGCCCGCGGAGACGGCGACCGCCGGCTCGACCACGGTGCCGGCCCACATGTTCTATGACATCGTGCGCAAGCTGCCCGACGGCTCCCAGATCGTGCTGGAAAGCGATGGCGAGCGCGCCGTGCTGGCGATCCGCGCCGGCCGCTCGCGTTTCACCTTGCAGACACTACCGGAGACCGACTTCCCGGATCTCGCTGCTGGCGACATGACGCATGCCTTCTCGCTCGGCGCCCGCGACCTGAAGGACCTGATCGACCGCACCCAGTTTGCGATCTCGACCGAAGAGACCCGCTATTATCTGAACGGCATCTTCCTGCACGCGGCCGGCAGCGGCGTGCAGGCCACCCTGCGCGGCGTTGCGACCGACGGCCACCGGCTCGCCCAGGTCGACCTACCGCAGCCGAAGGGCGCCGCCGACATGCCCGGCGTGATCGTGCCGCGCAAGACTGTCGGCGAGGTGCAGCGCCTGATCGAGGACAATACCAGCGAGATCAAGATCGAGCTGTCGCAGGGCAAGATCCGCTTCACCCTCGGCCAGGTGGTTCTGACTTCGAAACTGATCGACGGCACCTTCCCCGATTACGGCCGCGTCATTCCGCAGAACAACGACAAGGAGTTGGTCGTCGACAAAGGCGACTTCGCCGCCGCCGTTGACCGCGTCTCCACCATTTCCTCAGAGCGTGGCCGCGCCGTGAAGCTGGCTCTGTCCCCCGGCAAGCTCATACTTTCGGTGACCAATCCCGACTCCGGCAGCGCCACCGAGGAACTCGAGGTCGAATACGCCTCCGACGCGCTCGATATCGGCTTCAACTCGCGCTATTTGATGGACATCGCCGCGCAGATCGAGGGCGACGTCGCGGTGTTGCGGCTGGCCGATCCGGGCTCGCCGACCCTGGTCCAGGACAAGAACAATTCGGCCGCGCTCTACGTGCTGATGCCGATGCGGGTGTGACGTGACCCGGCTGCGTAGGGTGGGCAAAGCGTAGCGTGCCCACCATCTAAGCTGACAGGCCGTGGGCACGGCGCTGCACGTCGTTGCCCACCCTACGTTTCCCGCTCAGTAGCGCCGTCGTTGCGAGCGAAGCGACGCAATCCAGCGCCAAAAGAAACGAAGTCTGGATTGCTTCGTAGCCTTCGGCTCCTCGCAATGACGGACGACCGAGATCACGCGCTGCGCCCTTTCATGACCCCTTCCCGCATCCATCGCCTGGCGCTGACGCAGTTTCGCAGCTACCGCTCCGCAAGCGTGGAAGCGCATGCCGATATGATCGCGCTGGTCGGCGCCAACGGCGCCGGCAAGACCAATTGCCTGGAGGCGATCTCGTTCTTCGCGCCCGGCCGCGGCTTACGCCGTGCCACGCTGGAGGACGTTGCCGATAACCAGGGCGACGGCTCCTGGGCCGTCTCGGCGGAGGTCGAGGGCGCACTCGGGCTGACCGTGCTCGGCACCGGCATCGAGCCGCCGCGCAGTGATGCCAATACGACGCGGCGCTGCCGGATCGACCGCGAGCCTGTGGGCTCGGCGACCGCCTTCGGCGACCATATCCGCATGGTCTGGCTGACGCCGGCAATGGACGGGCTGTTCATGGGCTCGGCGTCCGAGCGGCGGCGCTTCTTCGACCGGCTGGTGCTGGCAATCGACAGCCAGCATTCCAGCCGCGTCTCGGCACTGGAGCGTTCCTTGCGCTCGCGCAACCGGCTGCTCGAGGTGCGCAATTTTGATGACCATTGGTGCGAAGCGATCGAGCGCGAGACCGCGGAACTTGCGGTCGCCGTCGCTGCGAGCCGCGGTCACACCGCCGTCAAGCTGGCCGCGATGCTGCGTGCCCGCGGTGCCGCCTCCGCCTTCCCCTCGGCCGAAATTGCGCTCGACGGCTGGATGGAGAACGCACTGCTGTCAGAGCCCGCGCTCGCGGTCGAAGACCGCTACCGCGCCATGCTGCGCGACAGCCGCGCCCGCGACGCCGCCGCCGGCCGCACGCTCGACGGTCCGCATCTGACCGACCTGCAAATCGTCTATGCGCCGAAGAGCATGCCGGCGCGCGATGCTTCGACCGGCGAGCAGAAAGCGCTGTTGATCGGCCTGATCCTCGCGCATGCGACGCTGGTGGCGGAAACCACAGATATCGTGCCGCTGCTGCTGCTCGACGAGATCGTTGCCCACCTCGATCCCACCCGCCGTGCCGCTTTGTTCACCGAACTCGGCACGCTCGGCGCGCAGGTCTGGCTGACCGGCGCCGACCCGGCCGCTTTCGCCGAGCTCGGACCTGCAGGCGAGATCTTCGACGTCGAAGCGGGCCGGATCGCACGCCGCGCGGCGTGACGTCGGTACGCTGAAAAATAGGCCTGTCGCACGCCACTTGAACGGCTCGAAAATCCGGCGTTTTGCGGGACCAAAACAAGCCCTCGATTCAGGCTTGAAGGGCTTGCAAATCCAGCCCTTATGCGCCTTGAAAAACCATTAAAAAATTCTATCTCTTCAATATCTTAACGAGTGCCACTTTGCGCTAGGCGCGTGGCCTCTTTCATGGCACAAATACGCGCCTCAGCATGGCGCCGCATATCGCTGATTCGAGCACCCCTCAAAGGCTTCACATGACCGAACCCGCCCGGCAATCGATCGCCGAAACCGAGCCTGCCGTCGCGAGCGAATACGGTGCAGAATCGATCCGGGTGCTGAAGGGCCTGGATGCCGTGCGCAAGCGGCCTGGCATGTATATCGGCGATACCGATGACGGCTCCGGCCTGCACCACATGGTCTATGAGGTCGTCGACAACGCGATCGACGAAGCACTCGCAGGCCATGCCACCGCGGTCGAGGTGGTCCTCAATCCCGACAATTCCGTCACCGTGCGCGACGACGGCCGCGGCATTCCGGTCGACATCCACAAGGAGGAAGGCGTCTCGGCGGCAGAGGTCATCATGACCCAGCTCCACGCCGGCGGCAAATTCGACCAGAACTCCTACAAGGTTTCCGGCGGCCTGCATGGCGTCGGCGTCTCCGTCGTCAACGCGCTGTCGAGCAAGCTGCAGCTGCGCATCTGGCGCCAGGGCAAGGAGCACCTGATCGAGTTCGCGCACGGCGATGCCGTGGCGCCGCTTGCGGTGGTCGGTGATGCCCATGGCAAACGCGGCACCGAGGTGACCTTCCACGCCTCGCCAGAGACCTTCAAGAACATCGAATACGACTACGCGACGCTCGAGCATCGCCTGCGCGAGCTCGCCTTCCTCAATTCCGGCGTTAACATCGTGCTGTCCGACATGCGCCACGCGGTCGAGAAGCGCGAGGAGATGCACTATTCCGGCGGCGTCGAGGAATTCGTCAAATATCTCGATCGCAACAAGAAGGCGATCATGCCGGCGCCGATCATCGTGCGCTCGGAAGCCAACGGCATCACGGTCGAGGCCGCGCTGTGGTGGAACGACAGCTACCATGAAAACGTGCTGTGCTTCACCAACAATATTCCGCAGCGTGACGGCGGCACCCATCTCGCCGGCTTCCGCGGCGCGCTGACGCGTCAGGTCAACGGCTATGCCGAGGCCAATGCGAAAAAGGAAAAGATCGCGCTGACCGGCGACGATTGCCGCGAAGGTTTGACTTCGGTGCTGTCGGTGAAGGTGCCAGACCCGAAGTTCTCCTCGCAGACCAAGGACAAGCTGGTGTCCTCCGAAGTGCGGCCCGTGGTCGAGAACGTCCTGAACGAGGCGCTGTCGGCCTGGTTCGAGGAGCACCCGGCAGAGGCCAAGGTGGTGGTCGGCAAGGTGATCCAGGCGGCCGCCGCACGCGAAGCCGCGCGAAAAGCGCGCGAGCTGACCCGCAAGAGCCCGCTCGCGATCTCCTCGCTGCCCGGCAAGCTCGCCGACTGCCAGGAGAAGGATCCGGCCAAGTCCGAGCTGTTCATCGTCGAGGGCGACTCGGCAGGCGGCAGCGCCAAGCAGGGCCGCAACCGCGAATTCCAGGCGGTGCTACCGCTGCGCGGCAAGATCCTCAATGTCGAGCGCGTGCGTCCGGACAAGATGCTGTCGAGCGAGCAGAGCGGCACCCTGATCACCGCGCTCGGCACCGGCATCAGTGACGACTTCTCGGCCGACAAGCTGCGTTATCACAAGATCATCGTGATGACCGACGCCGACGTCGACGGCGCCCATATCCGCACGCTGCTGCTCACCTTCTTCTACCGGCAGATGCGCGAGATCATCGATCGCGGCCATCTCTATATCGCCCAGCCGCCGCTCTATAAGGTGACGCGCGGAAAGTCCGAGCAGTACCTCAAGGACCAACGCGCGCTGGACGACTACCTGATTTCGGTCGGGCTCAATGATTGCTTGTTCAAGACGGCCTCCGGTGAGGACCGCAAGGGACGCGACCTGCTGTCGCTGGTCGACGACGCGCGCATCGTCCGCAACGTGCTGGGCAATCTGCACAGCCGCTACGACCGTAAGGTGGTCGAGCAGGCCGCGATCGCCGGCGTCTTGCGTCATGAGGTCGTTGACAATCTGGAGACAGCCGAGGCCGCTGCCGACTACATCGCCAGGCGGCTCGATGTGCTGGCCGACGAAGTCGAGCGGGGCTGGATCGGTCATTTTACCGAAGGCCAGGGCTTCACGTTCGAGCGCACCGTACGCGGCGTAAAGGACGTCGCCGTGATCGACGATGCCCTGCTAGCCTCCACCGATGCACGCAAGCTCGACGAATACGCGCCGCGCCTGCAGGAGGCCTATGCCCGGCCGGGCGTTCTACGCCGCGGCGAGACCGAGACCGTGATTCACGGCCCGGTCGATCTGTTCGAGGCGGTGACCGATGCCGGTCGCAAGGGCATCACCATGCAACGCTACAAAGGTCTCGGCGAGATGAACCCGCAGCAGCTCTGGGAAACCACGCTCGACACCGAGGCGCGCACCCTGCTGCAGGTGAAGGTCAAGGAGGTCGACGAGGCCGACGACATCTTCACCAAGCTGATGGGCGACGTGGTCGAGCCGCGCCGCGAGTTCATCCAGGACAACTCGCTGAGCGCCAACGTCGACGTGTAGTGTCGACGGCTATTGGTGGGCAAGATCCTCAGCCGGCATCTGCCTGCTGTCGGTGCTGCGAGATCCCTGCTTATTCCGAAGCACGGGTCGATCCGGGCTGTTCTGCCTCGACCTGAACAAGTCCCGGCTTTGGTCGAAACTCCAACGCACGATAGACGTCGGAGAGCTTCAGCTCCATGTGCAGCTTCGCGAACATGATCGATGCTTCGAGGCCCTCGACCACCGCCGACGTCCAGCTTCGATCGCCTTTTCGGAAATGGAATTGAACCTTGGGATTTTCCGTATCGACGAGCAACACGTACTCTAGCGCGTCGAGCGCTTGATATTCCTGCAGCTTGATCGTGACGTCCATGGCGCGCGTCGTTGGAGAGAGCACTTCGATCAGCAGCGCAGGTTTGTCGGCTTCCAGTGACTCCTCGTCCGGCTTCCCGCAGTCAACGCCCACATCAGGCATGCGCCGCGTCGTGGGCGACGTCGAAACGTAGGTATCACCCGTGAAAGTTTGACAAGGACCGGATCGCAATTGTCCGTCCATCGTGGCGATCAGGTTGACCACGACACGATCGTGCCGCCGGCCAGCCCCGGCCATCATCACGACCTCACTGTCGACGAGTTCGTACCGCCCTTCCTGCCCAGGCAGCCAGGCGAAGAACTGTTCCGGAGAGAGCTTGTTTATCGACGACAGCCGCATTCTGGAACTTTATCATTATCCCCTCGCCAACTCTACCCCGTCAGGGTAAGGACGCCTCGCGTCGGATGGGGCCGATCCGGATCCGCGCCGGCTCCTGTAGCGACGCAGGGTTCAAGACCAGACTTTGGAGCGGCATTGGTCGATTGTTGATAGGCCCACTGAACTTCGAAAGGTCGAGTTGAGTTCGACCGCCAACGATCGGCTCAATTCCAGCCTAAGAATTCCAGGGCGTAGCGAGGCGAGATGTGATACCCAGTATCTCGCTTCCGATCTGCAGACCGCGGCATTTCCGACTGAGGCGCATCGAAATATAACCAGGGCTTCGAACACGGACGCGAGACTGCATGGCGCCGATCCAATACATCATTGAGGGCGGCCACCGGTTGAAGGGCGCCATCGAGCCCCAGGGCAACAAGAACGCCGCGCTGCCGATCATCGCCGCGGCGCTGCTGACCGAACATCCGGTCACGCTCGACAACGTTCCGCGCATCCGCGACACCGAGACCCTGGTCGAGCTGATCAGATCGGTTGGCGCTTCTGCCGAATGGCGCGGCCGGAACCGGCTTGCGATCCACGCCAAGGAGATCCGCGCCGCCGATCTCGATCCGGAGCTGTGCATCCGCATCCGCGCCTCGATCCTGCTCGCCGGCCCCCTGCTCGCCCGTTGCGGCCAGGTGGCGCTACCGCCGCCGGGCGGCGACGTGATCGGCCGGCGTCGTCTCGACACCCACTTTTTGGCGTTCGAGCAGCTCGGCGCCACCGTGACCGCGACCGACAAGATCGAGCTGCGCGCAAGCCAGCTCAAGGGCGCCGACGTCTTCCTCGACGAGCCCAGTGTCACCGCCACCGAGAACGCACTGGTCGCTGCGGTTGCCGCGCACGGCACGACCTATCTGCGCAACGCGGCCTCCGAGCCGCACGTGCAGGACCTCGCCCATTTCCTGGTCGCGTTGGGCGCCAATATCGAGGGCATCGGTACCAACACCATGGTGATCCACGGCCCGGCCACGCTAGGCCAGGCGAGCTACGCCATCCAGCCCGACCATATCGAGGTCGGCTCGCTGATCGGGCTTGCCGCGGTGACGCGCTCGCCCCTGCGCATCGTGCGCGCCGGCACCGAGCATCTGCGCTCGATCCGGATGGGGTTCGAGCGGCTCGGCATCGTCTGCGAGGTCACCGGCGACGATTTGATCGTGCCGTCCGACCAGAGCTTGAAGATCAGGGACGATTTCGGCGGCCACGTGCCGAAGCTGGAAGACCAGCCCTGGCCCGCCTTCCCGGCCGACCTGATGTCGATCGCGATCGTCACCGCGAGCCAGTGCGCCGGCCTGATCCTGATGTTCGAGAAGATGTTCGAGTCGCGGATGTTCTTCGTCGACAAGCTGATCTCGATGGGCGCGCGCATCGTGCTGTGCGATCCGCATCGCGCCATCGTCGCCGGCCCCAGCCGGCTGCGCGGCGCCTCAATGATCTCGCCCGACATCCGCGCCGGCATGGCGATGCTGCTCGCCGCCGTCTGCGCCGAGGGCACCTCGACCATCAACAACGCCGACCAGATCGAGCGCGGCTATGAACGCATCGACGAGCGGTTGAACGCGCTCGGCGCGAAGATCGAGGGGATCGGCACCAACACCATGATCGTGCATGGCCCGGCCACGCTGGGCGAAACGAGCTACCGGATTCAGCCCGACCATATCGAGGTCGGCTCGCTGATCGGGCTTGCCGCCGTGACGCGCTCGCCGCTCCGTATCGTGCGCGCCGGCGTCGAGCATCTGCGCTCGATCCGCATGGGTTTTGAGCGGCTCGGCATCGTCTGCCGCGTCGAGGGCGACGATCTCATCGTGCCCTCCAATCAGACGCTGAAGATCCAGGACGATTTTGGCGGCCACGTGCCGAAGCTGGAGGACCAGCCCTGGCCGGCGTTCCCGGCGGATCTGATGTCGATCGCGATCGTCACCGCCACGCAATGCGAGGGCGTGATCCTGATGTTCGAGAAGATGTTCGAATCGCGGATGTTCTTCGTCGACAAGCTGATCGCGATGGGCGCGCGCATCGTGCTGTGCGACCCGCACCGTGCCATCGTCGCCGGCCCGAGCCGGATGCGCGGCGCCTCCATGATCTCCCCCGACATCCGCGCCGGCATGGCCATGCTGCTCGCCGCCCTCTCGGCCGAAGGCACCAGCACGATCAACAACGCCGACCAGATCGAACGCGGCTATGAGCGCATCGACGAGCGGCTGAACGGGCTGGGTGCGAAGATCACACGCGTGCCGGCACGGGAGCGGTAGTGCATTGGGCTGGCGCCACTCGGGGGGCCAACTTCACCGCGCCGGTGCTGGTTGCCGCAGCAGCAGCACGATG